>JBFYPM010000021.1:0-42204 GCA_041303295.1 Bacteroidales bacterium
TTATAATATATGAAAAGAAGAATTTTTGCTTTTGTTATTCCTCTCCTGGCCGCTTCCCTGCTCAGCCTTTCGGCACAGGATGTCCCGGCAACCCTGTCGCTTACAGTCGACGAGGCTGTGGAGTATGCACTTGACAATAACCGGAGTGTGGCCTCGGCAAGGTATGATCTGCTTGCATCAGAGAAGGGGGAATGGGAAGCTTTGGCTGCAGGACTTCCTTCGATAGACGCTACAGCCTCGCTAAGCTACAACCTTGCCATAATGACAAGGATCATCGACTTCGGGGGAACACCCACACCTTTCAAGTTCGGTACAATATATGACGCTGCGGTGGGTTTATCAGCATCTACGGTCGTTTTCAACGCCCCGTGGCTCGTGGGCGTGCAGACGGCAAAGATGGCAACAACGCTGGCCCGGCAGGGACTGACGCAGACAACGCTTGAGACCAAGGAGAGTGTCAAGAACGTCTACTTCCTGATACTCACACTGAAGGAGAGCCTCAGTGTTGTGGATGCAAACCTTGAGAACCTGAATGCCATCCTCGCATCGACCAAGGCAATGTACAGTGTAGGAATGGCAGAGGCAACCGATGTTGACCAGATGCAGTCGACCGTCACCCTGCTTGAAAATTCAAGATCATCAATGCTTCGCTCAATGGAGGTTAACCACAACATGCTCAAGTTCCTTCTCGGAGTACCGGGTGAAACCGCTGTCACTCTCACCGAGACACTCGATGATATCACCGGGAAGATCGACGTTGATGCTCTGATAACCGAGGAGTTCAGGATGGAAGACAATATTACCTATCAGCTCATTGTGAGCCAGGTGGCGATGTCGGAACTGGCGCTGAAGAGTGCAAAGGCATCTACTCTGCCCAGCCTCGCAGGTACAATATATTATAACAGGAACGGAATGGGAGACGAGCTGTTGCATATGCAGTATTTTCCCTCTTCCGCCGTGGCTTTCCAGCTCCAGATACCGATTTTTGCATCCGGACTGAGAGATGCGAAGATAAAAAAGGCTAAGATCAACCTTGAAAAAGCCGGAAATACAAAATCGATGGTCTCAGAGCAACTTTTGATGCAGGAGCGGCAGCTCAGGTACAACCTGCTCAGCGCCAATGAGCAGTTCAAGAGCCAGAAGGCCAATATCGAGATCGCCGGCCGCGTCCTTGACAGCTTCGAGAACAAGTACAACCAGGGGATGGCTTCCAGCCTTGACCTGACCCAGGCAAACAATAACTACCTCACGGCGCAGAACAACTATATATCGGCCCTGATGAACCTGCTGCAGACCAAGGTGGCCTTTGACAAGCTGATGAACAAACTTTAACAGAAATCAACAATAAAACAGAATACAATGAATCGCAAAATTTTCTCACTGATCCTTGCCGGAGGCATTCTGATTGCATCCTGTGCCCCGAAGGAAAACAAGACCGGAGCCGCTGCAGCAGGAGCTGCTGACTCAGTCGCCGCCATACCCGTTAAGGTGATGCCGGTAAGCATGATTACGATAGCCCGGACAATAGACTACACATCAACCATACAGGCATATGAGGAGGTTAACCTTGCCCCTTCAACACCGGGCAGGGTCGATAAGATATATGTTGAGGTGGGTGACAGGGTGCAGAAGGGGCAGAAGCTCTTCCTGATGGACCGCACCCAGTTCTATGCAAATAAGATTCAGCTTGCCAACCTTGAGAAAGACCTGGCCAGGCTCGACACCCTTCTTAAGCTGGGGAGCGTGAAGGAGCAACTCTATGATCAGACCAAAGCACAGTACGAGGTGATGAAGACCAATGTCGAATTCATGGAGGAGAATACACAGCTTGAGGCTCCGTTTACAGGGATCATCACGGGCAGGTACCTTGAGGATGGTGAACTCTATTCAGGTGCTCCGGGCATGTCTGGCAAGTCTGCCGTTGTCACACTCATGCAGATCAACCCGGTGAAGATCATCGTTAGCATCTCTGAACAATATTTTCCTCTTATCAGGAACGGAATGAAGGTTCGCGTTGCAGCCGATGTCTACCCGGACAAAACCTTCGAGGGAACTATCTTCCGTGTCCATCCGACAATCGATCCCATGTCACGGTCATTCAGTGCCGAGGTGCGGATAGCCAACGGCAGCGAACTGCTTCGCCCGGGGATGTTCGCCAGGTCATTCATTGACATGGGCGAGCAGAAGGCCATCGTGGTTCCGGCAAACGCTGTACTCATGCAGGAAGGAACCAATGAAAGATACATTTTCGTGTTGGAGAATGGTATCGCCGTAAGAAAGACCGTTACCCTCGGACAGAGGTTTGACGACCGCTTCGAGATTGCAGGCGGGGCACTGAAGGAGGGCGAGAGCCTCATCACCGAAGGCCAGGCACGACTCAACAACGGTCAGAAGGTGGAGATTTCGGAATGATGACTAACAAAAGACAATCATAGAATATGAGTATATATGCCAGTGCAGTAAAGAAGCCCGTAACCACAATCCTGATCTTCGTCATCACGATGGTCATGGGGCTTTATTCCCTGACGCAGCTGCCAATCGACCTCTATCCTGAGATCGAGCTCCCGTTCCTCTCGGTTTACACGAGCTACCCGGGTGCCAGTGCGGCGGATATTGAAACGAACATAACCCGTCCCCTCGAGGACGCCCTCAACTCCGTCTCCGGACTGAAGGAGATGACATCCACATCAAGTGATAACGTATCGGTCATATTCATGGAGTTTGAATATGAGACCAACCTTGATGAAGCATCAAACGACGTCAGAAGCTCTCTCTCATTCATTCAGAGCTTCCTTCCCGAAGATGCGGAGGATCCGACAATCTTCAAGTTCAACTCCAGCATGATGCCCGTAATCTTTTACGCCATCACTGCAGACGAGAGCTACAAGGGACTTGAGAAGATTCTCGATGAGAAGCTTGTCAACCCTCTGAACCGTATTGATGGTGTAGGCAACGTCGGACTGGCCGGCGTGCCTGGAAGGGAGATCTACGTTGAGGTTGATCCGAGGCGCATGGAAGCCTACAACCTTACAATAGAGCAGATAGGCAACGTGCTCAGAGCTGAGAACATTAACATGCCTGCCGGTTATCTCGAGATGGGCAAGATGGACTACCCGGTCAGGGTACAGGGCGAGTTTGCAGAAAGTGACCTGATTGCTGATGTCATCGTTGGCAACTTTAAAGGCAATAATGTCTACCTGAGAGATGTTGCCACGGTCAATGATACTATCAGGGAGACCAAACTGGTATCCAAAATAGACGGCGCCCAGGGCATGACCCTCTTCGTTCAGAAGATGTCAGGCGCCAACAGTGTCCAGATATGCCGCGAGGTGGACAGCGAGATAAAAAAGTTACAGAAGGATCTGCCTCCGGATATCCGGATAGAGAAGGTAATGGACACCTCGGAGTTCATCCAGGGATCTATCAATAACCTCACCGAGACACTGATGTATGCAGCTCTCTTCGTGGTACTTGTGGTGCTATTCTTCCTCGGAAGGTGGCGTGCAACCCTCATTATCATTCTTACAATACCTATATCATTGCTGGTTGCTTTCATCTACATATTCCTCACGGGAAGTTCCATCAACATAATCTCGCTCTCATCACTCTCGATAGCCATCGGGATGGTTGTGGATGATGCCATTGTGGTACTTGAGAACATCACGAAGCATATCGAGCGTGGCAGCCGGCCGCGTGAGGCGGCCATCTATGCCACCAACGAGGTGTGGCTGGCGGTTATCGTCACCACCCTGACCGTTGTGGCTGTGTTCCTTCCTCTGACCTTCGTGAAGGGACTGACCGGAGTTCTCTTTTCGCAGCTCGGCTGGATCGTATCGATCACAATCATTATGTCAACACTGGCCGCCATCACACTCACTCCGACGCTCAGTGCAATGTTGCTCAGGTTAAGGCCAATAAAGGAGGATGCTCCGTTCTGGACATGGGACGGGTCCGTTCATAAATTTCTCGAGCGGCTTGACGGTTTTTATGTGAAGACCCTCGCATGGGTTCTTCATCACAAGAGATTCGTGGTTGCTGCTGCCATCATTGTTTTCGCCGGATCAATGTTCCTGTTCAAATTCATCGGCACTGAATTCATGCCGGCAGCTGATGAATCGCAGGTAACGGCAACAGTTGAGCTGCAGACAGGGACCAGGGTTACAGAGACGGAAAAGGTTGCTGACAGAATAGATGCTACCATAAGGAAACAGATCCCGGAAGTAAAACTGATCTCGATGTCGGCCGGAACGGATGACAGCGGTGGGTTCACTTCTCTCTTCGGAGAAAGTGGGACTCACGTGGTGACATTCACCATTGCGCTTGTTGATGTGGAAGACAGAAACAGATCATCGGAGGAGGTCGCTGAGGAGATTCGTGGGATCATTGCCCCTATGCCCGAGGTGATCAACTTCTCAGTACTTGCCGCAAGCGGCGGAATGGGCGCCATGGGCGGAGGTAATACCGTTGACATAGAGATTTACGGCTTCGATATCACCCAGACCAACCTGTTGGCCGAACAGCTCGCTGAGAGGGTTAAAAAGATTCAGGGCGCTGCCAACGTAGATGTCAGCCGCGACAAATCTAAGCCTGAGCTTCAGATCATCCTTGACCAGGACAAGCTCCTGAGGTATGGCTTGACGACTGCACAGGTATCGAATATGATCAGGAGCCGTGTTGACGGTCTGACTGCCACACGCCTTCGCCAGTATGGCGATGAGTATGATGTAATAGTCAGGTACAAGGAATCAGCGCGCAACTCAATAACCGAGCTGCAGAACATTGGCGTGGCAACTCCATCCGGCCAGGTGATCAGGCTTAGTGAGATTGCTGAGATCAAAGAATACTGGTCGCCGCCTAACATTGAGAGAAAGCGGAAGGAGCGTGTAATCACCGTCTCCGTTACTCCCTACAAGAGGGCCCTGAACCTTATCGTTGCCGATATTCAGAAGGAGCTTGACAGCCTGACAATCCCATCGGGAGTGATGGTTGAGATCTCAGGAGCATTCGAAGACATGTCCGAATCGTTCATGGATATCGGATTACTGATGGTCATTTCGCTGTTACTTGTTTACCTGGTCATGGCATCGCAGTTCGAATCGCTCAAGATGCCTGTGATCATCATGCTCTCAATACCATTTGCTTTCTCCGGAGTCGCAATAGCGCTCTTCCTGACCGGCACCAACCTCAGCCTTATCGCCGCTATAGGCGCCATAATGCTTATAGGTATCGTGGTCAAGAACGCAATTGTGCTTGTCGACTTCATCAACCTGACACGTGACAGGGGTGTGGAGCTCTACGAGGCTGTTCTGCTCTCCGGACGTTCCAGGCTCAGGCCGGTGCTTATGACATCATTGACCACCATCCTGGCGATGCTTCCGCTGGCCATCAACCCGGGCGAAGGCTCCGAGCTGTGGCAGCCAATGGGTATTGCAGTCATCGGAGGGCTGGTGTTCTCCACTATCGTTACAATGGTACTGGTACCTGTGGGTTATGTACTTATTGCCCGCCACGGTGAACGCGATAAGAAACACAAGGTGGCCTTCCGTGACATGAAGTTCCTGGATGACATACAAGAAAAATCAGTAAAAGAGTGATTATGAAAGCAGTAATGATAACATACAACCTGGCTCTGACCGAGAAGCTTGAGTATACTCTCGAACACTTCGGGATCAGGGGATACACCCAGTGGGATAACGTAGAAGGAGTGGGGTCATTCACCGGCGCTCCGCACCTCGGAACTCACACCTGGCCTGAAATCAACGGTGTGACCCTTACCTTCATTGATGATGAAAAGGTGGCGCCGCTCCTCGAAGCGGTCAAACGCATTGACGAGATAAACAAAGAAGTAGGCATCAGGGCCTTTGTCTGGAATATAGAACAGTCGGTCTAATAATTGGTTACCGGAAACATCAATTGTCAGCGACGCCCCTCAAAGGCGTCGCTGCTTTTTTATTTGTTGCCTGCATTTCTGCGGCTGGCATCAGGAGAAGCCATGGTAAGGCCTGAGCCTGTCATATCTCATTTGGGAAATTCTCCGGAAATGATATATTTGGAGGCCACTAATAACCCTTATCTATGAAGAAGCAAAACTGGTACAAGCTGATCTATCAGTTTGCCGTTTTCGGTATCCTTGTATTCATGGGCTTCCGCCTGCTGTTTGACAAAGCCTATGCACCCGACTTTGAGGCATACTGTCCATTTGGAGGATTGCAGGCCCTTGGAAGCTATCTCACAATGGAGTCGCTCTCATGCTCAATGACGAGCACACAGATAATGATGGGAGTGGTGCTATTCGTTGGTATCGTACTGTTCTCAAGGCTTTTCTGCGGCTACATATGCCCTCTTGGAACCATAGGTGAGTGGATCGGGAAGCTGGGTGACAGGCTTAAGGTGAGAATGACACCCAAAGGGTTCGCTGACTACGCTCTTCGCCTTTTGAAATATGTGCTCCTCTTCATTACCTTTTATTTTACCCTTAAGTCGAGCGAGCTCTTCTGCAAGAAGTTTGACCCTTACTATGCTGCGGTATCCGGGTTCGATTCGGATGTGGTACTGCTCTGGGCCCTGCTGGCCATCGGAGCGCTTGTACTGGGTTCGCTCTTCTTCAGGCTATTCTGGTGCCGCTATCTCTGTCCGCTCGGTGCCCTGTCTGCTATATTCAAGTACTCGTGGTGGTTCCTGGGAGTGATGGCTCTCTATGTGGTACTCCTGCTTATCGGGCTTGAGATTACATATGTATGGCCTCTTCTGGTTGTCACAGCCGGAGGCTATATTCTTGAGGTGACACGGATGAACAGGGTTCGTCCTGACCCGGTACATATTACCCGTAACACTGACACCTGCACTTCATGCGGACTTTGCACAGTCAACTGTCCACAGGGTATTGACGTGGCCTCGATGGAGAAGGTGACGCATGCCGACTGCACTCTGTGCGGCGACTGTCTCCATGCATGCCCTGAGAAGGATACCCTGCAGATAAACAGGAAGAATATGAAGTGGCTGCCGGCAGTTGTGCTTGGCGCCCTGATCATCCTCGGGATAGCGGCAGGAACACTGTTTGAGCTGCCAACAATCAACCAGAGATGGGGCACGCCTGAGGAGATTGAAGGTGCAGGCCTCTTTGAGATGTCAGGCCTCAAGAATATCAAATGCTTCGGCAGCTCAACGGCATTTGCCAACCAGATGAGGAGGATCGATGGTATCTATGGCGTCTCAACCTATGTAGCCAGTCATTCCGTCCATATCTTATATGACACTGCAAAGTATAACGCAGAGAAACTCCAGAACCTGATTTTTGTGCCGGTAACACGTGTCATTGATCAGGTGGACGTTAATGCTGACTCGGTCACTTACTATTCACTGACCATAGACAAGTTCTTTGATCCGCTTGATGCTGTTTACCTGCAGCACCTGCTTGACCAGAAAACTGATGCAATAGGTTACCAGAGCGAGTTTGCCTGCCCGGTGATTGTGCGGATATACTTCCCGGACGGGCAGGAGCCGGACAGGGACGCACTGATTGCTGCCATAGAGACAAAGAAACTCAGCTTTAAGTCAGGAGAAAACGAATTCAATGTCAAACTCCCTTATAAGGTGATTACATTCAAAGAACCGGCCGTGACCATATCAGGCCTGGAGTATGCACGCCAGATGTACACCCCGACAACCTCATTCTTCAACGGTTATTCTGAAGTTGGCGTTGAGGTGTTGCGTGGGTATGTTTTTCATATGGGAACAAACTCTGAACACAGCGAGATGTATAAACATATGATCAGTCATCTCTCAAATGATGCGGGAGTTGTTGGTTTTGAAACATCCCTCGATCCTTCCGGGGAGGAGATTGCCACCGTGTGGTTTGTTGATACTCTCACAACTCCGGAGAATATCTTCGGATATATGAATGCCGATACCCTGCGGATCCACTTTTCTGACGGGAGCACGGGCAGTGTGGTGAATCCCTTCCGGTTCCCCGGGCCCGGCACCATAACAGGAATTGATTTGTAATATACAGTCAGAGCCGTTGCATGCAACGGCTCTGACCCTGTAAGAATATCGTTCTGAAATTCTATTCCTCTTCCTCTTCTCCGGCAGGGCCACGCAGGGATATTTAAGCAAATGTCTTTAAAGATTGGTTTTACCAGGATTTTCGTTCATATAATAATTATCACCAAGACAGATAACTAAACATGGATTATGCCTGTGCTTCATCTTTTCCTTCGGAAGGCCAGGTATAAAATTATCAGTCAAAAGATGAGTACTGTCAGATAAAAATGTTAAAATTGGATCGGGGATAATACAATGCTTAAGTGATTAATAAAGAGCAAAATTCAAGTCGCTCTTCATCAGAGCGTTACAGAAGGCATGCGGTTTTCATGCCCCTATTAATCATTTTTTCTGTGATACATGTCATTTCCATTACCCCTTTAACAGCCCAGACTGAGTCATTGGACTCTCTTAACCGTGCTCTGAATATGACGATGGACAAGGGCCAGAGAATTAAGAATCTGAATCTTATTGCTTTTGAGCTGAGGCAAAAAGACCCGGTGAAAGCGGGTTTGATGGCTGAGGAGGCCCTTGAACTTGCACGAAGGGATGATAACATGGATGGCATCGCATTCGCCCTGACTACAAAAGGATATCTTCTTGAAAACAGCGATGACTTTGCGCAAGCTTTAACCTGTTACCTTGAAGCACTTAATCTTTACAAAGAGACTGGTCAGACAGACCAGATTGCTCCGCTGCATTACAGTATAGGGTCACTATACAAAACGCTGGGGAACTACCAGAAAGCAATTGAGAGCTGCATGGCTGGACTTAAAATATATGAGAGCAAGGGAGATAAAAGCGGCATAGCACAGATATACAGGGTAATGGGCAGTATTTATAAATACAACGGCGAGTTTGAAAAGTCCCTTTACTACTACTTCAACGGCCTGACATTGAATGAGGAACTGGGGAATATGTCCGGGCTTGCAAACTCATATAACAATATAGGGGTCGTTTATATTCTGATGAATGAAGTTGAGAAGGCTCTCAGTTTCTATCATAAGAGCCTGGCGATAAATCTTGCCCAGGGAATAGTCTCTGAGGCTGCAATAAATTATGGTAATATCGGTGTGGCCTATCTTCAGCTGGAACAGATGGATTCTGCCCTGTACTATATTACCAAACGATACAATCTCGCACTGGATCATAATGATAAAAAAGGTGCAGCTATTTCACTTGGAACATTCGGAGACTATTACTACAAAAGGAAGGAGTACGCCAGGGCAGTTGAATACTATGAAAATGGCCTGCATCAATCAAGAGTACTGGGGATACTGGAGGTAACAAAGGATATCCTGAAAGGGCTGAGTGACCTTTATGAAGAAAATGCCGACCATAAAAAAGCCTCAGAGTATTTTAAATCATATATTAACCTGAGAGACAGTCTTCTCAATCAGGAAACGCTCAAAAGAATTGAGCAGATCGAAATGGAGTACGCTTATGAGAGGGAGCGAGATGAGCACCAGCTTAAGGATCAGAAAAGTAAACTCCTGGTATTATTTGGGTTTGTTGCTCTTTTCTTTTCAATGCTCTTTCTGCTAATTATCTTTTTAATCCAGCGAATTAAGCTTAAGCAAAAAAACCTCAGGGAGAAGTCCCTTAATCTTGAAAAGCAACAACTGCAGCATGAACTAAGTTTCAGAGATAAGGAGTTGTTCAGTAAGGCATTATACCTGGCGGAAAAGAATGAACTGATCAATGATATCACCCGGCGATTGAACAAGGTCATTGGTGATCCCAGGGGAAGTGTCGGACCTATAAAGGATATCATAAAGGATCTCAGGTTCAATTCCAATATCCAGACATGGGAGGAATTTGAATGTACTTTTTTAAAGGTTCACCCTGATTTCTTCAATACCCTGGTTAAACGCTTCCCTGATCTGTCACCGAATGAGAGGAGACTATGCGCCTTTCTCAAACTCAACCTGTCAACTAAGGATATTTCCAATATTACTCACCAGTCGTTGCATACGCTTACGGTTGCACGGACAAGACTAAGGAAAAAGCTTGGCATTGCAAATACCGGAGAAAACCTGGGCTCCTTTTTAAGTCAGCTTTCATAAAACAATCATCTCTTTTATTGCTTATATAATGCATATAATCAGATCTATACGTCTGTCTGTATCTATTTTGTAGCTATTAAAGCAACAGGACTGGTGTTTTTGTATCTAACTGTAACCTGACCCATGGTAACATTAGTTTATAAATTCGACACCAATCAACATATTATTTCAGGTTTAAACAACTCTAAACGCTAACCTAACTCAGACAAGTATGAAGAAAAGAACAGGATGTCAGGATCTTTCATCGCACATGATCCTGATTAAGGCAGGCCAGTTACTTTGGCTGATCTCCTTAATATTCTTTTTATGGCCGGCAGATGCTGTTGCATCAGATGCCAATTCCCAGGCACCTGCCAATAAAGAGTCAGTAGTAACCGTAAATACGGTTCAGAGATTAACTGTCAGCGGTATTGTAACGACGCTTTCAGATAACTTGCCTTTACCATCGGCATCGGTAGTTGAAAAGGGTACTCTGAATGCTACATCAACAGATGTAAACGGAGCATTCACCCTCACTGTTTCCGGTGAGCAAGCCATACTGGTTGTTACATTCATTGGCATGAAAGTAAAAGAAGTACCTGTTTCACCAGGCACTCCTGTGCTCATAGCCATGGAGGAGGACAACTTTAACCTTGAAGAGGTTATTGTCACAGGTTATGGGTCAGTAAAGAAGGAGGCTTATGCAGGGTCAGCCAGCATAATAAAAATGGAGAGTCTTTCTGATGTTCCTGTCACCAACATCGGACAACTTCTGCAGGGATCCGTATCAGGCGTACAGTTTACGAATACATCAGGACAACCAGGGGCAGCAACACAGATAAGGATCCGTGGTACCGGATCATTCAATGCATCCAATGATCCTTTGTTTGTAGTTGACGGTGTCCCTATAATCTCAGGTAACGTTTCTTCTCTTGGCACCAGCTCAGGGTTGGACATACTTTCAACAATGAGCCCGTCAGATATCGAAAGTATATCAATCATCAAGGATGCTGCCGCTGCCTCCCTTTATGGCTCAAGAGCCGCTAATGGTGTGATAATAATAACCACAAAAAAAGGCTCTTCAGGAGCGGCCAAAGTCACATTCAGAACCGAATTGGGATATTCTGATTTTGCAACCGAGTACCGTCCGTTTATGGGTGGCCAGGAGCGCCGTGAGACTATTTATGAAGGTCTTGTAAATGAAGGCATATATTACCTGGGGATGGATCAAACTGCTGCCCAGGCGCATGCTGATGCCAATATCGACGAGTATGCCGCCCTCCCCTGGACTGGTGAGTGGACTGACTGGAAATCAATACTGTTCAGGAAAGGTAAATTTCAGAATAATGAAATCTCAATTTCAGGAGGAAACGATAAGATGAAAATCTTTTCGTCAATAGGTTACACTGACCAGGAAGGTGTCTCAGTAATGAGTTATCTTAACAGGTTGTCAGGCCGGTTAAACCTTACATATGAAGCCTCCAAACGTTTGAATGTAGGTGCCAATTTGCTTTTTTCAAGTGTTAAGCAAAGCACAAATACTGAAGGTACTGCATATCTCAGCCCGTTCTATTCAGTTTTTAATACTGTAACTCCGAGAGATGTCCCTTTTAATCCGGACGGTAGTTACGCCAGTGACTTTCCGAGGAATGGCACTGGTCGTAATCCAAAGGCATATGCTGATTTGAATTATCAGACTGAAAATGTAATCAGGACATTTAACACTGTTTTCGCCGGCTACAGGATTATCACCGGGCTGGAACTGAGAACGAGCCTGAGTTATGATTTCAACATGATTAACGGTAAGTCATTTACTCACCCGTTGAGCTCTTATCCTGCAAACCTGGGTACATTCTCAAAGTCATTCTATGACAGAAGGAGCCTGGTATTGTCAAATAGTCTGCAGTATGTAAGAACTTTCGCTAAGGATCATAACATAGACGCCTTAATTGCATATGAGGTTACTGACTATACAAGGGACTACTCATCATCCTCAAAGGAAAACCTCGCGAACTGGAACCTTGTTGAACTTGATAACTTTTCTGTACTAAGATCAATCAGCGGTTCGATGAACGGCTACAGGATGATATCCTATATCTCCCGTGTCAATTATGACTACAATAAGAAATATTATGCAGGCATAAGTTTCAGACGTGACGGAAGTTCCAGGCTGGCTCCTGAAAGCCGGTGGGGTAATTTCTGGTCAATTTCAGGTGCATGGAAAGTATCTGAGGAGACATTTATGTCGGGCTTAACTGATATACTCCCGGAGGTTAAGCTGAGGGCATCTTACGGGGTAAACGGTACCCTGCCTTCAAGCTACTACGAGTACATGGGTTTATCAACTTATGGAGCTGATTATAACGGGCTCCCGGGGATTGTGGAAACACAGTTCAATAACAGTAACCTGAAATGGGAAACCAACTATAACACCAACATCGGTCTGGATATAAACCTGTTGGACAAAGTGAGATTCTCATTTGAATTCTATAACAGGTTGACAAAAGACCTCCTGATGAATGAACCTACTTCACTGACTACAGGGTTCAATTCAATCCTGACCAATATAGGAGAAATGCAGAATCGGGGTTTTGAGACCGAGATACTGGCAACGATAATCAGTAATAAAAACCTTACCTGGACATCCAGCTTAAATGCAGCCTTCAATAAAAATAAAATTCTCGTACTGGACGGAATTCAGACATCTATAATCAGCGGATCACAGATAAGGATGGTTGGCAAGCCTTACAACACATTCTATCTTAGAGAGTTTGCCGGAATTGACCCGGCTGACGGAACTACCTGGTTTTATACTAATACAATTGACGCAGACGGGAATTATGTTAAGGAGAAGACGAAGGATCTGAACACTGCAAATGCTATCCCGTTGCAGAGTCCATATCCAAAAGTAACAGGAGGCCTGGTTAATAATATTAAGTACTATTTCGTTGATCTGGGCTTCACATTCACATATTCCCTGGGAGGATATTCCTACGACTCAGCAGCAGGGAAACTGGATAAGGAAGGAACCACTAACGGCCTTGACGCAAACATTCCGATCTATTACAGGGAGAGATGGAGAAAGCCTGGAGATGAGTCTATCTACGGGATCTATATCGCCAATAACCTGTGGGATATGGCAGACGGGTATTCGAATTCTCGAAGGATACACAGCACAGACCACTTCAGACTTAAGAACATAAGCATTGGTGTCACTGTACCCTCCAGATTCACTGATTATATAAGAGCTGACCGGGCAAGAGTTTTTGCTTCCGCTAATAATATCTGGACTGTGGCTAAGTGGAAGATGTATGACCCCGAGGTGGGTAATGACGGTGTAATGGCATGGCAGACTCCTCCGCTCAAGACTATTACATTCGGACTTGATATTACATTTTAATAATTACCGGGATGAAACCAACATGTATTACATACACAAACATTTGTGGACATAATTATCATACATGTGGGTTCTATCAGTCCATTAAAAAATTAAATCATATACTGATGAAAAAGATACTCTATATTTTACTCCTTCTTCCTGCATTCTTCATCTCCTGCAGTGAAGACTGGCTTGATCTGAAACCGACCACCGAGGTGGTGTCAACCGAAGCGATAAAGAACATTGTGGATGCTGAATATGCAATAAACGGAATCTACTCCACTTTACAGAGTTACGAATATTACGGTGCCAGAATGCAATATTATGCTGACGTTACCGGTGATGATATGCAGGCTACCGGTACAAACAAGCGCAGTTCCTTGTTTTATATGATGGTAAGCAACACTGATAATATCTATACCTCACTGTGGTCAAAGCCCTACCAGGTTATCCGGTATACGAACAACATACTGGCACAGATAGATGCCCTTGAGGTTATCGAGGCTGATTTGCCACGCAAGAACGATGTCAAGGGGCAGGCACTTGCCCTCAGGGCGCTTGCTCTATTTGACGTTACACGCGTTTTTGGCAACACATATCAGAAAGATAACGGGGCCTCATTGGGCGGGTGTATTGTCACAGAACTTGTTGGGCCTGATTTTCAGCCCACCCGCAATACTGTAGCCGAATGCTATGTGCAGATCATAAAAGACCTCACAGATGCAATTCCTTTATTAAAGGCTACCAAAAATGATGGAAAGATAAATAGATGGGCTGCAAAAACATTGCTGAGCAGGGTTTACCTGTACAAGGGAGATAACGCAAATGCCCTGATCCAGGCAGAAGAAGCAATTACCGGAGCCCAGGCAAACAGCTACAGACTCTGGACCAATGCTGAGTATGGCTCCTCCACCGCTGCATGGAAAAGTAAATTTACACCGGAAGTACTTTTCGAGGTTGTAAATACTGTAAGCGACAGGGCCGGTAACGACGGTATTGCATACCTGATGTACCGTGGCGGCTATAATGATATAGTTCTTACGAGCGACTTCCTGACTTTGCTTGAAGAGGACATGAACGATGTAAGACATGCGGTAACGAAACTGGAAACCTCAAGCAGCTCCTACAACAGAACAAGGAAGGTATACCTGCTGAAATACACCGGTCCCGATACAGATGTCAGAAATGCAAATGTCCCGGTGATAAGACTGTCTGAAGCCTATCTTAATGCCGCCGAGAGTGCAGTAAAAACAAGCGACAATGACAAGGCAGTAACATACCTTGATGCCATAGTCAGAAGAGCCAATCCTGCAAATTCCGTTACCGGCACCGTAACTCTTGAGCAGGTTATAAAAGAAAGACGAAAGGAATTGGTAGGCGAAGGACACAGACAATTCGACGCCCTCAGAAACAATGAGACTATCAATCGAAGCGGGGGATGGCATATTCCAAACCTGATTGATGAGGTTAAGAGCTATAACAGGGATTATTTTCATGCCATACTTCCTATACCCAGGTATGAAATGGATGCGAACGGAAAAATGGTACAGAATACCGGGTACTCTCAATAATTAAGTTACCCGTGTAACCTAAAAGGGTGGGCCTTTAATATTACTTACTGGCAGGTTATCATTTATTGCTGATTTTCTTTGGATCCGGAGATGCCAATTGAAGCACTCCGGATCTGAAGATCTTTCGGTACTAATTTCCGGAAATGCCTCCATCCGTCTTAGTAAACCACTGAAGTTACTCTCATTTACAAACAGATACCATGACTCTTTTTGCCATTCACTCCAGTCAGACATCATCTCTGAGAACTACGGCCCTGGTCTTGATGTTTTCAGTTTTATTCTCTCTCCGGCTTCTATCCGCAGCATCAGGATCAGATCCTTCTCATCAGGTAGTTACAGAGAGAGATGGAGGAGCCTCATCAGATTCGTTGCTCAGAGCAGTCATGACCGGGGACATGGATAGAGTCAGACAATTGATCAGTGAGGGAGCCGATATAAACAGTAAGGATATAAAGGGGTGGACTCCGCTTGATTATGCCCGAAAGAGAAACAGGCGTGAGATCCGGGCAATTCTCATGGAGAATGGCGCCAGAACCTTCACAAAGAACATTCCTGATATGGTGGAAGGACCCCATGTCACGCTCATCGACTCTTTAAGATTTGAAGTTGTGGTTCTTAAGCATGATAATGAAACAGGCAATTCCTCAATTGATAGGGATACGGTCAGGATGCGAGAACTACCATACAGCTTGAACGGATTTCTGATCGAACGTGAGGACCTTGACTTTGATTCTGATTATGCTCCGGTTAAAAGCTCCTGGTCAGGTATAAGGAAGATCTTTGTGGTGGGTGACATTCACGGTGAATATGACAGGGTTGAAAGTCTTCTTAAAAATAACAGGATTATTGATAAAGACGGAAACTGGAACTGGGGTAAGGGTCATCTTGTTTTTATGGGAGATATTTTTGACAGAGGGAGTAAAGTCACAGAAGCATTCTGGATGATTTTAAAGCTTGGAAAACAGGCTGAAAAAGAGGGAGGAATGGTTCATATGATCCTCGGCAACCATGAGCCGATGGTCTTAAACGGTGACCTAAGGTATGTTACAGATGAATACTATGCCCTGTGTGATAACCTTGGGCTCAATTATTCCTCGTTATTCAGTGAACGGACGCTTCTTGGATACTGGATCAGGCAGAATCCGGTAATGTTGCGAATAAACCGGTATACTTTTGTACACGGAGGCATTTCACCGGAATTGTACAACGCACAATTGCCGGCTGATACATTGAATAAATTGGTAAGGCAATTTTTAAATGAAGCAGAATCTGAACTTAATATTGAAACAAGGAGTCTCATTCTTGGCGGCGAAGGAGTTCTTTGGTACAGGGGCATGGCTAATGATGGTTCACGCAGCAAAACAATCGATGAAATTACCTTGAACAGAGCACTTGAATTTTACGGTGCGGATGCATTCATTATTGGACATACCGAGGTAGATTCAATAACGACATTTTTTGATAAAAGGGTTATTGATGTTAACATACCAAAGGGCAATAGCGATATAGAGGAACAAGGATTACTGATAAAAGGCAGGAAGGTACTGGTTGTTTATAACAGCAGAAAAAGAAAAACTCTGTAAAATAGTCTTATAAACGCACAGAGGCTGCCATTCTAAGGCAGCCTCTGTGCGTAAAAATATAACTCTCCGGAAGCTCAGTTCTATTCCTCTTCCTCTTCTCCGGCGTAAGCCTTGATGACAGAATCCTGGACCTCGCCGGGAACCTGTGCATACTCGGAGAACCTCATTGTGTACATGGCGCGGCCGCCGGTGAGCGAGCTGAGAGCGGTTGAGTACTTGTTCATCTCTGCCAGGGGTACCCTTGCCTTGATGACCTCAAACCCTTTGTCGCTCGACATGCCGAGAACCATTCCGCGACGACCCTGGAGGTCACTGATTACATCACCCATACGGTCAGCGGGAACCATGATCTCAACCTCATAGACCGGCTCAAGGATCTTCGGACCGGCGTTCTTGAAGGCAGTACTGAAGGCGTTACGGCCTGCCAGGCGGAATGATATTTCATTGGAGTCAACAGGGTGCATCTTGCCGTCATAGACATAGACCCTGATGTCACGTGCATAGGAGCCTGTGAGAGGACCAACCTCCATCTTTTCCATGATGCCCTTGAGGATGGCAGGCATGAAACGTGCGTCAATGGAACCGCCTACAATACAGTTCATGTAGATGAGCTTGCCGCCCCACGGAAGCTCTATCTCTTCCTTGTCGCGGTTGGCAAGTTTGACCTCCTTGCCTGCGATCTTCATCATCGACTTGGCCTCTGAACCCTCTTCATATGGTTCGATGATCATGTGTACCTCACCGAACTGGCCTGCACCGCCCGACTGTTTCTTGTGACGGTAGTCGGCCTGCGCTGATTTTGTTATTGTCTCACGGTAGGGAATCTTCGGTGCGAGATACTGTGTCTCAATCTTGAAGATGTTGTCAAGATGCCACTTGAGTATATTGAGATGGTATTCGCCCTGTCCGTGGATTATGATCTGCTTAAGCTCCTTTGAATACTCTACAATAATTGTCGGATCTTCCTGGTGCATGCGGTTAAGTGCCTCGCCCATCTTCTCCTCGTCACTTTCGCTGAGGGGTTTGATGGCAGCACGGTACTTGGGTGCGGGGAACTTCATGTTCTCAAATGTCCAGTCGTTACCCGGAGCATTGAGAGTATGGTTTGTCTTGGTGTTCTTCAGTTTCACAAAGCCTCCGATGTCACCTGCATGGATCTCGGGGACGCGCGTACGGTTCTTACCGGCACAGACGAAGATCTGTGACAGACGTTCCTTGGTTCCGTTGCTTGTGTTTATGACGTCAAGGTTCTCACCTATCTTGCCTGACATCACCCTGAAGTAGTTGATCTCACCAATATGCTCCTCGAGGGTTGTCTTGAAGATGAAGACTGAAGCCGGTCCTGCAGGATTGCATTTGACCTCGTTGCCCTTTGAGTTTTTCGGGGCCGGCATATCGGCAGGGGAGGGGGCGGAGACAGCCACGAAATCGAGCAGCCTGTCGACGCCGATATTACCCTTTGCCGATACGCAGAAGACCGGGAATATGCCTCTCTTCAGAAGTCCGGCACGAAGACCGCGGCCTATCTCTTCCTCGGTGAGCTTATCATTGGCGAAGAAGAGCTCCATTAGAGATTCATCGCTTTCAGCCACCTTCTCGGTGAGTGCTGAATGCAACTCCTCGGCCTTGGCTTTGTGTTCGGCAGGAATGTCAAGCACTTCGGCTTTGCCGCCATCCTTAGCATAACGAAGCATCTTCATGCTGATGACGTCAACGACTGTATTGAAGCCTGTGCCCTCATTCACGGGGAACTGAGCCAGGGTCACGTTGTTTCCGAAACGCTCGTTAAGCATCTCAACACTCTTTTCGAAGTTGGCCTTCTCATGATCAAGACCGTTCACCACAATTATGAGAGGCTTATGAAACTTGTCGGCATGCCTGAACTGGATCTCCGTTCCGACCTCCACGCCGTTCTGGACGTTAATAACAAGCATCACGGTGTCAGCAGCATACATTGATGATACCACTCCACCAGAGAAGTCATCGAGACCTGGAGCGTCAAGAATGTTTATCTTTTTGTCCTTGAATTCCGTGTAAAGAACTGCGGAAAAGATTGAGTTGCGGTTCTCCTGCTCTATCGGCTTGTAGTCAGAGACGGTGTTCCTTGCTTCTATGGTACCCCGTCTCTCGATGACCCCGCCGCTGAAAAGCATTGCTTCCGCGAGGGTGGTTTTTCCAGAGCTTGAGTTCCCCAGCAGAGCAATGTTCCTTAGGTGGTCTGTTGAGTATGTCTTCATCTTCAGGTTGGATTATATTATAATAATGTATATCGTCTGGTTGGGAGCGCAAAAATAGCAAATTTTCAAAAGAGTACATAAAAGTTGTGGTGGATTGGAAAATATTTCTTTTCTTTGCACCGGTTTTTTGAGAAACAGGAGTACCGGTCTATCCTTCAAAACGTAAGTTTACAAAAGAAGTCGATAGGAAAGGTCGGGAAGAAAATCCTGTAAATAACTTACAAACCAATAAGTTACATCTCCAGAAAACTTTGCCCGCGGGCACTGTGGCTGCTTGTTGACGCTACAATGACGGGGGTGCATATGTATAATGACAAGGCAAGGCGCATTGCGCTGAGATGAGTGAAGGAAATTTTTTGCAGACCAGAATAGAAAAAGGAAAATTAATTTAAAAGAGAATTATGCCAACAATTCAGCAGTTAGTTAGAAAAGGCCGCAAGAAGCTGGTGGACAAGAGCAAGGCACCCGCTCTTGACTCATGCCCGCAGCGCAGGGGGGTATGTGTCCGTGTTTATACTACCACGCCAAAGAAACCTAACTCAGCCATGAGAAAAGTTGCCAGGGTAAGGCTGACCAACCAGAAGGAGGTCAACGCCTATATACCGGGTGAGGGACATAACCTTCAGGAGCACTCGATAGTGCTTATCAGGGGCGGCAGGGTCAAGGACCTTCCCGGCGTCCGCTATCACCTTGTC
The DNA here is from genome assembly GCA_041303295.1 of Bacteroidales bacterium. Taxonomy (GTDB): domain Bacteria; phylum Bacteroidota; class Bacteroidia; order Bacteroidales; family VadinHA17; genus SR-FBR-E99. Next base: position 19,557 of record JBFYPM010000021.1, read on the forward strand.
CGTGGCGCACTTGACACCTCCGGTGTTGATGGCCGTAAGCAGAGAAGGTCAAAATACGGAGCAAAAAGACCAAAGAAGTAACAGTTAAAGGATTCACAATATGAGAAAGGCAAAACCAAAGAAGAGGATCCTCTTACCGGACCCGAAATTCAACGATCCGTACGTTACCCGTTTCATCAACAACCTGATGTACGATGGTAAAAAGACCGTTGCCTTCAGGATTTTCTACGACTCACTTGATATAGTGGGCGACAAGATGAAGAGTGCTGAGAAGCCTCCGCTTGAGATATGGAAACAGGCTCTTGACAACATAACCCCGCATGTCGAGGTGAAGAGCCGCAGGGTAGGTGGTGCTACTTTCCAGGTGCCCCTCGAGATCAGGCCTGACCGCAAAGTCAGTATAAGTATGAAGAACCTCATTCTCTTCGCACGCAAGCGTACCGGCCACAGCATGGCCGAAAAGCTCGCCGCCGAGGTGATGGCTGCCTACAACAATGAAGGTGGTGCCTACAAAAAGAAAGAGGATACCCATCGTATGGCCGAAGCTAACAAGGCCTTTGCTCACTTCAGATTCTGATCCTGCTGACAAGTGGCAAACAACCAGCTAACGATGAGCACTGATCTCAAAAATACCAGGAACATTGGCATTATGGCCCATATCGATGCCGGGAAGACTACAACTTCCGAGCGCATCCTCTATTATACGGGCCGTGTACACCGTATCGGCGAAGTAGATAGCGGCAATGCCACCATGGACTGGATGGTGCAGGAGCAGGAGAGAGGGATCACAATTACATCTGCAGCTACAACTACTTTTTGGAAATACAGGGACCAGCTTTACAAGATCAACCTGATTGACACCCCGGGTCATGTCGACTTCACCATGGAGGTGGAGAGGTCACTCAGGGTGCTTGACGGTGCTGTTGCTGTCTTCTGCGCTGTTGGCGGCGTTGAACCGCAGTCAGAGACTGTCTGGAGGCAGGCAGACAAGTACAATGTGCCTCGTATAGCATTTGTCAACAAGATGGATCGCTCCGGCGCCGATTTTCACGGCGTGGTGCAACAGATGATTGACAGGCTGGGAGCACATCCGGTACCGGTTCAGATACCAATTGGTGCTGAAGAGAAGTTTGAAGGGCTCATTGATCTCCTCGAGATGAAGGCAATCATCTTCGAGGATGGCGAGGATCCCCTGACCAATTTCACCGTGAAGCCGATACCTGAGTTCATGGCCGAAGAGGCTGACGAATGGAGGATGAAGCTCGTTGAGGCTTGCGCCGAGATGGATGACTCAATCCTTGAACGTTACCTGGAGGATCATGAGAGCATAACCGCTGATGAACTGATGACAGTATTGCGCCGTGAGACGGTGGAGGGTGTTATAGTCCCTGTCTTCTGCGGTGCTGCATTCAAGAATAAAGGCGTACAGAGACTCCTTAACGGTGTGGTGGCTTACCTGCCTTCACCCGTCGACGTTGGTGCCGTCAAAGGCAAGGACCCGCGTGACGAAAAGGAGATCGAACGCAAGCCTGAGGCAGATGAGCCGTTTGCAGCTCTGGCCTTTAAAATTGCAACCGACCCGTATGTCGGACGGCTCGTCTTCATGAGGGTCTATTCAGGTACCCTCAATGCCGGCGACACCGTCCTCAATGTACGAAGCGGCAAGAGGGAGAGAATCAACCGTCTCTTCCAGATGCATGCAAACAAGCAGAACCCCGTAGCAAGCGTCGCCGCAGGCGATATATGTGCAGGCGTTGGGTTCAAGGACCTTAAGACAGGAGACACTCTCTGTGCTATCAACAAGCCTATTGTGCTCGAATCAATGGAGTTCCCCGAACCGGTTATAGGAATCGCCATTGAACCGAAGACACAGGCTGATATCGACAGACTGGGCGTTGCACTTGGCAAACTTGCCGAGGAGGATCCGACATTCAAAGTGAAAACGGATCCTGACAGCGGACAGACTGTGATAAGTGGCATGGGTGAGCTGCATCTTGAAATTCTTATTGACCGTCTTAAGAGAGAATTCAATGTTGAGTGCAACCAGGGCAGACCCCAGGTAGCATACAAAGAGGCAATCACTGCATCTTACTCACACAGGGAACTGTTCAAGAAACAGACCGGAGGCAGGGGCAAGTTCGCGGATATATCCGTAGAGCTTATGCCTGCTGATGAGGATGTTCCCGGACTGACCTTCGTGAATGAGATCAGGGGAGGGAATGTGCCGAAGGAATATATACCTTCAATTGAGAAGGGATTCCGCGAGGCCATGCTCAACGGCCCGCTGGCCGGCTTCCCGCTTGACAGCCTCAAGGTTATTCTCAAAGACGGTTCGTACCATCCCGTTGACTCCGACTCGCTCTCGTTCGAGATAGCAGCCAGGCAGGCCTTCCGCCATGCGGCAGGCAAATGCCACCCGGTGCTCCTCGAACCCGTGATGACCGCCGAAGTCGTTACCCCCGAAGAATACGTGGGTGACGTTGTGGGCGACTTCAACAAGCGCAGGGGCAAGGTGGAAGGTATGGAATCGAAAGCAGGTGCAAGGGTTATCAGGGCAAAAGTACCTCTGGCAGAAAACTTCGGATACGTTACAGTACTTCGGACCCTTACCTCGGGAAGAGCAACATCCACAATGGAGTTCTCTCATTTTGACGAGGTGCCTGCAGAACTATCGAAGAAAATTATTGAAGTAACAACAGGAAAAATTCTTTAAGAAAGATGAGTCAGAAAATCCGCATCAAACTGAAGTCTTACGATCATAACCTTGTCGACAAGTCGGCTGAAAAGATTGTCAAGACAGTCAAATCGACGGGTGCAGTAGTCAGCGGCCCTATACCGCTGCCCACTCACAAGAAAATCTATACGGTGCTCCGTTCACCGTTCGTGAACAAGAAATCAAGAGAGCAGTTCGAACTGTCATCATACAAGCGCCTGCTTGACATATACAGTTCAACACCCAAAACCATCGATGCTCTGATGAAACTGGAACTGCCGAGCGGGGTTGAAGTGGAAATAAAAGTGTGAAACCGGTAAAATACTGAATTATGCAGGGATTAATAGGAAAAAAGGTTGGAATGACCTCCGTCTTCGATGAGAACGGAAAAAACATTCCATGCACAGTGCTGGAAGTGGGCCCGTGTGTCGTTTCACAGGTCAAGACTGTGGAGACTGACGGTTATGCAGCACTTCAGCTAAGCTTTGATGATAAAAGGGAAAAGTCGAGCAACAAGGCAGAGATAGGACATTTCAAGCAGGCCGGTACCGGCCCCAAGAGAAAGATGGCTGAGTTCTCCGGTTTTGAGGATGGCAAATACAAGAGAGGCGATCTCATCACAGTCGAACTTTTCAATGATGATACATATCTTGATGTTAGAGGATGGACCAAGGGCAAAGGCTTCCAGGGCGTTGTCAAGCGCCACGGCTTCAGCGGTGTCGGCGGTACAACCCACGGTCAGCATGACAGGCTCAGGGCCCCGGGCTCAGTGGGCGCTTCATCATGGCCTTCAAGAGTCATGCCAGGCATGCGCATGGCAGGCCGCACAGGCGGAAGAATGCAGGAGACGGAACTGAGGGTCGTTAAGATCCTGCCCGAATCAAACCTGCTCCTCGTTAAAGGTGCCGTCCCAGGCCCCAAAGGTGGTTACGTAATAATAACAAAGTAATGGAAGTAGCAGTATTTAATATAGAAGGTAAAGAGACCGGAAGAAAGGTAAATCTCAATGAGACCATCTTCGGCATTGAACCCAATGATCACGCTATCTACCTCGATACGAAACAGTATCTGGCCAGCCAGAGACAGGGTACACACAAAGCCAAGGAACGCGGCGAGATCATGGGCAGCACACGCAAGCTCAAGAGACAGAAGGGCACCGGAACTGCACGTTTCGGAAGCATCAAGAACCCCGAATTCCGCGGCGGAGGCCGTATCTTCGGCCCCAGACCCAGATTCTACGGCTTCAAACTCAATAAAAAGGTAAAACAGCTGGCAAGAAAATCAGCCCTCTCATATAAGGCAAAAGAGAGCAAAATTATCGTGCTTGAAGATTTTTCATTCGAGGCTCCCGCAACTTCAAAAATGGCCGGGATGAACGCAAACCTCAATATCACGAATAAAAAATCGCTGATTGTTTTATCGGAACAAAATAAAAACATATATTTGTCATCTCGAAATTTACAGGGAGTTGAAGTTGTAACAATCAGTGATTTAAATACTTACAACATTATGAAGGCTTCAATTCTCCTGCTGACAGAGAGCGCAGTTGATGTTTTGCAGTCAACATTATAAACCAGGAACAGAGATGGAAATATTACTTAAACCCATAGTGACCGAGAAAATGACCAGTCAGGGCGAGAAGTTCAACCGGTATGGTTTTCTGGTGGTGCGTAAGGCCAACAAGCTGCAGATAAAAAAGGCAGTTGAGGAGCTCTACGGCGTTAACGTTGAGTCTGTCAATACCATCAACTACGGTGGCAAGACCAAGACCCGTTATACCAAGTCAGGTGTGATGTCAGGTCGCACGGCAGCTGTTAAAAAGGCTGTTGTCACTCTCGCCAAAGGTGAGACAATTGATTTTTACAGCAACATTTAAAATAATATGGCAGTCAGAAAGATCAAGCCTGTTACACCAGGCCAGAGACATAAAGTCATGAGTTCCTTTGAGGAGATAACTCATGGCACGCCGGAGAAATCCTTGCTCGCGCCGCTGAAGAAGACAGGGGGCAGGAACGTTAACGGCAGGCGAACCATGAGGTACATCGGCGGCGGCCACAAGAGGATGTACCGTGTGATCGATTTCCAGAGGAACAAGGATGGCATAGCTGCCACTGTCACCTCCGTGGAATATGATCCCAACCGTTCAGCACGAATAGCTCTCCTCACCTATGCTGATGGTGAGAAGAGGTACATCATCGCTCCCACCGGCCTGAAAGCCGGGCAGGAGGTAATGTCAGGCAAGACAGCCACCCCGGAGGTAGGTAACACCCTCTTCCTTGAAGACATTCCTCTCGGAACGATTGTTCACAACATTGAGCTGAAGCCCGGCAAGGGTGCAGCTATGGCCCGCAGTGCAGGCACTTTCGCACAGCTGGCTGCCCGTGACGGCAAGTATGCAATCATCAAGCTCCCCTCGGGTGAGACAAGGATGGTGCTTATCACATGCCGCGCCACAATAGGGACTGTTTCAAACACCGACCACAACCAGGAGAGATCCGGTAAGGCCGGGCGCAAGCGCTGGCTCGGCCGCAGGCCCAGGACCAGGGGCGTTGCAATGAACCCTGTTGATCACCCCATGGGTGGTGGTGAAGGAAGGGCCTCCGGAGGTCATCCGCGCTCACGCAGCGGTATGCCCGCCAAAGGTTTCAAGACCAGGAGCCGTACCAAGTATTCTAATAAGCATATCATTGAAAGAAGGAAAAAATAATTGATACGATGAGCAGATCTATTAAAAAAGGCCCCTTCATCGATCTCCACCTGGGCAAAAAGGTGGATAAAATGAATGACAGCGGTAAGAAAACAGTGATAAAGACATGGTCAAGAAGATCAGTTATTTCTCCCGACTTTGTAGGACACACTATGGCAGTGCATAACGGAAACAAGTTCATACCTGTTTACATTACCGAGAATATGGTTGGTCATAAGCTGGGTGAGTTTGCCCCTACCCGTACCTTCAGGGGTCATGGTGGAAAACAGAAATAGGGTAATGTATCGTAACAACTGAAAAAGTATCAGAAATGGGTGCAAGAAAAAGAATAAGCGCCGGCGCCAGGAAGGAAGCCGCAAAAGAGAGGACGGGGGCCGTACTTCGCAATGTTCCCACCTCACCGCGCAAGATGAGGCTGGTGACAGACCTGATCAGGGGTCAGGAGGTAAACAAGGCTCTTGATATCCTGAAATTCAGCAAGCAGGAGGCTTCACGCAGGCTCGAGAAACTCCTTCTCTCAGCCATAGCAAACTGGCAGGCCAAGAACGAAGGCGTACGCCTTGAGGAGAGCAATCTCTATGTAAAGGAGGTACAGGTTGACGGCGGCCGTATACTTCGCAGGATCCAGCCTGCCCCGCAGGGAAGGGCTTACCGCATACGCAAGAGATCAAACCATGTGACCCTTGAGCTGGGAAGCAGGAAACAGGAAGTTGAAAATATTTCAAAGTAGACAATGGGACAAAAAGTTAATCCGATAGGCAACAGAGTTGGTATCATCAAGGGATGGGACTCAAACTGGTATGGTGGCAACGACTTCTCAGGAAAACTCGTTGAAGACACCAGGATCAGGGAATACCTGAATGCCAGACTTGCAAAGGCCAGTCTTTCAAAGATTATAATTGAACGCACTCTTAAGCTCATCACCGTCACGGTCAATACCGCACGTCCCGGCATCATCATCGGAAAAGGCGGCCAGGAGGTTGACAAACTGAAGGAAGAGCTCAAGAAGATCACCAAGAAAGAGGTTCAGATAAACATCTTCGAGGTGAAGCGCCCGGAGCTTGATGCAGCAATTGTTGCAGGCAATATAGCCCGCCAGGTGGAAGGCAAGATCTCATACCGCCGCGCTATCAAGATGGCCATCGCATCAACGATGCGTATGGGCGCCGAAGGTATCAAGGTGGTTATATCCGGCAGGCTCGGCGGCGCAGAAATGGCCCGTAATGAAACCTATAAGGATGGAAGAATTCCGCTTCATACATTCCGTGCTGATATTGATTACGCCCTTGGCGAAGCCCTTACCAAAGTAGGACTTATAGGCATAAAGGTATGGATCTGCAACGGTGAAGTCTACGGCAAACGTGACCTCAGTCCCAACATCGCCGCCAAAAGCGCCAAGGGAAACAAGGCTCCGGCCGGTGGTTTCAGAAAGAAAAGCGGAAACAAGAAAGATAGCCGCGACAGGTAATTAATATTTAATACAATCTAGCGATGTTACAACCGAAGAAGACCAAATTCAGGAGGAGCCAGAAGGGCAAAATGAAAGGCAATGCCCAGAGAGGCAATCAGCTGGCATTCGGATCATTTGGCATTAAAACCCTTGAGGAGGCATGGCTAACAGGACGTCAGCTTGAGGCTGCACGCCAGGCCGTCACCCGTCACATGAAACGTGAAGGCCAGATCTGGATCCGCGTCTTCCCTGACAAACCCATAACCAAGAAACCCGCAGAGGTCCGTATGGGTAAAGGTAAAGGTGCTCCGGAAGGATTTGTCGTACCGGTCACCCCGGGTCGTATAATCATTGAAGCCGAGGGCGTTCCCTTTGATGTGGCCAAGGAAGCACTCCGCCTGGCAGCACAGAAACTGCCTGTAGCAACAAGATTCATTGTGCGCCGTGATTTTGCAGAGTAATAAAGAATAAGAGAGATGAAGAGTTCAGAGATAAGAGAATTAAGCAATCAGGAGCTTCTCGAACATATTGATAACGAGAAATCCGCTCTCGTGCGCATGAAGCTTAACCACGCAATTTCCCCTCTTGAAAATCCGCAGAAGATCAAGGAAAGCAGGAGAACTATTGCAAGGCTCATTACAGAGAAGCGCAGAAGAGAGATGAATGATAAAACAAAATAGCCGCATCAGCATGGAAGAAAGGAATCTTAGAAAAGAGCGTACAGGTGTTGTCGTCAGCAACAAGATGGACAAATCTATTGTCGTTGCCATCCGCAGAAAGGTCAAACACCCGATCTATGGCAAATTCGTCAATAAAACGAAAAAGCTCATGGCTCACGATGAGGAGAATACCTGTAACATCGGTGATACGGTACGCATAATGGAGACCAGGCCTCTCAGCAAGAATAAAGCCTGGAGATTGGTTGAAATAATTGAAAGAGCTAAGTAATTATGATACAGCAGGAAAGCAGGTTGACTGTTGCCGATAACACTGGTGCCAAAGAGGTTCTTTGCATCAGGGTGCTCGGCGGAAGCAAGAAGAGGTATGCCAGCGTGGGAGACAAGATTGTGGTCTCTGTAAAAAGCGCCATTCCCTCCGGTGAAGCAAAGAAAGGTACAGTGAGCAAGGCCGTGGTGGTGAGAACGAAGAAAGAGATACGCCGCGCCGACGGTTCATATATCCGCTTCGACGATAACGCCGTGGTTTTGCTGACAAACACAGACGAGGTGCGCGGCACGCGTATCTTCGGGCCTGTCGCCAGGGAACTGCGTGACAAGTACATGAAGATCGTCTCACTTGCACCTGAAGTGTTATAATTTTTAAACTGACACCCGATGCAGAAGAAATTACACATCAAAAAAGGAGACACAGTGGCTGTAATTGCCGGTGAATCCAAAGGACAGAAAGGCCGTGTCCTGGAGGTCAACAGGGATAAAAACAAAGCCCTGGTGGAAGGGGTGAACATGGTATCAAAACATACCAAACCCAATGCCAAGGCACCACAGGGAGGCATTCTCAAGAAAGAGGCAGCAGTGCACCTTTCAAATCTTATGGTGGTTGACCCGGCCAGCGGCAAACCGACACGCGTCGGACGTCGACTGAATGATAAGAACAAACTTGTGCGTTATGCCAAAAAATCAGGAGAGGAGATCAAGTAATGTACACGCCTGCTTTAAAGACAAAATATAAGAGTGAGATTACACCTGCACTCATGAAACAGTTCAATTACACGACTGTCATGCAGGTGCCACGGCTCGAAAAAATAGTTATCAACCAGGGACTGGGTCAGGCCATCGCCGACAAGAAACTGCTTGAGATGGGACAGAAAGAGGTATCTGACATCGCCGGACAAAAGGCAGTCCAGACAATCTCCAAGAAGGACATCTCCAACTTCAAGCTCAGGAAGGCAATGCCCATCGGTGTTATGGTGACCCTCCGCAAAGACAAGATGTACGAGTTCCTCGAAAGACTTATCTCAGTAGCCCTGCCGCGTATACGCGACTTCAAGGGTGTGGGTGCAAAACTCGACGGCCGCGGAAACTATACCCTCGGTATTACAGAACAGATCATTTTCCCTGAGATCGACATCGATAAGATAGCCAAGATCATGGGACTTCAGATCACGTTTGTCACCACCGCCAAGAGCGATGAAGAGGCTTATGCCCTGCTTAAAGAATTTGGAATTCCCTTTAAAAACAAGTAAACAGATCGGATTATGGCTAAGGAATCAATGAAAGCCCGCGAGGTCAAACGGGTAAAACTTGCTGAAAAATACGCCGCCAAAAGAGCCGCACTCAAAGCAGATGGCGACTATGTAGGACTGAGCCTGCTGCCACGCAACTCAAACCCTATCAGGCAGCGCAACAGATGCAAGCTTACCGGAAGACCGAGAGGCTACATGAGACAGTTTGGCATCAGCAGGATCACATTCAGGGAGATGGCATCAAAAGGCCTCATCCCGGGTGTAAGAAAAGCAAGCTGGTAACAACCCGACAACGATATAAACAATTAATTATAATATAAGATGACAGATCCAATAGCAGATTTTCTTACCAGGGTAAGGAATGCCATGAAAGCCGGACATAAAGTGGTTGAGACACCGGCTTCCGGTCTGACAAAGGATATCACCAGGATACTCTACGATAAAGGATATATCCTCAGCTATAAGTTCATTGATGATGAACTTCAGGGCAAGATCAAGATAGCTCTTAAGTATCATCCTAAAACCAAGCTGCCGGCTATCAAATCGATACAGAGGGTGAGCCGTCCGGGTCTCAGACGTTATGCTGGTGTTGATGAACTCCCGAGAGTCCTGAACGGACTGGGAATAGCCATCCTTTCAACCTCTCATGGTCTTATGACCGAAAAGGAGGCAGCAAGGGAAAATGTCGGGGGCGAAGTAATTTGTTATGTTTATTAAACAGGAGGAGGTTAAATGTCAAGAATAGGAAAATTACCTGTAAACCTGCCATCAGGCGTCACAATCTCGGTTGATGATGCAAACGTGGTAAGTGTTAAAGGCCCCCTGGGAACCCTGTCGCAGAAGGTTGACAGTGACATCAGGGTGGAGGTTGAGAACAATGAGATCATCCTTACAAGGCCTAACGAAGAGAAGCGTCTGAAATCACTTCATGGTCTCTACAGAGCCCTCATAGCCAATATGGTAGTGGGCGTCTCCAAGGGCTACAGGAAGGATCTGGAGCTTGTCGGCGTAGGCTACCGCGCTGAGGCAAACGGTCAGCAACTTGAGATGAGCCTCGGCTATTCACATGATATTATCATGGAGCTGCCTCAGGAGATAAAGGTGGAGACCAAGACTGAAAAGAGAAGCAACCCGGTCATCACCCTCACAAGCATTGACAAACAGCTCATAGGTCACGTCGCAGCCAAGATCAGATCACTGCGTCCGCCTGAGCCATACAAAGGCAAGGGTATCAAATTCGTGGGTGAACAGCTCAGAAGAAAAGCCGGTAAATCGGCTGGTGTTTAACATGATTAAAGATTAAAGTCATGGCTTTAACAAAGACAGAAAAGAGAGAAAAGATCAGACTGAGGATCCGCAAGCGGATTAAGGGAACCCCCGAGAAACCCAGGATTGCGGTATACCGCAGCAACAAACAGATATACGTTCAGGCTGTTGACGACGTCAACGGAGTGACAATGGCATCAGCCTCCTCCAGGGAGAAGGAGATTGCCACTGCCACAGGTAAAAAGAAGAGCGAAATGGCAGTTCTGGTAGGCAAACGCCTGGCCGAGGTATGCAAAGAGAAAGGCATTGAGACCGTTGTCTTTGACAGAAGCGGGTACCAGTATCATGGCAGAGTGAAATCATTAGCTGACGGAGCACGCGAAGGCGGCTTAAAATTCTAATCAGTATGGCATACGGAATAAAGAGAGTAAAAAACAGCGATCTTGAACTTACCGACAGGCTGGTAAGCATACAGAGAGTTACCAAAGTAACCAAGGGTGGCCGTACCTTCAGCTTCTCGGCTATCGTCGTCGTCGGCGATGAGAAAGGCATAGTGGGTCACGGTCTGGGTAAGGCAAGTGAAGTCACAACCGCCATAGCCAAGGGCATTGAAGATGCCAAGAAAAACCTCATAAAGGTTCCTGTAAACAAAGGCACCATACCACATGAGCAGTATGGCAAGTTCGGCGGAGCCTACGTATTCATCAAACCCGCTACCGAAGGTACCGGAATCAAGGCCGGTGGTGCTATGCGCGCCGTGCTTGAGAGCGTGGGAGTGAGAAACGTGCTTGCAAAATCAAAAGGGTCATCAAACCCTCACAACCTGGTCAAGGCTACAATCGCTGCCCTGCTTGAGCTTCGTGATGCCAGCACCGTGGCTGACCATAGGGGCGTGACATTGGAAAAAGTGTTTAACGGTTAGTAATATTTCATCTATTATGGCAAGAATCAGAATAACCCAGGTCAAGAGCAAGATAGGCCAGCCCGAGAATCAGAAGAGAATACTCGCGGCACTGGGTATAAAGAAGATGCATCAGACTGTTGAGCACGATGATACACCCCAGATAATGGGTATGGCCAACAAGCTGAAACACCTGGTGAAGGTGGAGAAACTATAAGGTATTAACAGCATTAGATATTTCGCAATGGATTTAAGCAATTTGAAACCGGCCCGCGGATCGGTGAAAAGAGAAAAGCGTATCGGACGCGGTGAGGGATCAGGCCACGGAGGCACCTCCACTCGCGGCCACAAAGGAGCCAAGTCACGCTCCGGATACAGCAAGAAAATAGGCTTTGAAGGCGGCCAGATGCCCCTCCAGAGAAGAGTACCGAAGTCGGGCTTCAAGAATATCAACCGCGTTGAGTACAAAGGCATAAACCTCAGTACCCTCGAAAATCTTGCTGATAAGCTGAAGACTGACCGCATCGACTTCCAGACTCTGCTGACGGCAGGACTGGTCAACAAGAATGCACTGGTGAAGATACTGGGCAAGGGAACTGTGACAAGGAAACTTGAGGTTCATGCTCACGCATTCAGCAAGTCAGCCCAGGCTGCAATAGAAGCTAATCAGGGAACCGCAGTTAAACTGTAAGGCATGAAATTCATTCAGACTATAAAGAATATTTTCAAGATCGAGGATCTGAGAGCCAGGATCCTCTATACTCTTGCTATAATTGCACTATACCGTCTGGGTAAATATGTCACTCTCCCGGGTATTGACCCATCCATGCTCGAGGCGCTGCAGAGCCAGACCTCCAGCGGGATCATGGGGCTGCTCGATATGTTCTCCGGCGGAGCTTTCTCACAGGCCTCCATCTTTGCCCTCGGTATCATGCCCTACATCTCGGCATCAATTGTTATACAGCTGCTGGGCATCGTATTCCCCTATTTCCAGAAACTTCAGAAAGAGGGTGAGAGCGGCAGACGCAAGATGAACCAGTACACAAGGTATCTGACCGTAGGTATACTCGTGCTGCAGGCACCGACCTACCTGGCCAACCTGCACGCCATACTCCCTCCCGAAGCGTTTGTGCTCCAGGGACTCTTCTTCCAGATCTCATCAGTGATCATCCTGACCGCAGGTACCATATTCGTGATGTGGCTTGGCGAAAGGATAACTGACAAGGGCATCGGTAACGGTATCTCACTAATAATAATGGTGGGTATCATAGCCCGCTTCCCGGTAGCATTCATCTTTGAAGCCGGAACACGCATCAACGGTTCAGGCGGCCTCGTGGCTCTGCTGATAGAGATAGTGTTCCTCTTCGCAGTGATCCTCGGATCGGTCCTGCTCGTACAGGGCACCCGCCGCATACCTGTCCAGTATGCAAGACGCATCGTAGGTAACAAACAGTATGGCGGCGTCAGACAGTATATCCCGCTCAAGGTGAACGCAGCCGGCGTTATGCCAATCATCTTCGCCCAGGCGATCATGATGCTGCCGATTATCCTTGCAGGCTTCAGCGAATCAGGTTCCGGCTTCGTGGTGGCATTCACCAACATGTACGGATTCTGGTACAACCTGGTGACTGCAATCCTCATAATCCTCTTCACCTACTTCTATACCGCGGTTACAATTAACCCGGTGCAGATGGCGGAAGACATGAAAAAGAACGGAGGGTTCATCCCTGGTATTAAACCGGGGCGCAAGACTGTTGAGTTCATTGATACAATCATGTCGCGCATCACCCTCCCGGGTTCGATATTCCTGGCAATCATAGCTATACTCCCTGCCTTCGCCGTCAACTTTGGCGTCAGCGGTGAGTTTGCCCAGTTCTTCGGTGGCACCTCGCTCCTCATTCTCGTCGGCGTTGTGCTTGACACTCTCCAGCAGATAGAAAGTCATCTGCTTATGCGCCACTATGACGGCCTCATGAAGTCCGGCCGTGTTAAGGGCAGGACCGGAGCCGTGACGGCCATGTAATAAGTTTACGTTCTTTGATGAGTTATATTCAGACGGATGCAGAAGTAGAGTTACTGAGAGAGAGCAATTTGCTGGTCTCGAAGACTCTTGCGGAAGTAGCCGGACACATCAGGCCTGGAGTCACAACCCTTCAGCTTGACAGCATTGCCGAGAGCTTCATACGCGATCATGGCGCGCTGCCCGGATTCAAGGGTTATGCCGGCTTCCCGAACACACTCTGCACATCTGTTAATGACGAGGTGGTACACGGAATACCTTCAGGCTACATCCTGAAGGAGGGAGATGTAATATCAGTCGACTGCGGGGTTATACTTAACGGTTACTACGGCGACAGCGCTTATACCTTCACCGTGGGTGAGGTCAGACCTGAGGTCATGCGCCTTCTCGATTTTACCCGGGCATCACTTGAGGCCGGAGCATCGGAGGCCGTAACAGGCAACCGCGTTGGTGACATCTCACATGCCGTACAGTCAAAGGCAGAGAGCGGCGGCTATTCGGTAGTACGCACACTTGTTGGCCACGGTATTGGCAAACACCTGCATGAAGGCCCTGAGGTGCCTAATTTCGGGAGACGGGGTACAGGTACCAGGCTGGAAAGAAACATGGTCATCTGCATTGAACCGATGATCAACATGGGTACAAAAAACACCCGCGTCGAGAGCGACGGGTGGACAGTCAGAACAGGTGACGGCAAGCCGTCGGCACATTTTGAATACGCTGTTGCGGTCAGGGAGGGGAAAGCCGACCTGCTTACAACATTTGAGTTTATAGAAGAAGTATTAAAAAAGAGGTAAGAATATGGCCAAACAACCATCAATAGAGATTGACGGAACGATCATCGAGGCGCTCTCAAACGCGATGTTCAGAGTCAGGCTCGAAAACGGACATATCATCACCGCCCATATCTCCGGCAAGATGAGGATGCATTACATCAAAATCCTGCCAGGTGACAAGGTGAAAGTTGAGATGTCGCCCTATGACCTTACCAAAGGAAGAATAACATTCAGATTTAAATAGAAAAAAGCACTGCTATGAAAGTAAGAGCATCAATAAAAAAGCGCTCGGCCGACTGCAAGATTGTGAGGAGGAATGGGCGTCTGTATGTGATAAATAAGAAAAATCCCAAGTTCAAGCAGAGGCAGGGATAAATTTGATTAACTTTGCACTTCAAATTAAAAGAGGTATATGGCACGTATTAATGGGGTAGACCTACCAAGGAATAAGCAGGGCGAAGTGGCTCTTACTTATATCTATGGAATCGGACGAAGCACGGCACAGAAAGTGCTCGACAGGGCTGGCGTTGACCGCCAAATGAAAGTAGAGGAGTGGAATGATGATAACATCAACGCTATCCGTCAGATCCTCTCTGAAAACTATAAGCTTGAAGGCGAACTTCGCTCCGAAACTCAGCTTAACATCAAACGACTGATGGATATCGGATGCTATCGCGGGATCCGCCACAGAATCGGACTTCCGGTAAGAGGCCAGAGCACAAAGAACAATGCCCGCACCCGCAAGGGCCGCAAGAAGACCGTTGCTAACAAGAAAAAAGCTACTAAATAATTAACATATGGCAAAGAAGACTGGGACGTTAAAGAAGAAGGTCGTAAAAGTTGAACCCGTGGGACAGGCTCACGTTCATTCATCATTCAATAATATAATCATCAGCCTTACAAACAGCTCGGGCCAGGTGATATCATGGGCATCAGCCGGCAAAATGGGTTTCAAGGGTTCAAAAAAGAACACCCCATATGCAGCGCAGATGGCCTCGGAAGAGTGCACAAAGGTTGCTTATGAACTTGGCCTTCGCAAGGTTAAGGTTTATGTCAAAGGACCCGGATCAGGCCGTGAATCAGCCATCCGTGCCATATCCAACAGCGGAGTTGAGGTGACTGAGATCATTGATGTCACTCCAATGCCTCACAACGGATGCCGTCCGCCTTCACGCAGAAGGGTTTAATAGCCTCTTATTTAACATTTTATAAAACGATAAACAGTACAATTCAATGGCAAGATATACAGGACCCAGATCAAGAATCGCCAGGAAATTCGGAGAGCCTATTTTCGGCCCTGACAAATACCTAGACAGGAAGAATTTCCCACCCGGACAGCATGGTCAGAGCAAAAAGAGGAAAAAGACTTCAGAATACGGTGTGCAGCTCCGTGAGAAGCAGAAGGTTAAATACACCTACGGTCTTCTTGAGCGCCAGTTCCGCAACTTCTTTGAGAAGGCTAATGCAGCCTCAGGAGTCACCGGACTTGTTCTGCTCCAGATGCTTGAGTCACGCCTCGACAATGTGGTTTACCGCCTCGGCGTTGCTCCGTCAAGACCGGCAGCACGGCAGCTGGTGTCACACCGCCATATCACAGTTAACGGCAATGTTGTGAATATCCCTTCATTCATCCTTCGCCCTGGTGATATCATCGGAGTACGCGAGAAGTCAAAATCACTCGAGATAATCGTTGAAACTATCGGCTCAAACCGCCGCTCAAAACTGGCATGGCTCGAATGGGATGATACACAGATGGCCGGGAAGTACATGAGCGTCCCTGAACGTTCTGAAATACCTGAAAATTTCAAGGAACAGCTTATCGTTGAATTATATTCCAAGTAATAAGTAATAATATTAATATGGCCATATTAGCATTCCAGAAACCTGACAAAGTAATATTACTGGAAGCGGACGACCAGTACGGAAAATTTGAATTCCGCCCGCTTGAACCCGGCTATGGCATAACCGTAGGTAATGCTCTCAGAAGAATCCTGCTCTCATCACTCGAAGGATTTGCCATCACAACAATCAAGATTGAGGGCGTTGACCATGAGTTCTCCACAATCACCGGAGTCATGGAAGATGTCACCGAAATTATCCTGAATATGAAACAGATACGTTTCAAAAGGATGGTTGAGGATGTTGATACCGAAAAGATAGTGGTCAAATTATCCGGCCAGGAGGTCTTCAAAGCCGGCGACCTCAATAACGCCCTCAGCAGCTTCGAGGTCCTGAACCCCGAACTGGTGGTGTGCCGCATGGAACCGGATGTAAAACTGCAGGTGGAACTTAATATCACAAAGGGCAGGGGATACGTACCGGCTGAGGAAAACCAGCCTGCTGAAGCCGAGTTCGGTGTAATAGCCGTTGACTCAATCTTCACTCCCATAAGGAATGTAAAATATTCTATTGAGAATTACAGGGTCGAACAGAAGACTGACTATGAGAAGCTTATCCTCGAGATAACCACTGACGGATCAATTCATCCGAAAGACGCCCTCAAGGAAGCTGCAAAGATCCTGATATACCACTTCATGCTCTTCTCGGAAGACAAGATCACCATTGACTATGAAGATAAAATGGCCAATGAGGAGTTCGATGAAGAGATACTCCACATGCGCCAGCTGCTCAAGACCAAACTCGTTGACCTTGACCTCTCTGTGAGAGCCCTCAACTGCCTCAAGGCAGCAGAGGTCGAATCGCTCGGCGATCTCGTCAAGTTCAACAAGAATGACCTCCTTAAGTTCCGCAACTTCGGCAAGAAGTCGCTCACCGAACTTGACGAGCTTCTTGAAACAATGAACCTCTCATTCGGGATGGATGTGGCAAAATATAAACTCGACAAAGATTAATAACAGGTAAGGATAGAGAGAAATGCGACATTTAAATGCTATAAACCACCTTGGAAGAAAAAGCGCCGACAGAAAAGCAATGATGGCCAACCTGGCATCATCACTCATTCTTCACAAGCGTATAACCACCACCAACGCCAAGGCGCGTGCACTGAGGACATATGTTGAGCCCCTGATCACAAAGTCAAAGGATGACTCGACTCACTCACGCAGGGTGGTATTCAGTTATCTTGAAAATAAAAATGCTGTCTCTGAACTCTTCAGGGAGGTGGCTCCACGTATCGCAAGCCGGCCCGGAGGATACACCCGGATTCTTAAGATGGGAAACCGCCTGGGAGACTCAGCCGAAATGTGCATCATAGAGCTCGTCGATTTCAACGAGAACATGCTGGCAGGTGAAGGAGGCAAGGCCAAAGCCACACGCCGCCGCCGCAGCCCTAAGAAGAAAGCAGAAACCGTAGCTGTTACTGAGGCACCGGCCGCCAAGGCAAAAGTTGCCAAAGAAAGTGCCGCCCCGGAGACTGCCCCGGAAGAAAACACTCCTGAAGCTGATCCAAAAGAATAGCAGACTATGCTCATAATATTGAAGGGATATTGTCTTTAGGGCCTTATCCCTTTTTTTAATATATTGCAATAATCTATTAAAACATAAGATACAATGAGTCAAATAATTAGTGTACATGCAAGAGAGATCCTTGATTCAAGGGGAAATCCGACTATTGAGGTCGAAGTGGTAACAGCCAGCGGTGCAACAGGCAGGGCAGCGGTGCCCTCCGGAGCATCAACCGGTGAGAATGAGGCTCTCGAGATGAGAGACGGCGATAAGACCCGTTACCTGGGAAAGGGTGTACTGAAGGCTGTATATAACGTCAACAGCGTCATATCAGAAGACATTATGGGTATGGATGTAACCAACCAGGTGGCTATCGACCAGAAGATGATTGACCTCGATGGTACTCCCACAAAGAGCTCCCTCGGTGCCAATGCCATCCTCGGTGTCTCACTGGCATGTGCCAAGGCAGCAGCAGCTTACCATGGTCTGCCTCTCTACAGGTATATTGGCGGAACCAACGCACGTGTACTCCCCATACCTATGATGAACATAATTAACGGTGGCTCTCACTCTGACGCCCCCATAGCATTCCAGGAGTTCATGATACGCCCGAAAGGCGCTATTTCGTTTGCAGAAGGTCTGAGAATGGGTGCAGAGGTGTTCCATTCACTCAAGAAAGTGCTCAAGGAACGCGGCCTTAGCACAGCAGTCGGTGATGAGGGCGGCTTCGCCCCTGCACTCAAAGGCACCGAAGATGCCCTTGACAGCATCATCCAGGCTATTACAAACGCAGGCTACAAGCCGGTATCAGACGTTACAATCGCACTCGACTGCGCAGCAAGCGAGTTCTTCAAGGAGGGCGTCTACGACTACACCAAGTTCGAAGGCGAAAAGGGCAAGAAGCTCACCCCGGCACAGCAGGCTGATTACCTCACTTCACTTGTTGAGAAGTACCCGATAATTGACTCCATAGAAGACGGAATGAGCGAAGGCGACTGGGAAGGGTGGAAGCTGCATACCAAACAGCTCGGATCGAAGATACAGATAGTGGGTGATGACCTCTTCGTAACCAATGTTCAGTACCTTGAGAAGGGGATCGCCGAGGGTTGTGCCAACTCCATCCTGATCAAGCTGAACCAGATCGGAACACTGACCGAGACACTCAACTGCATTGAGATGGCTCACAGAGCAGGTTATACAACCGTCACCTCTCACAGGTCAGGTGAGACCGAGGATTCAACCATCGCCGATGTAGCTGTGGCAACAAACTCGGGGCAGATCAAGACCGGCTCACTCAGCCGCACTGACCGTATAGCCAAGTACAATCAACTTCTGAGAATTGAGGAAGAGCTCGGCAACAATGCCGTCTATGGTTGTTAATAAACACTGATTGCAGAGGCGTAACAAGCAACGTCCCTGATCATGATACAATGGAGAGGGTGCCCGTCTGAGACACCCTCTCTCTTTTCCCTCCTTCCAGGCAGTGGAAAAGGCGTATCTGCCGTCACACCTTTTTTTATTATATATTTGTATAAATCTGCTTCTCAATGTCGTTTAACGGCCTGGCTCAATTTGTAAACTTACTGGAATCACGCGGTGATCTGGCGCGTGTCAGTTGTCATGTTGATCCCGTCCTCGAGATCACCGAGCTGGCTGATCGTATGGTCAAAAACGGAGGCAAAGCTCTTCTCTTTGAGGATACCGGCACCGGATTCCCTATCCTGATAAATGCCTTTGCCTCTGATGACCGGATGGCAGCTGCCATCGGACGCAACACACTTGATGACGCAGGTGAGGAGATTTTCTCCCTTGTTGAGTCACTGAGCCAGGCTCGCGGTATGGCGGCCAAGCTGGCACGACTCCCGCAGTGGATCAACCTCCTCAGGCTTATCCCCCGTAAAAAAAGAGGCAGGGGCGAGTGCCAGGAGGTAGTAGAGCCTGTCGCTGACCTCGGCATACTGCCCGTGCTTAAATGCTGGCCTCACGACGGAGGCAGGTTCATTACACTGCCGCTGGTTCATACCAGACACCCCGTGACAGGTAAGACCAACCTTGGAATGTACCGTATGCAGGTGATGGGGAGAGACATCACCGGGATGCACTGGCACCGTCATAAGACTGGTGCCCGCCATTTTGAAGCCTGGAAAAAGGAAGGCAGAAGAATGCCCGTAACCGTGACACTCGGCGGTGACCCGGTATATACCTATTCCGCCACAGCACCGCTGCCTGAAGATATAAACGAGTATCTCCTCGCTGCGTTCCTTCGCCGTAAAAGGGTCACCATGGTCAAATGCCTTACTAATGATCTCTGGATTCCGGCTGACTCCGATATTGTTATAGAAGGCTATGTTGACCCGTCTGAGACGCCGGTGACCGAGGGTCCTTTCGGAGATCATACCGGCTTCTATTCGCTGTCAGACCTCTATCCTGTGTTTCACGTCACATGCATCACGCACCGCAGGGATGCAGTCTATCCGGCCACCATCGTAGGCGTACCGCCAATGGAAGATGCGTGGATGGGCAAGGCCACTGAAAAGATCTTCTTTGCTCCCATAAAACTGGCCATAGCTCCGGAGATACGCGAGCTGCATATGCCAGTGGCAGGAGTGGCACATAACCTTGTCATCGTCAGCATTGACAAGACATACCCCGGACAGGGCATGAAGGTTCTCAGTGCCCTCTTCGGCGCAGGGCAGATGATGCTGAGCAAGTATATAATCGTAGTCAGCGGTCCTGTCAATATTCATGATTATCAAATGGTTGCAGAGGCCTTTTTCGGCAATGCCAGGTTTGAGACTGATCTGCTGCTTACCCGTGGACCGCTCGATGTTCTTGACCACTCTTCTGACAGGTACAGTATGGGAGGCAAGCTTGGAATAGATGCCACTGTAAAGCTTTCGGAAGAGCGCACCGCTGAGTACCACTCGGTACCGTTGCTTCTTCTCACTGACGCCGAAGTGACAGGCGGCGTCATCACAGGGATGAAGACCATGGCGGAGCATTCACTGCCGGTAGCGGTGCTGACCGTCAGGAAACCGCCGGAGGGCCTCGACATGCATCGTCTCGCTGCTGCGCTTCCTGCACCTCTCGCCACTCCCGGCACGGTAATCGTTGCCGTGGATGACGGGGCTGATGCCGATGATCCTGCCATGATCACTTGGCTGGTGACGGGCAACAGTGACCCGGCACGTGACCTCTATCACCTTGAGGGAGGAGCACTGTTCATCGATGCCACCTCCAAGGCGAACTCACTCCCTGTATTTCCCAGGGACTGGCCCAATGTGGTATGCTCCGGAACGGAGACCATAGCCCTGGTTGACCAGAGGTGGCCTGAATACGGCATCGGAGGGTTCCTTAAGTCACCCTCACTGAAGCTGCTGCCCCTGCTCCGGCCCGGAGAAGCCTCAGTGGAGACAGCCAATATCGCGGTGCAGTGAGCCTGCTGCTGTCACCGGCTGCATCTCTTGCACAGACCCATGCACTGGGAGACAACACGGTCATCAACTATGCCATAGCTGTATTCATTGTCATTGCACTCATCTACCTGGCAATTCTGCAGTTCTGGGTGCTGCTGCGCACCAGGAAACACCTCTCCGAGATGAAGAGTGCTTATAATGAGATAGATATCCAGCGATCAGAGCTACAATTGCGCAACAAGGACCTTACTGACAGTCTTAACTATGCACGCCGGATCCAGGCGGCACTCCTTCCTGCCGAGCATCACATCAGGAAGATATTCAGCGACTATTTTATCTATTATCGCCCAAAGCATATAGTCAGCGGTGATTTTTACTGGTTCAGCGAACGCGATGATAAATACTTCATTGCCGCGGCAGACTGCACGGGTCACGGTGTCCCGGGAGCCCTCATGTCAATGATCGGACTGGAACTTATACAGAAGATCATCAATGAGATGAAGGTCGATGATAGTGACCAGGTACTGCTCACCATGAACAGGGAGCTTGAGTCTGCCTTCTTCAAGGAGGAGAGCGGCAAGGCCCTTATCAGGGATGGCATTGAGATGGGTATCTGTATCATAGACAAGAAGACCAGGGAGATGGAGTTTTCAGGCGCTTTCCTGCCTGTTTATATTGTGCGTGATGACAAGCTTATAGAGATCAAGGGAGACAAGAAGAACGTGGTGCAGTCATTTGCCATGGTCTCCTTCAACCGCAGCACCTTCAGGCTTCAGGAGGGCGATCTGCTCTATCTCTTTTCTGACGGGTACGCTGACCAGTTTGGAGGTCCTGATAACAAGAAGTTCATGTACCGCCGCCTGAGGCATATATTGCTTACAATCAGCAAATACCCTCTGAATGACCAGGAGCGGATCCTTGATGAGACAATAGAATCATGGATGGACGGTCATGACCAGATTGATGACATGATGATTCTTGGTGTTAGACCATTCTGAGGTCAGATCAGGGCTGTTATCTTCTCGATGAGCACGTCAGGCTCTATCGGTTTACTAATATAATCATCCATTCCCACAGCCAGGCACTGCTCCCTGTCGCCCAGCATAGCGTTGGCGGTGATTGCAATTATGGGTACATGAATCTGGGTGCTCATCTCCAGGCCCCTGATCTTCTCAGCGGCCACCAGGCCATTCATTACCGGCATCTGTACATCCATGAGTATGAGGTCATATCGCGAGGTGCCGAACATATCAAGAGCCTCCTTGCCGTTACGGGCTATCTCGAACCGTCTGACCAGCGGTTCCAGCATGAGCTGTGTGATGCGCTGGTTGATGGGGTTATCTTCCACCAGAAGTATGGAGAGGTCCTTCAGCTCTTTCTTGTTTGTATCCCGGGGCATACCCCTTACGAGGGTACTGGCGGCAGCCGGTCGATCAATCTTACCCGCTCTGCGCATGTTGATGAAGAAGACAAGGTATGACTCCATGCCGGCACCGGTCTCCTGCCATGTTCCTCCGGCGTCACGAATAAGCCTCGATGACAGGGGCGAGGGCTGACGGCCTTCGCCGATGAAAACCACCGGGTTGTTTGATGAGAGTGTAAACTCGAGCTTCTGTATCCCTTCACGCTCACCTGCTTCACGGGCCAGTATCCTTATTGTGACCTTGCCCGCAGTAGAAGAGATGGCGGCACTGAGAAGGTCTATAAGTATCTGCTTCAGGATGATCGGATCACCTGTATACTCAGTCTCCCCCTCTCCGCGGTCATCATATATGATGAGGCTCTGCTCGT
>JBFYPM010000022.1:0-3512 GCA_041303295.1 Bacteroidales bacterium
TTCCTCCCCTTGACAGCCGCAGTGATCTCTGTTATGCACATCCCGAACCTGATGTCTGGCTTATCCGAACCATAACGGCTCATGGCCTCATCATACGGTATGCGCGGAAACTTCTCCCCGAACTCCAGTCCCTTAACCTCTCTGAACAGATGCCGCGCCAGCCCCTCAAACATGTTCAGAATGTCCTCCTGGTGAATGAACGACATCTCGCAGTCTATCTGTGTGAACTCAGGTTGGCGGTCAGCCCGCAGGTCCTCATCACGGAAACACTTTACAATCTGGAAATACTTGTCGAATCCGCCAACCATCAGCAACTGCTTGAATGTCTGTGGACTCTGTGGCAGGGCATAAAACTCGCCATTATGGATCCGTGACGGCACAACGAAGTCGCGTGCACCCTCAGGGGTTGACTTGATCAGTACAGGTGTCTCCACCTCTATGAATCCCTCACCGTCAAGGTAACGCCTCACCTCCTGTGCCATCTTATGTCTAAGGATAATATTCGTGCGCACATTCTGGCGCCGAAGGTCAAGATAACGGTATTTCATCCGGAGCTCATCTCCCCCGTCGGTATTCTCCTCAATCGTGAATGGCGGGACGTCAGATGTATTCAGGATGTCAACCGTCTCAGCCAGGATCTCGATCTCGCCTGTGGAGAGCTTCATGTTTTTATTGCTGCGTTCGGCCACATTTCCGGTCACCCGTATCACAAATTCGCGTCCGAGCTTACGTGCTATACCGCAGAGCGAAGCATCTGTTTCCATGTTAAAAACCAGCTGTGTGATGCCATAGCGGTCGCGCAGGTCAATAAAGGTCATCCCTCCCAGATCCCTTGACCTCTGAACCCATCCTGCCAGGGTTACTTTCTCTCCTTTGTTGCTGACAGACAGCTCTCCGCATGTATGTGTCCTGTACATTTCGATTTTATTGTGGAGACAAAAATAAGATTATTCCCGGTAATAACCGGTAATAACTTTACGCTGACTTTTCAATCATTTTTCCTAAAATTGCAGAAAATCAGATGCTCCCGTTCCAGCATGTCAACCAGGCTTAAAACGAAGACAGCGAGGCTGTCAGTGATGTCAAACACCCTGCTTATCATCATGAAACTGACGGTAGGGTTGGTGACCAACTCCGTCAGTATACTTTCAGAAGCCATTCACTCTGCATTAGACCTGGTTGCGGCCATTATCGCCTTCTTTGCTGTGAAAGTCTCGGGGAACCCCGCTGATGAGCGCCACCCGTTCGGCCACGGTAAGGTAGAGAATGTTTCGGGGGTGATTGAGGCGATGCTGATCTTCATGGCATCGGCATGGATTATTTTCGAGGCCATCAAGAAGTTCATCCATCCGGCAGAGCCGGGAGTGCTGGGACTGGGCATACTTGTCATGGCTATTTCCGCTGTTGTCAATACAATCGTTTCACGAAAGCTCTATAAAGTGGCCAGGCTGACTGATTCCGTGGCCCTCGAGGCAGATGCCCTCCACCTAAAGACAGATGTCATCACATCTGCCGGTGTAGCACTGGGACTGGCCCTGATGTGGATCACCGGATGGCATATCCTTGACCCGATCATAGCCCTTCTGGTAGCTGTACTTATCATATATGAATCCTGGATGCTGCTCCGGAAAGCCTTCTCTCCCCTTCTTGACACTGCGTTGTCGGCAGGGGAGCTGGAGAAACTGGTGGGCATCCTGGGAGAGATGGATGTGAAATACCACGGGCTGCGCACCAGGGCTGCGGGTCATCAGCGTTTCGTTGAGTTCCATCTTGATGTGCCGGCACAGGAGACAATCGAGACCATTCACAGGCAGTGTGACCTGATTGAAGAGAGGTTGGAGCGTGAATTCAGGGACATAAGTGTTATCATTCATCCGGAACCAGTAAACTGATATGACAGAACCTGTAAGCGACGAGTTTTATATGCGTATGGCGATAGCCGAAGCTGCCAGGGCCGCCGACCGTGATGAGGTGCCGGTTGGAGCCATAATAGTTGCAGGGAAGAGCGTAATAGCCCGTGCCCATAATCTCACTGAGACACTAAATGACCCTACAGCCCACGCTGAGATGCAGGCTATCACTGCAGCTACCTCCTATCTTGGTGGTAAATATCTTACTGACTGTACTTTATACGTAACTTTAGAGCCTTGCATAATGTGCGCCGGAGCCCTTGCATGGAGCCAGATATCAACGGTGGTCTATGGGGCCCGGGACCCGAAGAAAGGGTATTCAATAACAGGCGTAAGTATCCTTCATCCCAAAACGCAAGTGCGCAGCGGGGTCCTCGCCGGGGAGTGCTCGGAAATGATGAAAAAATTCTTTCTGAAAAAGAGACAGTAAGCTTCCTCATAACACAGGGCAACAAGAGGTTAAGAGCTTCTTTCGCCCTGCGGAATAAATGAAAAAGAGAGCCGCCCCCGCCAGCAGGTCAATTCAAAAATATTTATTAGGTTTGTTTAAAATAGAACGGACATGACCCTCGACAACGGTAAAAAGATAGTAACACTGAGGCTAATCGGGTTCATCTCAACGCTGGTTTATGTACTGTATATCTTCCTGGCATATTTCGAAAGAGTTTTCAGGCACTTGATGAATGAAAACAGTGTCACTATCATGACGGCATCCGTAACGGTAGTCTATATGATAGCCCTTTTCTGGCCGGCCCTGATGAAATACCGGTATATTTATTTTTCCTCTGATGAGAGGAATATAACCCTAAGATGGTATAAAACAGGACTTATGCCCGGGGATAGCAAAAGCATTGAAATTCCGACCGTGAAGTTTGCCGGTTACGAGATTACCACGAAAGCCATGGGGTTACATCATTATCTTATTCTCTACCAGCAGATTCAAAGCAAGAAGGCGGCGTTCAGCCCGGTCAGCATCTCGGCTCTCTCAGGGAAGCAGAGGGCAATGATAAGCGAAGCACTTAATAATTATAAATCAGCCGTTTAGCCCTCACAGGACAAAACATGAGCAAAGTCATTTTTCATGACTGAAGGTTAGATGACCTTTGGAAACCATTTGATTTTAAATTATTTCACAAACCTCAAATATTAATTGAAATGAAAGTAAAAACGATTCTGGCTGAGCTCGAGAAGAAACACCCGGGTGAAGTCGAGTATCACCAGGCTGTCAAAGAAGTCCTCGAATCGATTGAGGAGGTCTATAATGAGAATCCAAGGTTCGCCAAGGCAGGCATACTGCAAAGGATCATTGAGCCCGACCGCATTTTGACATTCAAGGTACCATGGATGGATGACCAGGGCAATGTTCAGGTCAACCTCGGGTACAGGGTACAGTATAACAATGCCATCGGCCCCTATAAAGGCGGTCTCCGGTTCCACCCGACGGTCAACCTCTCAATCCTCAAGTTCCTCGGCTTCGAGCAGATCTTCAAGAACTCCCTCACCACCCTTCCCATGGGCGGCGGCAAGGGCGGTTCAGACTTCGACCCCAAGGGCAAGTCGGACAACGAGGTGATGCGTTTCTGCCAGTCGTTTATGCTTGAA
>JBFYPM010000023.1:0-6882 GCA_041303295.1 Bacteroidales bacterium
TGAAAGCCTCCTGACAGCCCTTAAAACGGCCTCACTCAGCGGTGTTGATGTCAGGATGATCTTTCCGAAATACTCTGATTCTATTATCTCCAACTGGAATACCCGGTCATATATATCGGAACTTCTCGAAGCAGGAGTCAGAGTATTCCTGTATGAACACGGCTTCATCCACTCAAAATATCTGCTGGTTGACAGCGTTTTCTCATCAGTGGGCTCTCCCAATGTTGATGTACGTAGTTTTGACCTCGATTTTGAGGTTACTGCACTGATATATGACGATGAGTTTGCAGGCCGGCTGGGAGTACTCTTTTCCGAGGATCTTAAAAACTGCAGTGAAGTGATATTGTCAGACTGGGTTAAGAGGAGGAGGAGGGACAGATACAAGGAGTCTATGGCTCGCATTTTCGGCCCTCTCTACTAATTAAACGCCTGATGAAACAGATATTTCTCGCATTTTCGGCCCTTTCTACTAATTAAACACCTGATGAAAAAGATATTCCTTGTATTATTCTATTTAATTCTGGCGGCAGGTTTTTCGGTCACAGTTCTCCTCTGGGTGTTGCTGCTCCGGGATAATGTCAAGGCAGATGCGGAGGTGCGGATTTTTGTCCCTACGGGATCATCATTTGAAGACCTCACCGACACGCTAAGAAGCACAGGTGTCCTGAAGAATGAGCGCAACTTTATCATCACATCAAGGCTCAAATCATTTGGACGCAGTGTAAAACCCGGTTCCTATATCATTGAACCGGCAATGAGCAATAACGCTATTGTCAATATGCTGAGATCCGGAAGACAGGCACCGGTGAATGTTACCTTCAATAATATCCGCACCCTTGAGGAACTTGCCGGAAAGATTGCCGGACAGATCGAAGCTGATTCGGCATCTCTGTCAGCTTTCCTTGCTGATGAAAACAACTATCTGGCAGATGGCTTTGACCGCCGGACAGTAATCGCAGTCTTTATTCCGGATACCTACCAGCTGTATTGGTCCGTGGATGCGGTGGCTTTTTACCGCCGGATGCTGAAAGAGTACAGGACTTTCTGGAACGAAGACCGTAAAGCAGCTGCCAAGGCACTTGAACTGACACCGGCAGATGTCTCAATCCTTGCCTCAATTGTCGATGAGGAGGCCTCAAAGGCTGACGAGAAGCCGAGAATAGCAGGTGTATATATAAACAGACTGAGACTGGGTATCCCGCTACAGGCTGACCCCACTGTGAAGTTCGCGGTTAATGACTTTACCCTGAGGCGGATACTTAACAGGCACCTGGAGGTTGATTCCCCTTATAACACTTATAAATTCAAAGGACTGCCGCCGGGGCCCATCAGGTGCCCCTCACGGTCAGGTCTGGAGGCAGTGCTCAAGGCCGAGAAGCACGAATATCTTTACCTCGTCGCCAAACATGATGCCTCAGGATATCACCATTTTTCACGTACACTGGAAGAGCATAACAGGTATGCTGCTGCCTACCGCCGGGAGCTTAACCGCAGGCGGATTTACAGGTAAGAGAACAAGACCTACAGTTCCGGGTTGGAATTATTCAGAGTTTCAATTATTCTCTTTGCATTCAGGGTGTTGTCAGCTACCTCCTGAAGTACAAAGTTACGCTGAGCCTTCATCTCCGGAGTGAATTCCTCATGCATCAGGCGATCTGTCATGTTTATCCAGTCTGTGGTGTTTAAAGCTATATTGCAGAGACTCTCGAGGCGCGTGCCGGCCACAACGGGGGCGGAGGTGATGACATGCCTGCCGGAGCAGAGGGCATTTATTAGCTTCAGCTTCATACCCGTTGGCTGTGAGGCATTCAACAGGCACACCTGCGCATTGCTGATCAGATCACTCATCTGGTTAAGCGTAGGATTAGGAACCACCCTTACATGCTTCAGCTCTGAAGCTGAATGGACCAGCTCACCGGAAGGACGCTTGCCCGCCAGAACCGTTTTATGCTTCCATTTGGGCACCACTTCGTCAAGGATAAAGCGGGCTGCAGCATCGTTCTCCGATGTGGAGAAATCACCGTGTAAAAGGACATAATCACCTTTGCCGTTCGAAGAGTGACACCCGTCACCCGGGTGAAAGGGACCCACAAAGAGGGCATTGCTGTATTTGGTTCTGAAATATTCAGTATCTCCCGGCGAAATCGTCAGAAGGAAGGTTGCTTTAGACAGCTTCGGTTCGTAATGCTCAAGCTTGTGCGCCTCAAAACTGTAGAAGTACCTTCGGAAGGGGTTCTTCTCATTGGCCGCCAGGTTCCTGTAATATATGTGCTCGATATTATGAGTACGGACCATTGTAATTCTCCCATCAAGTGCCGGGTGACCAAGAAAATGCGTTGTGTGAAGCCCTTCGAAAATTATCGGGTTTCTGTCGGCAAGCAGATGGGTGAGCAGCGAGTTGTTCTTTCTTGACAACACTATGAAAGGCTCCCTGTGGAAGAGATGGAACAGGTTAAGGTCGCGCTTGTAATAGTGGACTCTAAGGCACTCACGCTCAAGCGTCCGCGATCGTCCGCGCCCGTAGCTGAAACAGTGAAGTATGACACCAACACCCTGTTGCCTGAGGGCGGAGATCTTGTAAAACACATCCATGATACCACCGTAATCTGGTGGGTAAGGAACGTTGAAACTTACAAGGTGGACTATTTTGCTTTCCGGAGTTTTGTCCATTTAAAGGATTACAAACACACAAACATAGTCAAAATAAATCTTTTGTATCTTTCAACCCCTTATATTGAATAAAAATTGAGCCCTGTCATTCAGTAAATTGAAAATGAGAGCAGTAATAGCCGTTATCAGTGACATATCCACGGACATGAGGGTGCAGAAGATGGCCTTGCTCATGGCTGCCGAGGGCTGGAGTGTCACGGTAATAGGCAGGGAGACAGGCAGCAGAGTCCCACTGTCTCTGCCGGGGGTGAAAACACACCGTTTAAGAGTGCCCTTCAGAAAGGGGCCGGCAATGTACCTCACATTCAATTTTCTGCTCCTGTGGCAACTTCTCTTCAGGAGGTTTAATCTCTGCGTTGCGTGTGATCTTGATACCCTGGTCCCGTGCTTTGTCGTCTCCCGTTTGTCAGCCAGAATACTGGTTTATGATGCGCATGAATATTTTACAGGCCAGCAGGGCCTTTCAGGTCGAAGGTTTAAACATAGCATCTGGAAATGGGCAGAAAGGAGAACCGTGCCCGGAGTGAGACACATGATCACGGTAAGCGAATCAATAGCAGATCTTTATCGTCGCGAATACGGCGTTAATCCAGTTGTCATCAGGAATATGGCCCCCCAGGTGTCTCACCTGGTGCCGCATGACCGTAGCAGGCTCGGGGCCGGAGACAATGAGTTGCTGGTAGTTTTCCAGGGTTCAGGGATAAATGAGGAGAGAGGCGCTGAGGAACTTGTTACCGCCATATCCATGATTGAAAGGATCAGGCTGGTGATCATAGGTTCAGGTGATATCATCGAGAGCCTCAGACTCCGGGCAAAACATGGCAGCGCAGGGGAGAGGATACTCTTTGTGCCCAGGATGCCTTGGAATGAGATGATGAGATATACCCTCAGCTGTGACGCCGGCTTGTCGCTTGACAGGGACACCTGCGTCAATCAACGCTACAGTCTTCCAAACAAGCTCTTCGACTATCTCGCTGCCGGTATCCCGGCAGTGGTCTCACCTCTGCCTGAGGTCTCGGCTATTATTGAACGCTACGGATGCGGTGTTGTCCTTGATTCCGTTACTCCGGGCGCCATTGCTCTCACCCTTGAAAAACTGAGAGACGACCGCATTTTTCTTGCTTCCCTGAAGTCAAAGGCAGCTGTTGCATCAGGGGAGCTGAACTGGGAAAAGGAGAAGGTGAAAGAACAAGAGTTCCTCAGGAGTGTTATTCATTCAAATTTGCATCAATGAAAAGTGGTTTTCTGAAAAAATTTCTGCCGGAGATTGCCGGTGCCTTTGCCGGAGCGGTAGGGGGATTCTTATACTGGAAGTACGTCGGTTGCCTGTCGGGAACGTGTGCCATAAAATCTAACTGGTACCTGATGATACCATGGGCAACGGTTCTTGGTTTTCTTGCCGGGTCAGTGGCAGGTGATTTCATCCGCAAAAGGAAGAAGAGGGCAGAGCAGAAAGAGAATTGAAATAAACCTCTTGCCCATAGAATGATTAAGCCGGCAGAGCAAGGAAAGAGTTGAATTAAACGCCTTTCGCGATCTTCAGGAAGTTTGTATATTGCATACATAAATCAATTTCAAACCTAACCTGATTACAATGAAAACCAATCGCCGGAATTTTCTCCGCACAGCAGCTGTGGCCGGAGCAGGGGCTGTTACGGCTGGCAGCGCAGCCTCATGTTCACGTGCCCGGAAGCCGGAAGAGTTAATGCCTGAGGTGAGGCAGGCAGCATTAGCCATTCATTCACAGAAGTTTAACATGTCAGGCTTTGGCGCTTCTCCTCTCGGAAAGGTACGCATAGGTTTTATCGGACTCGGCATGCGAGGCCCCGGAGCAGTGGAACGCATGGCTCACATAGAGGGTGTGGAGATAACGGCACTATGTGACAAGTATTCCGACAGGGTGGAGAAGATGCAAGCACTTCTCACCAAGTTCGGCATGCCTCAGGCAAAAGCCTTCAGCGGCACCGAGGAGGCGTGGAAAGGCCTGTGTGATGATCCGGCAATAGATCTTATCTATATATGTACACCCTGGTCGCTGCATACACCAATGGCCGTTTATGCCATGGAGGCAGGGAAGCATGTGGCTGTTGAGGTACCTGCGGCAAAGACTGTGGACGAATGCTGGCAGCTGGTTGAGACCTCCGAGCGGACAAAGATGCATTGCATGCAACTTGAAAACTGCTGCTACGACTTCTTCGAGCTGCTGACACTCAACATGGCACGCCAGGGCTTGTTTGGCGAAATTGTACACGGTGAGGGTGCCTATATCCACGACCTGCGCTGGGATTTCACCTATGACAAAAATGGTTATGCCGATATGTGGCGCCTGAAGGAGAACAGGCGCAACGGGAACCTCTACCCGACCCATGGCCTGGGACCGGTGTGCCAGGTTATGAATGTCAACAGGGGAGACAGGATGGACTATCTGGCATCGCTGTCAACAAATGACTTTGCCATGGCAGCTGAACTTGGTCAGCTGGCAAAGGAAGATCCCTTTTATGTTCCCTTTGCTGAAGGTAAATACCGGGGCAATATGAACACAACCATGATCAGGACCCTCAAGGGCAGGAGCATCATGATACAACATGATGTATCAAGTCCGAGGCCCTACTCCAGGATACATCTCATCAGCGGCACCAAAGGGGCTGCAAGGAAGTGGCCGTCACCTGCCAGGATTGCGCTCAGCCACTCATGGCTGCCGGCAGAGGAACTGGCAGCCCTTGAGACACAATATACACCTGAGATTGTCAGGCGGGTGGGAGAGATGGCAAAGGAGATAGGCGGTCACGGAGGAATGGATTTCATCATGGACTGGAGACTGATCGACTGCCTGCGGAACGGATTACCGCTTGACCAGGATGTTTATGATGCGGCTCTGTGGAGCGTAATCACACCGCTGAGCGAATGGTCAGTTGCCAACAGGTCCTCATCAATTGACATTCCCGATTTTACCTGTGGCTCATGGGAGGCAAACAAACCCTTTGATCCTAACCTGCTCCAGGGAGGAAACACTAAAGTGATTGGTATTCAGGGTAGTTCCAATCAGCTCGAAGTTTAGTTCAGTCATAAGTGCATATTATCTTTTAAAAGGATAATAAGAAGATATTTTTTTACATTTGCGGGCAAATTTCCGGTTCAATGCTGAACTCCATTTTATTTCTGGTTATCTTATTCCTGTCATTGCTTGTCTTTTTTATACCGGGGAAATTCAAATATCATTTTGCCCTGGCACTTCTGGCATTCGGTGTGGTCCTGACTACGGTGTGGTCCGTAATGCTGCTGGCCGGAGATGAACAACTGCTTGAGATACCGCTATTCGTCCCGGTTACCGGGAGCAGCTTTATCCTGACAATTGACAGGCTCGCGGCATTCTTCATAATTGTGGTGAATATTACCGTTCTTGTAGGGTTTCTCTATGCCAGGGGGTACCTCGCTCCTTATCTGCAGACCAGAAATTCCCTCCGGTTTTCAATACACTATTTTTCCTACCTGTGGCTATGGCTCTCGATGCTGATGGTAGTCATGATACGTGACGGTCTCTCCTTCCTGATAGTATGGGAGATCATGGCACTGTCATCCTTTTTTCTTGTGATATTTGACGCTGAAGAGAGGTCCATCCTGAAAACCGGCATCAGTTACCTTATTCAGATGCACGCAGGAATGTTCTTTATCCTTGTGGCTTTTCTTATTGTTGAGAAGGCTACCGGACGGATGAGTTTCGATGCCCTCGGGGAGTATTTCTCAAGCCACCGTAACCTGCCACTTTTCCTTCTGTTCTTTACCGGTTTTGCCATAAAGGCTGGGTTCATTCCGCTCCACACCTGGCTCCCGGAGGCGCATCCGGCAGCTCCGTCACATGTATCCGGCATTATGTCGGGGGTGATGATCAAGATGGGTATCTACGGCATACTCAGGGTAATTGTTGCAATGCAATCAGACCTTCTGGTTACCGGGATTATCATTCTTGTCATATCATTGATCTCGGGAGTTCTGGGAGTGATGATGGCAATAATGCAGAAGGACCTGAAGAGGTTGCTGGCTTACAGTACCATAGAGAACATTGGCATCATAGGTGCCGGTATTGGTCTCGGGGTTACAGGGATGGCACTGGACAACCCGGCCCTGGCCCTGCTGGGTTTTGCCGGCAGCCTGTTGCATGTCCTGAATCACTCTCTCTTCAAATCACTGCTCTTCTTCAATGAGATCGGAAGA
>JBFYPM010000024.1:0-11351 GCA_041303295.1 Bacteroidales bacterium
TTCCGTGTCAGGCTGCGCCGGCGTGCCATTGAGGCTGTAGATGAGGGAGATGTTGCCTCCAATAACAGGCCCCGCTGCCGTGAATAAGGCCTCGCGTGAAGCTTTCCATATCACCGGCTCCGGATCCCCTTTCAGCGCCCTTACCATGGTTTCAAAGCATTGCGGGGAACAGTCTGGGTTGGAGTAGTTAAGCGGCATCTCTGCATGCAGTGAGACAATGTTGCAAACAGTATTGAGCCAGAGGTGCAGGGAGGTGATATCACTGTAGCCCACGTACCACTTCGGGTGGCTTCTCAGCGACGAAAAGTTGATACGGTCTACAATTCTTGACATTCCGTATCCGCCCCGGGAGCAGAGGACCGCTTTTACCTCCGGGTTGTCGGTTGCCCTCTGGATATCAAGTAGCCGCTCATCGTCGGTCCCGGCAAATGGACCGCTCCTGGTGAAAACATGTTCACCCAGTGTCACCCGGAAGCCGGACTCCTGAAGCATTTTAACCGCCAGCATCACTACATCCTGTTCAATGTGACTTGCCGGCGTGACAATTGAAATGAGGTCGCCCTCCCTGAGGTATGGCGGAATAACTGGAGCTTTCATCATTGGTCTTTCAGGTTGACAAAACCAAAAGTAGCTATTTTATGAGAGAAATGCCGCCGCCGCTGTGAAGAGACGGTCAAAAGTCCTGTCAACTTCCCATGACAATTCCCCGGAGAGCACGGGAAACGGGTTTTCATGTGTGCATGGGTAACCGGGAGACCATATCTCCAGGTCAGCGCCATAAAGGGTGGATGACACAGCCTCGGGCGGTATTACGCTGTCACCGGTAAGCGTCACAGCCCTGAACCTTCCCTCCGTATGGCTGAATGGCCTGCCCTGACGGGTCTTCAACCGCTCCAGAGATGTCATTGAGTAAAATGCCTCACCCTCAGGGGTGTCATTCATTATCTTCATGAGCCGGTCACCCTCCGAATGCGTACCGTTCACGGGCCACTCGAGATAATACGAGACCAGCCTCTCAAAGGCTTTACTGTCCATGATGAGTTTTGACGTACCATTCATCATGCAAAAGGCGCTTCCACCGCAGAAAAGCATGACACGACTCTCAGCTGGTAAAAGTGAGGGCTTTGAGATCATCATGACCTGCGTTGCCAGTGCCCCGATTGAATAGGCAAAGATATCCACGGGCCCTCCTCCCGTCAGTTGAGGGTGAGTCCCCTCTCTGATCGAACCTATAAGCGCGGCAAGATCTTGTACAGTCTGATAACCTGAGAGCATAAAGCGCTGAGGTGAGGCTGACATGCGGGTGCTCAGGGCCACGTTCACAAATGTTGCCATGCGCGTGTCAGGAATGGCCGAGGTGCGGGCTGCAACCAGGGGAACCATCAGGTGCCTGTCGATCCAGCTGCGGGGCGAACGGTTCATGTGATAGGCAAAGGGAAAGAGCACAACAGCCCTTCCGGTATCAGAAGCCAGCCTCACACCCCACTGCATATACTTGTTCCAGCTGCGCTCATTAAGACCGTGTAGCAAAATGATGGCACCCCTGCCGGCGCTGCCGGGGGGCGAAAGAATATAGTAAAGGAAATCGCGGTTTGCCAGCTCAAGCTCCCTTGACCTGAAGAGAGACCGGAAAGTGTCACCGGCACTCTTCCCGTCAGAGACACAGTAACTCCCGGCAGAATGAAACACCTCACCGGTAAGCTGCACCCTGGTGCCCGGGATGAGACCTTCAGTCATCCCTCCCCTGAAATAGGCTGCCAGGTCTCTCTCTGTGGCGGTGTATCCCATGATCATTTTTCTGCAAAAAAAACACAATGGTCAGCCCTCTCAAAATAATAGGTGTCCCCGGCCCTGTCTGGGGCCATAACCCCTCCGGGGGGGACAAAAACGGCTCCGCAGGGGTGAAAATCGCCTCTACATTTTCATCCCAAAACCTGACTCCGCTAAAAGTGTTACTTTTGCACTGGAAAGCCGTGCAATGAACATCGACCTTAACAAAAAGCTCCCCGCATATCTTACTGAAAAGGTAAATATTGTAACCACCATCCTGTTTACGGCCGGATTTGCCCTGCTGTTTCTGAACATCTACACTCCCTTCGGAGTAACAACATGGTTCGAAGTTTCCAAACCCACACTGTTTGTCTATGCCAGCGGGGTGATCCTTGCCGGGATCCTGGTTGTTGCCATCAGCAGGGTGATAATGTACCAGGCCGTCCGCCGGGGGTTTGAACTGAGGTTGTGGCACTATCTGGTGTGGGTTGCGGCGGAGATTGTATCTATGGCACTCTTCTTCACACTTTTTGAGATAGTGATCCTAGATGATACACGTACCTTCCCCGAACTCCTCGTGAGGTCTGTACGGCATACCTCGCTTACGCTACTGCTGCCCTATACAATGCTCTGGCTCTATTTCTCATGGCATGACAGCAAGCTCCGGCTTACGGAGATACGGGAGCAGCCTGATGTCCAGAGCCAGAAGCCGATGATACCCCTCAGGGATGAGAAGGGTGTGCTGCGGATGTCGCTCAAACGCTCTGACATACTCTATATGCAAGGCAGCGACAATTACGTCACCGTCTGGTACCAGGCACAGAACAGGGTTAATAAGTTCATGCTGCGGAATACTCTCAGGACGATGGAGGATGAGCTCAGGCAGGAGGCTGTCATACGCTGTCACCGCTCTTACCTTGTGAACATTGAAAAGGTCAAGCTCATACGCAGGGAGAAGGAGGGGCTGACACTCGAGCTTGAGAGCATCCCTCCGGCCAGCGTACCGGTGTCACGGACATACATGCACGAAGTGCTTACAGCCTTCGGCCACGAGAGCTGATTGTCAATCCGGCAGTTCTCTAAAATCATTATATTTGCCCGGTTAATCTCAGCAACAGCCTCCAACAGATGAAGAAGTACAAGCGCCACCTTATCACATCAGCCCTCCCGTATGCTAACGGACCCATCCATATCGGCCACCTGGCAGGAGTATATGTGCCCTCTGACATCTACACCCGTTACCTGAGGATGCGTGGCGAGGATGTTATCTCAATATGCGGCTCCGACGAGCATGGCGTCCCTATCACCCTGAAAGCACGAAAAGAGGGCATCACGCCACAGGAGGTGGTAGACCGCTATCATGAGCTTAATAAAAAGGCCTTCAGTGATTTCGGAATATCATTCGACATCTACTCCCGGACATCCAACAAGATACACTACGAGACAGCCTCACAGTTCTTCCGCAAGCTGTATGACCAGGGTGAATTCATTGAGAAGACCGCCAGTCAGTACTATGATGAGGAGGCCGGATGCTTTCTTGCCGACAGGTACATTACGGGCACCTGTCCGCACTGTGCCAATGAGAATGCCTACGGCGACCAGTGCGAGAAGTGCGGCACATCACTCAGTCCGACCGACCTCATAAACCCGCGCTCAACCATCAGCGGCAGCGCCCCGGTGATGCGCGACACTCTCCACTGGTACCTGCCGCTCGATAAGTATGAACCCTGGATAAGAAAATGGATCCTCGAAGAGCATACCGAGTGGAAGAGCAATGTGTACGGCCAGTGCAAATCGTGGCTCGACCAGGGACTGCAGCCCAGAGCCGTCAGCCGTGACCTCGACTGGGGAGTACCTGTTCCCGTTGAAGGAGCAAAAGGCAAAGTACTGTATGTATGGTTTGACGCTCCTATTGGATACATCTCTGCAACACGGGAACTCACCCCCGACTGGGAAAAATACTGGAAAGACCCCGGAACACGAATGATCCATTTCATAGGAAAAGACAACATCGTGTTCCACTGCATTATCTTCCCTGCAATGCTTAAGGCCGAAGGAAGCTATATCCTTCCTGACAACGTGCCGGCCAACGAATTCCTGAACCTTGAGTCTGACAAGATCTCCACATCACGCAACTGGGCCGTATGGCTCCATGAGTACCTGGTGGATTTCCCGGGCAAGCAGGACTCTCTTCGCTATGCACTATGTGCCAGCGCCCCTGAGACTAAGGATAACGATTTTACCTGGAAGGAGTTCCAGGCGCGAAACAATAACGAGCTTGTTGCAATCCTGGGCAACTTCGTGAATCGGACACTGGTACTGACAGGCAATTATTACAAAGGTGTTGTACCCTCCCCGGGGCCGATGACTGACTATGACACCACAACCATAAGCTCTATAACCTCCTGCAGGGAGAACGTGGAGAGTAACCTCGATACCTTCAAATTCCGCCAGGCCCTCGCAGAAGCAATGAACCTGGCACGGCTTGGCAACAAATACCTGGCTGATACCGAACCGTGGAAGGTAGTTAAAACCGATCCCGACAGGGTAAAGACCATCATGTACATCTCATTGCAGATTACGGCCAACCTCGCCATTCTGCTGGAACCGTTCCTTCCCTTTTCAATGTCTAAACTGAGAGGATGGCTGGGTATAGCCGACCTCAGCTGGGATGCCGCAGGCAGGTCAGACCTTCTTCCTCCCGGGCATACGGTCTCTTCCGGTGAACTGATGTTCAGCAAGGTGGAGGATGCGGAGATTGAGAGACAGGTGCAGAAGCTTCTTGACACCAAAAGGGCCAATGAGGCAGCAGGCGCCTCCGTGATACCTCAGAAGGATGATGTCAGTTTCGAGGAGTTCAACACGATGGATATACGTACTGCCACAATCCTGGAGGCTGAGAAAGTGCCCAGGACAACCAAGCTCATCAGGCTTAAGGTTGACACGGGAATTGATGTGCGAACCATCGTTTCAGGAATAGCCGAGCATTTCAACGCTGAGGAGCTCCCGGGGAAGAACATCACCGTCATTGTCAACCTTGCACCCCGAACCATCAAAGGCATCGAATCCAGGGGTATGGTCCTGCTGGCTGAAGATGAGAACGGCAAGCTTGACTTTGTGATCCCGGAAAAGAAAATAAAAAACGGAAGTCCGGTAAAGTAGGTCTGATCCGCCAGCTGGCGGATGAAGGTCTGTCGCTTCGCTCCGTCTTGCAGTCGTAATCAATTGATTGACTGTGGACTGGAGACTGCCGGCTGATGACTGAAGACTACTGGGCCCTCCCTGCAACCTGGCGCCTCGCTAAAAAATCCACCGGATTTTTTCTTACGCTCAGCCCTCTATAGCCTGCTGCCTGAAAACTACCTGCTCTTGTATACCCATGAACCGGGGAGACCGGCTCTTACCTTCTCAAGTGCAATCTTTGCTTCGTCAAGGGTGGCAAATGAGTTCGCACTGACACGCAGGAAGCCGTCAGGCCCGCCTGCCACTTCCGGATCATAACCCAGCTTGCGGAGTTTGTCAACCATGACAAGGGCATTATCCTCGCCCTGGAAACTCCCAATAATAATCATGTATCTGTACTCTTCCACAACCACTGCCCTCGACGGACGGTTAGGCTGCCGCACGGTAGCCACAGCAGCAGGTGTGGCAGACTGGGTAGCTGTCTCTGAGCCTGACGGAGCGGGTTGTGCCGGCTGCTCCCGGATAACCGGTCTGGTAACCAGGGGCTCTTCGCTTGTAGCCCCGGCCGGCGGGAAAGACTCTTCGTCAACTGCCGTAATCGGTTCCACCGGCGACTCAATCACACCATCCTCTGTAATGACTGCCGTTTTGCCTGCATCGATCTGCTCACGGTTGAACTCAAGCTCAGCCCTGGCAAGAGGATTAAGGGTTGATTCCTCCAGGTTTCCCTTGAAGAGATGGTCATTGAACGGCACAAGGGCCAGTGCCACCACCACTGGAATAATAACTGCAGCCCTCGTCAGCAGTCCTCTCACTGAAGGCTGGCTAACTGCGGTTTCATGCCGCTTCTCGAGCACCTTCTTCCTGATATCAAACCCTGCCACAGGCTGCCTGTGATAGGCGCTGAGGCCGTAAGATGAGAGCAGGTAATTGACGGTTGTGTCAGGTTCAAAGACTATCGATCCCTCATAATTGAGCGAGAATGTTCCGAGATGATCCAATGGTACCGGGCTGCCGTTCATGATCCTTCGTCTGAGCCCGTCAGCCCATTCAAGAACTACATCCCGTGCCTCAGCGTAACCCGTACCAAGGGATGCTGAGATATGGCCTATCAGAAGCCCGTCATTTCCTGTCAGATGACGGTTGAAGGTTATCTTTCTTGAGGGAGGAATAAATAGACCTTCCCTGCGGTCTGTACGCGCCGGGAAATAGTTCCCGATAAACGCACCAAACCCGGGAATAATGACACAATCGTGCCTGAAAAGCAACTCCCTGATGTATCCGCTGATATCCTTCGGCATGTGTAAGCAATAATGAACAAAGATAAAAAGAAAGCTGATTTCGGAACAGAAAAAAGGGTTAAATAAAATCACTTATCTTCGCCATAAAGAGACGAAGATGCCGATGAAGAAGATTGAGATGGTTGACCTCCGGTCACAGTATGAGAGACTTAAGGCAGATATTGACAGTGCGGTTGCAGGAGTCATCAGTTCAACTGCCTTCATCAAGGGTCCTGATGTGCGTCTTTTTGAGGAGGAGCTGCAACGTTACCTGGGGGTACGCAATGTGATTGCATGCGCCAACGGTACTGATGCCCTTCAGATAGCCATGATGGCGCTGGGACTCAGACCAGGAGATGAGGTGATAACAACCAATTTCACATTCATAGCCACCGTTGAGGTTATAGAGCTGCTTGGGTTGAAGGTGGTTCTTGTTGATCCTGAACCCGGTACATTCAATATCAGCACAGAGGCAATAGAGAAGGTGATCACTCCGCGAACGAAAGCAATTGTGCCGGTGCACCTTTTCGGGCAGTGTGCAGACATGGAGTCGATCATGGAGCTGGCCGGCCGCCATGGTATACATGTCATAGAAGACGTTGCCCAGGCTACGGGAACAGAATACCGGTTCAGTGACGGCACGGTGAAGAAAGCAGGAACAATTGGCACCATAGGCTGTACCTCATTCTTCCCTTCGAAAAACCTCGGTTGTTACGGCGACGGGGGCGCTCTCTTCACTGACAATGATGAGCTGGCAGCACTTATCCGTAGCATCACCAACCATGGGATGAAAGTCAGGTATTATCATGACACCGTCGGGGTCAACTCCCGTCTTGACACCATCCAGGCAGCCATACTGCGGGTCAAGCTGCGCCATCTTGACGACTTCAATGAGGCGCGGCAGAAGGCAGCCGCCCATTATGACAGCAAACTCTCCGGCCTGCGGGGTATAACGATACCTGTAAGGGCAGCAAACTCAACACATATATTTCACCAATATACCCTCCGGGTCGACGGAGAGGAGAGAAACAGGCTGCGCGAGTGCCTTGAGAATGAAGGAATACCTTCAATGATTTACTATCCTGTACCGCTTCATATGCAGAAAGCTTATGCCCATCTCGGATACAGGGCTGACGACTTCCCTGTCACCACACGGCTTACGGGGGAGGTCCTCTCTCTTCCAATGCACACAGAACTTGACGATGAACAGCTTTCGTATATCACCGGGTGCATAAGATCAAAATTCAACTGAGAATCACAATGGAAAAAGAATATTTTGCACATGAAACGGCCGTGATCGACCAGGGATGTACTATAGGCAAGGGAACAAAAATATGGCACTTCAGCCATATCATGAAAGATGCCGTTATAGGTGCAGGCTGCAACATCGGCCAGAACGTCGTTGTCTCACCGGGTGTCATCCTGGGAAATAATGTCAAGGTTCAGAACAATGTCTCCATATATACCGGAGTTATATGTGAAGATGATGTTTTCCTTGGACCCTCAATGGTATTTACAAACATAACCAACCCCCGCAGCGCTGTAATCAGGCGTGATCAGTACTCCTCAACCTTTGTCAGGCGAGGAGCCTCCATCGGAGCCAACGCTACAATCGTCTGCGGCAACGAGATAGGCGAATACTCACTCATCGGTGCTGGTGCGGTAATAACCCGAAATGTCAAACCATATGCACTGGTGGTAGGCAACCCCGGCCGGCAGACCGGATGGGTATCAGAATACGGCCATAAGCTCTCCTTCAACAGCGACGGCATGGCCCTGTGTCCGGAAAGCGGCCAGAGGTACCGGCTCGAGGGGGAGACGGTGACGAAGATTATTTAGTATCTTTATGCCTTCACAACACCTTCTGATGGATAATACACCTAAAAATTTCGGGCTCAT
Source organism: Bacteroidales bacterium (assembly GCA_041303295.1). Classification (GTDB taxonomy): domain Bacteria; phylum Bacteroidota; class Bacteroidia; order Bacteroidales; family VadinHA17; genus SR-FBR-E99. The sequence goes on from JBFYPM010000024.1 coordinate 8,133, forward strand.
AGGTGTTGCAGGCTATATTGCCGAGCGGCACCTGAAAGCCATCAAAGAGACAGGAAACCTCCTGCTGGCCAGCCTCGATAAGTTCGATAGCGTTGGTAAGATAGACAACTACTTTCCTGAAAGCGATTTCTTCGTGGAGTTCGAGAGGTTCGACAGGCATGTCGACAAGCTCAAGAGAGGCGGCGTACAGCTTGATTACGTAAGCATATGTTCACCCAATTATCTGCACGACTCTCACATCAGGTTTGCACTCAGACACCAGGCCGATGCCATCTGCGAAAAGCCCGTTGTACTAAACCCCTGGAACATTGAAGCACTACAGGAGATAGAGAAGGAGACCGGCCACAGGATCTATAATATCCTGCAGCTCAGGTACCACCCGGTGATAATGGAACTGCACAACCGGATTGCTGCAAGTCATTCGGGCAAAAAGCACGACATTGATCTCACTTACATAACAAGCCGCGGACACTGGTACGATATATCGTGGAAGGGCGACATCAATAAGTCGGGAGGCATCGCCACCAACATCGGCGTCCACTTCTTTGACATGCTGGGATGGATCTTCGGCCCCGTAGTTTCGAACAGGGTACACCTGCTCGAAAATCACAAAGCCGCCGGCTTCCTTGAACTGGAAAAAGCACGGGTCAGATGGTTCCTGAGCATTGACGCCAACGACCTCCCTGAACCCGTGAAGGAAAAAGGCAAAAGAACCTACAGGAACATAACCGTTGACAGCGAGGAGCTTGAATTCTCCGAAGGATTCACTGATCTCCATACCGTCACCTACCAGGAGATAATGAAAGGTAACGGCTATGGCCTTGAGGATGCCCGCCAGAGCATCGAAACCGTCTACCAGATCCGTAACTCGGCACTTTCAGTATTAACAGGAGAATATCACCCTCTAATCAAAAAATAAAATGTACAATAAACTTTTAAACAAGGAGACAAAACTCTCTCTTATAGGCCTCGGATATGTCGGCCTTCCAATCGCACTTGAATTCGCACGCAAAATAAAGGTTGTGGGCTTTGATATCAGGCCTGACCGCGTAGACCTGATGAAGAAGGGTATTGATCCGAGTAATGAGCTTGAGCACGAGGCATTTAACGGCACCGATATTAAGTATACTTCAGATCCGGAAGATCTTAAGGAAGCATCATTCCATATAATTGCAGTCCCGACACCCGTTACCAAACATAACCTGCCCGACCTCACCCCTGTGCTGAAGGCCTCGGAAACAGTAGGCAGGATCCTGAAAAAAGGAGACTATGTTGTCTATGAGTCGACAGTATATCCCGGATGCACCGAAGAAGACTGCGTGCCGGTACTCGAGAGGTATTCCGGATTGAAATGCCCCGCAGATTTCAAGGTGGGTTTCTCACCGGAGAGAATCAACCCCGGAGACAGGAACCACACCCTGACCAAGATCGTCAAGGTCACCAGCGGTTGCGATGCCGAATCGGCAGAAAACATAGCTAAGACCTATGAACTCATTATCAGCGCAGGAGTGCACAGGGCATCATCAATAAAGGTTGCCGAAGCTGCCAAGATTATTGAGAACACGCAGCGCGACATCAATATTGCCTTCATGAATGAGCTCTCCATCATCTTCAACCGCATGGGCATCAATACCTACGAGGTGCTTGAGGCTGCCGGCACAAAGTGGAACTTCCTGAAATTCTATCCCGGCCTGGTGGGAGGCCACTGTATTGGTGTTGACCCCTATTACCTCTCATACAAGGCAAAGGCCATGGGCTATCATCCCCAGATGATCGACTCCGGCAGGTTCACCAATGACAGCATGGGTGCCTATGCCGGCAAGGAAACCGTCAAAAAGCTCATAGCCGCCCACAAAAGCCCTGACAAGGCCAGGGTGCTGGTCATGGGAATGACCTTCAAGGAGGATGTCACCGATATACGTAACTCCAAGGTAATAGACGTTGTCAATGAACTTCGGGACTTCGGCGTTGAGGTTGACGTGATCGATCCGGGCGCCTCGCACGAAGAGGTGAAACATGAGTACGGCATTGACCTGAAGAAGAACCCGGAAGGCAGATATGACGCAATCATAGTGGCTGTCTCCCATAAGGAATACGCCGGCCTCGATGAAAAATACTTCCTTGACCTACTCAACGAGAGAGGCATACTCGTAGACCTTAAGGGTCTATACAGGAACAAAATGAAGTGGCTGACATACTGGAGTCTGTAATGCATAAGAAGGTAATAGTCACCGGCGGGACCGGGTACATTGGATCTCATACTGCGGTAGAGCTGATAACTGAAGGATTTGAGGTTGTAATCATTGATAACCTATACAACTCAGATATCAGTGTGCTTGACGGAATACATGCCATCACCGGGATAACCCCTAAATTTTACGATACCGATATCTGTGACAGCCCCGGGCTCAGCGAGATCTTCAGGACAGAGGGAAGGGTTGATGCCATCATTCACTTTGCTGCATACAAGGCGGTGGGGGAATCGGTCAGAAAACCCCTCGACTATTACCGCAACAACCTCACATCGCTCATTAATCTCCTTGACATGATGGAGCGCCATAACACTCCCGTTCTGGTGTTCTCATCATCATGCACAGTGTACGGCCAGCCTGACGTTCTGCCTGTAACAGAGACATCTCCGGTCAAGGAGGCCGCCTCTCCCTACGGTTATACAAAACAGGCAGGAGAGACTATCATCCGTGACACCATGACATCAAGGCAATCTCATAAGGCCGTGTCACTCAGATACTTCAATCCTATCGGTGCCCACCCCACCGCTCATATAGGCGAGCTCCCGCGAGGCGTGCCGGAAAACCTCGTACCATACATAACCCAGACTGCTATAGGCCTGCGCGATGAACTAAAGGTCTTTGGCACCGATTATGATACACCTGACGGGTCTTGCATCCGCGATTACCTCCATGTGGTAGACCTCGCAAAAGCTCATGTGGTGGCATTGAAGAGGCTTCTTGACGGGGATAATAAAAACAACTACGAGGTCTTTAACCTCGGCACCGGGACAGGCGTCTCTGTACTGGAAGCGATTGCCGCCTTCGAGAGGGCAACAGGGATTAAGTTGAAGTATACTCTGACAGGCCGGAGGGCAGGAGACATTGAAAAGATTTGGGCCGACCCCTCTCTGGCCAACAGGGAGCTTAAATGGAAAACGGAAATTTCGCTTGATGAAGCCATGGAAACAGCCTGGAGGTGGGAAAATAA
>JBFYPM010000025.1:0-30538 GCA_041303295.1 Bacteroidales bacterium
TCGCTCCCACCGCCACAGCACACCCGGTGATGAATGCATACAGCACAAGCCGCATTTCCCGCAACCCCGTCCTGCCCGCCGTACCAACCACCACGGGAAAGAAGAGCAGCGGCAGCTTGAGTCTAAGCTCTGAAAGGGCTCCGCTGAAGTCAGAGGTATTTAGCAGCCAGAAAAGATACATCACAAAAAGCAGGAGCAACGCAATGACACCGGGCTGAGCCTTCAGGCTGCTTAGCCGTTGACGGTACCTGCCCTCAAGCAGCCAGTTCAGTGACATGAGAATAGATACCACCGAGAGCAGCCATACCGAAACAGGCATCAGAAATGCAGCCAGGAGGAGGCAGATGAAATGTGTGGTCGCGTGAGCTTGTCTGCTGAACATCCGGATGATAAAGAAATTAAAAGTACAACATATTGCTCGAAATAAAAATAAGTTGTATTTTTGCAGACCCCAAATTTGGGGTTTTTATTTTGAAAAATCATTAATTAACAAAACCTTAGTACAAAGTGAACACCTTAAGCTACAAGACAGTTTCGGCCAACAAGGCGACTGTAGAGAAAGAGTGGGTACTTGTTGATGCGGAGGGTCAGACACTCGGACGTCTGGCATCTGTAGTAGCCCTGATGCTGAGGGGGAAGCACAAGACAAGCTTCACACCTCATGTTGACTGCGGAGATAACGTCATTGTTGTCAACGCTGAAAAAGTCACGATGACGGGCAAAAAGATGACCGACAAAGAGTACATCAGGCATACCGGTTACCCCGGTGGCCAGAGGATCGTCAAAGCTGACGAGCTTTTAAAGAAGCATCCTATACGGCTTGTTGAATATGCCGTGAAGGGAATGCTTCCTAAAAACAGGCTCGGAAGCGAAATCTTCAGGAACCTTTATGTGTATGAGGGCCCGGCACACAAACATGAGGCCCAGCAACCCAAACTAATTGATTTAAAAACCATTAAGTAAGAAACATGGAAGTTATTAACGCTATCGGAAGAAGGAAAGCGGCAGTAGCCAGAGTTTACGTAAACGACGGCAAGGGACAGATCACGATCAATGACAGGGAATACAAGCAGTATTTCCCGAATGAGATCCTGCAGTATGTAATCCTCCAGCCCCTCAACCTTCTCAATGTTGCCGACAAATATGACATCACAGTCACCCTTGACGGCGGTGGATCAAAAGGTCAGGCAGAGGCGATACGTCTTGGGATTTCCAGGGCTCTGATCAAGATTGATCCGGAGTACAAGCCCAAGCTGAAAGCTGAAGGTTTCACCACCCGCGATCCCCGCGAAGTGGAGAGAAAGAAACCGGGCCAACCCAAGGCACGCAAGAGGTTCCAGTTCAGCAAGCGTTAGGAGTTCAATAGCAATTATTTATAGATGCAGGTTTAGTATCTAAATTGCATTGACTTCCCGCAAGGAACTACTCTGCAATTGACTTCACAGAACGTAAACTTAACAAGCAAAATCAACATGTCAAGAACCAATTTTAAAGAATTACTTGATGCCGGCGTACACTTCGGGCACCTTAAAAGAAAATGGAACCCGGCCATGGCTCCTTATATATTTATGGAGCGTAACGGCATTCACATCATTGACCTCGAAAAAACTATAATCAGAATTGACGAGGCCGCTGCTGCCATGCGGCAGATAGCAAAATCAGGCCGCAAGGTTCTCTTCGTTGCTACCAAAAAGCAGGCGAAAGATATAGTGGCTGAAAAAGTAGGAGCAGTAAACATGCCATACGTCACCGAGCGATGGCCGGGTGGAATGCTTACCAACTTCCCCACCATCCGTAAGGCAGTGAAGAAGATGGGCTCCATTGACAAGATGGCTACAGACGGTACATTTGACAACCTCTCCAAGAGAGAAAAACTGCAGATTACCCGTCAGAGAAGCAAGCTGGAGAAGAACCTTGGCTCAATTGCCGACATGACCCGCCAGCCCTCAGCGCTGTTTGTGGTTGATGTGTGCAAGGAACATATCGCCGTCCATGAGGCAAAAAGACTCGGGATACCGGTATTTGCAATGGTTGACACCAACTCAGACCCCTCTGATATCGACTTCATCATACCTGCAAATGATGACGCCGCCAAGTCAATATCACTGGTAATAGATCTTATGTGCCAGGCAATTGCTGAAGGGCTTAATGAGCGCAAGGCAGAAAAGGACAAGGATAGTGCGGCATCTGAAAAGGAAGAGACCCCGGAAGGAGGACGCAAAAGCAAATTCAATGCTCTCGACTATGAGGAGAAGCCTGTAATGAAGGCAGAAGAAGCCGCAGAAAGCGTTGCTGAAGAGGCAGAAGCCGAAACCACAGAAGAGGAAGAATAAAAAGATCAACCATTTAACAGATTCAAAACTATGTCAAATATTAGCGCTGCCGATGTCGCCAAACTGAGAAGGATGACGGGCGCCGGCATGATGGATTGTAAAAAAGCCCTTGAAGAAGCAGCAGGCGACTTTGAAAAAGCACAGGAACTGATACGCAAGAGAGGCCAGGCTATTGCCAACAAACGCGCTGACCGCGAAGCCAGCGAGGGTGTGGTGCTTGCAAAAACTACCGCCGACGGTAAGACCGGGATGATGATAGCACTCAACTGCGAGACCGATTTTGTAGCGAAGAATGCCGACTTTATCTCGCTCGGAAACAAGATCCTCGATGCAGCCCTTAAATCAGGACCTGTTGACCTGGAAGGGCTTAAGGATGTAGTCGTTGAGGGTAAGAAAGCTGCAGAGCTTGTGCTTGAAAAGAGCGGCATCACGGGAGAGAAATTTGAACTCACATTCTTCAGCAGTCTTAGCGCTCCTGCCGTTCAGGCATATATACATGCGGGAAACAAGCTTGCCACCATGGTAGGTTTCAGCAAAGCAGGAATTGATGTCCAGGTATACAAGGACGTAGCCATGCAAGTGGCAGCAATGAATCCTGTCTCCCTCGACAAGGATGACGTTCCCGAGAAGATTCTTGCACAGGAACTTGAGATAGCAAAGGAACAGGCTCGCCGTGAAGGAAAGCCTGCCGATATGCTCGACAAGATCGCACAGGGCAAGCTGAATAAGTTCTTCAAGGAGGGCACCCTGATGAACCAGGAGTTTATCAAAGACAGTAAGCTGTCAATAAGACAGTACCTCGAAAGTAAAGACAAAGGCCTGAAAGCAACAGGATTTGTGCGTTATTCGCTGAATATCTGATAAATATCCGGCTGACTTCTATGGCAACGGCACCCCTGCAAGGTGCCATTGCTTTTTCTATACCCTGTTATAAATAAAATTAGTAAATTGTATCGCTAAAACCAATATGCCTTATGACAAAGAACATGGGTAAAACCGACATGATTGTCAGACTTGTTCTGGCAGCATTCCTTGTAATCCTTTATTTCTTCGTCGGTAGAATTACCGGGCTGATCTTCATTATAATTGCGATCATCCTGGCGCTTACTGCCGTCTCACGGACCTGCCCCCTCTATTACATCTTCAGGACAGACACCCTTGAAAAGAAGGAATAACCCCATACAGGCCGAGTCCTGGTATGATGTAACGACGTCCTGGCAGGGCGTCGTTACATATTTTACAGAGACCCATCCATCGGGGCACTATTTTTGCTAATTTCGTTACCATCATAAAAACAGGTTGTTGGAATGAAATATAAAAGAATACTCCTGAAACTCAGTGGCGAATCTGCCGGAGGCCCTGACGGAACAGGCCTCGATGCCGGGGTGCTGGCAAGTTATGCAGCCCAGATACAGAGAGTAGTCTCTTCGGGATGCCAGGTGGCAGTAGTCATCGGAGGCGGCAACATATTCCGCGGACTGGGCAGCAGCCAGGAGGGTTATGACAGGGTAAAGGGTGACCAGATGGGTATGCTTGCTACAGTGATAAACAGCATGGCCCTTGAGAGCTTTCTTGTCAGGGCGGGGTGCAGTACCAAGGTATTCACCTCAATACGGATGGAACCGGTTGGTGAACTCTACGCGAGGGATAAAGTCTCCGCCGCACTTGATTGCGGGTGCGTCTGCATTCTCGCCGGAGGGACCGGCAATCCGTTCTTTACCACCGACACCGCAGCTGCTCTGCGTGCCGTGGAACTGAACTGCAATGTTTTGCTGAAAGGTACCAGGGTAGACGGTGTATATACGGCAGACCCCGAGAAAGATCCTGCCGCCATTCGTTATGAAAGACTAACTTTTGGCGAGGCGATTGAAAAACAACTGAAAGTAATGGATCAGACTGCATTCTCAATGTGCAGCGAAAACCACATGCCGGTCATTGTCTTTGACATGAACAGGGAGGGAAATCTCGAAGCTGTCACCTCAGGAACCAACTGCGGAACACTTATTACTTCCTGAAAAGATTTTTTTTTATTTTTGCTCCAATCAGAATAAGAATAATATGACTGACGAACTGGAACTTATTAAAGACGAAGCTGAAGAGAAGATGGAAAAAGCCATCAAACACCTCGAGTACGAGCTTTCTCATCTTCGTGCCGGCCGCGCCAATCCGCTGCTGCTCGACGGTATCCACATTGATTATTACGGCACCAGCACGCCCCTTGCCCAGGTCTCAAACATAAACACCCCTGACGCAAAAAGCATTGTCATCCAGCCATGGGAGAAGAATCTGGTGGGCGTAATTGAAAAAGCAATACTCGCGGCAAATATCGGAATGACACCAATAAACAACGGAGAGGTAATACGCATCAATGTGCCGCCGCTGACCGAGGAGCGAAGACACCAGCTTGTAAAACAGGTGAAGACGGAAGGCGAAACTGCCAAAATCAGCATCCGGACCAGTCGTAAGTGGTTTCTCGATGAACTGAAGACATTGCTGAAGGAAGGATTGCCGGAGGATGAGGAGAAATCTGGCGAGAAGCTGATCCAGGAATTGACTGACAAGCACATTAGTCGTGTCGACAAAACCATGGAAGCCAAGGAAAAGGAGATTCTGACTGTATAAAATAATACCTGCCGCAGAGATGCTGAGGGCAGCATCTCTGCAACAGGAAACAACGACGCTCCATTAGGGGCGTCGTTGTTTTTGTCAGATACCTGGCTTTAAAATCATCTGATTCCTTTTCGCAGCCTCAACGGCCTCTTCAGTGAAAGGATCACTGTAAAATCCATTGTTGACGTAGGTTTCGGTCTGCGAGAGATAGAACGGGCTGCCGGGGATGCCCGAGGTACCTGTTGGTATTACAGTAAGCGATTTATCCCAGTCAGCCGTATTGAATATATGTCTCTCGGAGGCACCGTGATGCACACGGAAAGTCTCCTTGTATGAATAAGGTTCAACTGTATGATAACTGCCTCCCACACCGTATGTTTTTGAGTTCAGGCCGAGCAGCCTGTCGAGGATCTTCACGCTGCCCATGGGATGTTCAAGCGTGAACGTATGAATCTTTCCCCACTGCCACCCGGTACCGAACTCCCCGTACCTGGAGGTCAGTGTGTCAACTGCAGACCTGATGCTCATGGCAATTATAGCATCCATCGTCTCCTGCTCAGGAGTTGTGACATTATCTATCCACTCATCAGGCCCCTCATTGATCATGCGGTAAATATAAAAATCATGTTGTCTCCCGTGAGTTGACCCGTAAAGGTCAGTAAGCTCATCGTACATTATGTGCCTGGCAAGCTCAATCCGAATGAATTCGAACAGTGACGGCGCAATTAGCGAGGCGTCCATGGAATAATCCCAGCCCTTAAGCTCTTCCAGTGCTGCCTTTTCAGCCTCATCCGGGTCTGTGAGGGCATCAGATGCCTTCAGAATTACCGGTGTCAGCATGGAGGCATAAGCAGAGTGGTTATCGGTGATCATCCTTTTAAAATCCTCGATGCCGAGAATCTCCTTCTCAGCAGCCATCTCCCTTATCCGCTTGATACGGTATGGCATGGAGAACTCCCCGCTGATGAAGAAAGGATAATCGCCACTTACTGTCCGCTGGTTGGCTGATGACACAAATCCGTCCTCCGGGTTGTATGATGATGGCAACAACTCAAAAGGCACATAGCCTTTCCACTCAAATTCGTCGGTATCACCCTGGCGCGGCAGCAGTCCGGTACCCTTTCTCACCGGTACACCTCCGCCTGTCTGCAGGCCTATGTTCCCTTCCACATCCGCATAGGCAAAATTCTGGCTTATAGACCTGAAGTGGCTCAGGGCAGTGCGGAACTCATCCCATGACCCGGCCCTGCTGAGCTGGTAAACAGCCTTGATCTCGTCGCTGTGATGGTATCCTGACCAGCACATCGTAAGCACCACATCATCAATACCCCTCATGCCGGAAATAATGGGACCGTGATGAGTGTACCGTATCACCTTCGTCACTGAAGAATCATCGGTGATCTTCAGTACCTCCTCTTCAATCCTCAGAGGGAGCCAGTTACCGTTATACAGATAGTTGTTTCCGGATGAGTCAACAGTCTCAACAAAGAGATCAATGTCATCAACACTCAGGTTGGTCATGCCCCACGCAATCCTGTCATTATGACCTGCTATTACGAAGGGCTCGCCCGGGAACAGAACCCCGGTCACATTTAGTTCACCGGGGATGACCTGGTGGACCTGCATCCAGAAGCCCGGCACATTGAAGCCGAGATGCATGTCATTTGACAGTATCGGTTTTCCGGTCTCGCTCCTGCTTCCCGACACCGCCCAGTTATTGCTTCCCGACAGGGAGACAATGCCCAGTTCCTCAAGCTCCTTCATTGAACCGATAGCGGAAAGGGCCTCCTCCATCAGCTTTTCATCTATCTCAAAACCGGGAAATACCACCTCATCCACCTGGTCCCAGTCGGCAATCAGGTCCGAAGCCTTCTCCGGTCCCAGCCTCTTCACCAATTTAAACCGGTTAAGCTCATCCGAGAGGTTTGATGAGGCAAGATCCCATCCAATGAACCCAACAATATTGGTTATATCGGTCATTGTCCACGGTTCCGGCTTATATCCAAGGATCCTGAACTCCGGAGGCAGCTTTTTCCCGCTCTCGGTGATCCAGGCATTGACCCCGTCAGCATAGGCTTGGAGCGTAGCCAGTATCGCCGGATCCTCCTTGTCAAGGAGCATCTTCGACTTCTCTGACATCCCAAGTGCCCTTAAAAAATGATCTGTCTCAGTCATATCCTTTTTGAAAAGCTCGGATAGTCTGCCCTGTGTCGCATGCCTGACCATATCCATCTGCCACAGCCTCTCCTGTGCAGTGATATAACCGGTGACGAAGTAAAGGTCATGGGCATTGGCAGCATATATGTGAGGCACACCGCGCTCATCACGAATGACTCTTACTTCAGCAGTAAGACCATTAACCGCCTTCTCGCCATCAAGCTCGGGCAGACCCGATTTACGCAGCGAGGCAACAAAGATGACACCTCCAATAAGTACAACTGCAAGAATGGCGGCAATGATCTTCAGGGAGATTTTAAGGATCTTCATAGGGTTTCAGTTTGATTTGCTTAAAAATAGTAAATGATGTTAACCTGACAATAGGCATTTTAATCGGAATTTGAAAAAATCCGCATCCACTCCTGGGGGCGGAACCACAATCTTTGAAAAAACCCGGCTTGTCCTCCGCATGGATGTCATTCAGCTCCTGAAAAAAATCCGCTTCCCCTCCGGGCAGTCGCGGCAGATATCAACCTCACCCCGGCTTTTCATGACGGCGTTCCTGAACAAGACATACTTTTCTCCTTGCCATATATCCCTGAATATCTGATTATTGAGATTCCCCATGATATGACTGTTATCCTTGCTAAAGCAGCAGGGCAGCACATCGCCATCAGAAGTGACTACAGCCGTGGTCCACATTCGCATACATCCCCTCCCCGGAGTTCCGGTTGTCTTCCATTCCCCTCCTGACAACACATACCTTGACATTTGCCCTCCGGAGGGCATCCACTCTCCTGCCCGTTTAATGTCAAGAACCTGCATGCTTTTTATTTTGAAGCCTGCGCCAAGAGATGCCGCAAATGCTTTAGCAGCAGGTGCCTCATGCTCATTGCCGCGGTGCAACAGGAACTGTATTTCAATCACTGGCGATGAGCCTCTCTTCCTGACTGCCGCGGCCAGCCTCCTGATCCCCAGGGTTACGGCTGCATGATCACCTCCACGCCTGTAGATATTATATACTTTTGGTGTGATCCCGTCATAGGATATTATAATTTTCTTTAATGGCGAAGCAGCCAGCCTGGCACATGACTCTTCGTCAAGAAAGTGACCGTTGGTAGAGATGACCGGGCTCATCGCCCTGAAGAGCTCCACGATATCGAAGAACCGGGGATGCATCATCGGTTCGCCCTGAAAATAAAGCCAGGCCGAAAGAGCATGGTCACGAAGTTCAGTGGCAATCTTCCCGGCGAGGCTGTAGCTGATAAAATCGCTCCTCCTCTGTGTCAGCCCGGCACCGGTGCCACACTCCGGGCAGGAGAGATTACATCTGCTGCTCAGCTCAATACTTATGGCCGGAGGCAGGGGCGGGCTGACCGAAATGCCGCTCACCCTCTTCACAGCATAAGAGAAAACGGAGTAACTTGCATTCAGATATGGTACATGCATGGCAGAGGCAAATGAACAATTTTTTTTCCTCAATGTATAGGGAAGAAAGGTCCATTCCGGTCATTACTATGAAAAGATGATCCGGATAAAAACAATTAATAAATAAAACGACCATGAAAACCAAAGTCTTTTTTACAGTAATAGCTACTGGCCTCCTCCTTCTGATTTCAGCAGGAGACATGTCAGCAGCAGCAGCACCAGGTAAAGCAAAGAGAGATCAGCAACAAATGACAATCATCCGCGGAAGGGTTGTTGATGCCGAGACTAACCTCCCGCTTGTCTTTGCAGGCATAGCAGTTCAGGGCACAAACGTCTCAACAGTTACGAACCTCGACGGTGAGTTCACCCTCAAGATCGCAGAAGGTGAGACAGGCAAACTCGAGTTCTCTTATGTTGGCTACAAAAACAAGGAGATGTCAATCGATGAGATGAAAACCAACGGCCAGCGCAACGTGATTGAACTGGAGACAGCAATGATCCCTATTAAGGAGATCATCGTTAAGCCCCTGATACCTGAAGAGATCATGGAGCAGGTGATAAGCCGTTTCGATGACAACTACCCCGGCCTGCCTAACGATATGACCGGTTTCTACCGCGAGACTATCAGGAAAAACCGCAGCTACATCTCTATTGGCGAAGCCGTTGTTGAAGTATTCAAGGCTCCCTACCAGAATGATCTCAGGTTTGATGCAGTAAGGATATATAAGGGCAGAAAGAGCAATGACGTTGAAAAGATGGACACTGTGCTCTTCAAGCTCCAGGGAGGCCCAACAACCACCCTTTACCTTGACGTGGTAAAGAACCCCGAAACCTTCCTTACCAGGGAGGCTCTCAACCAGTATGAACTCGAGCTGTCAAGCATTGTTGTCATTGACGACAGGACCAACTACGTGATCAACTTCTACCAGAAGCCTTCAATAACCACACCTCTGTATCAGGGCCGTCTCTTCATTGACATAGAAACCTATGCTGTGGCACAGGCCGAGTTCTCTTTCAATCTTGAGAACAAAGATCTGGCAGCATCGATGTTCATAAGGAAGAAACCCATGGGCATGCAGGTTCAGCCCGAGGTTACATCTTACCTGGTACGCTACCGCGAGATGAATGGTAAATGGTACTTCAACCACTCAAGGGCGGAGGTCAAATTCAAAGTCGACTGGAAAAAGAAACTCTTCAACACAAACTATACAACGATGTCAGAGCTTGCTATCACTGACCGTACAGAACAGGATGTTGTTAAATTCACATCTAAGGAGAGGATCAAGCCAACTGATTTCTTCACCGAAGAGGTGGCCGCCTTTGCTGACCCTGACTTCTGGGGAGACTACAACGTCATCGAACCGGACCAGAGCATCGAGGCAGCCATCAGGAAGCTGAGCAGAAAAGTCAAATTCAGCGACAGAACAGAATAATTGTACGCCTCTGAGGAATGAGCATCGACAGTGAAATAATAGGGAGGATCCGGCAGGGCGACAAACAGGAGTTTGAGAAGCTGTTCCGGTCCTCCTATGTTTCGCTGGTTCGCTATGCAAAAACACTCCTAAGAGACCATGACGCAGCAGAAGAGATTGTACAGGAACTTTTCTTCAGGCTGTGGCAGGACAGGCAGAACCTCAGGATTGAAAGCTCTTTGAACGGATACCTCTTTCGCTCGGTACACAACAGGTCACTGCACTATATAGAGCACCAGAAAGTTGTCAGCCGTCACGCCGGTGAGGTATCTGCCGGCGCTGAACTGACCTCAGAACCCGTGACTGAAGCCATATATTACAAAGAGCTTCAGGCCAGGGTGGCAAAAGTGCTGGAACGCCTGCCCGAGAGATGCAGGGTAATATTCAGGATGAGCCGGTTTGATGGACTGAAATACAACGAAATAGCTGACAAACTTGCGGTTTCACTAAAGACTGTCGAGGCAGACATGGGGAAGGCACTCAGGGAATTCAGAAAAGCACTTGCAGAGTAATGAAAAAGAATAAACATACAGAACAATTGAATGACCGGGAGTGGGCCGATGCAGCAGCATGGCTCTCTGGTGAAAAGAGCTCCGGCAACGAGGCCGCCAGACTCCTGATCAGTGAAGAGGAAGACATAATGAAAAAATGGAATGATCTGAGATATACAGATAACGATATTATTGATGTTGATAAAGCCTGGGAGAATCTCAACGGCAGAATAGAGGCTGAGAAACCTGTCATAGCCCTGCCGATGCAGAGAAGATCATTCTTTCAGACATTCGCCAGGATAGCTGCAATGGTGATCATCGTTGCCGGGATTGGATGGCTGACCTTTGAGGTTGCTGCACCGGAGAAGATGACAATTACATCATCCGATGATGAAAGAAACATCGAAGTCTTACTGGCCGACGGCAGCAAGGTTTACCTCAACCGTGACAGCAGGCTCACCTATCCTGAGGCATTCGGTCGTAACAGCCGGAAAGTCTCACTTGAAGGCGAAGCCTTCTTCGACATAGCGCCAGATGCGTCAAAACCCTTCATCATCGATGCAGGAAAAGCAACCGTAAGAGTGCTCGGCACATCATTTAACGTGATGACCGATAACGGGCACAACGAGGTTGAAGTATACGTCTCTACAGGCAAAGTCCTGTTAACCAGCGCCGACGGAGCACAAAGCGTGACTCTTGACCCTGAATATGTGGGTAAGGTATCCCCCGTAGGCTCTTCACAGGCTCGCAATACAAATGTCAATTACCTCTCATGGCATACAGACATGCTCGTGTATGACGGGGAACGTCTTGAGGTAGTATTTGAGGACCTCAGACGCACATTCAATATTTCCATCACGGCAGGTGACCAGGCAATTAACGACTACAGGCTTACCTCTCCATTTGAACGCCAGCCGCATGATACAATTATTAAACTGATTTGCACTACCTTTCACCTTCCTTCTGTCGGGGGAGAGGGGACATACACGCTTTATCCCGGACAGGCTCAATAAGATCTGATGTGGCCGACAGGTTCAGAGGGAAAACGTGTGATCCTGGGTGCCGGCTTGCTCCTGCTCTTCCTGCCATCATTTGCACAGGAGAGCGTCCTTGACAGGCAACTGAACCTACCGGGGAACAGCATAAAGGCATCAAGGGCTCTTGGCGAGGTAAGCAGACTTACCGGCTATCACTTCACATATGACACCCGGATCATTGATGCTGAGAGGATTTTTGCCATCCCCGGTTATGACATGCCGGTAAATGAGATACTCGATTCGGTTGCAGGCGACCCGTCTGT
Source organism: Bacteroidales bacterium (assembly GCA_041303295.1). Taxonomy (GTDB): domain Bacteria; phylum Bacteroidota; class Bacteroidia; order Bacteroidales; family VadinHA17; genus SR-FBR-E99. The sequence continues at coordinate 11,792 of JBFYPM010000025.1, forward strand.
CCATTATTCAGTGATGGGCAGACATATCATCCTCTACCGTGAACCGGAGAGAGAACCCGTTTCAGATACCCTCCCTGAATCAGTAACGACAACATTCTTTATCAGTGGTAAAATTACAGATGCTGAGAGTGGTGATCCTCTCCCCTTTGCCACAATTGGAATCAGTCACCGGGGCAGGGGAACAGTGACGAACTTCAACGGAGACTTTATCCTCAGGATCAGCGGGGAGTGCCTTGAAGACACGCTCTCTGTCTCATATGTAGGTTATGTCAATCGCCGGATACCTGTCCGGAGCCTGCCTGGCAACCATATGATCATAAGTATGGACAGGGATTTTATTCCTATACCGGAGATCATCATCAGGGCCCAGGATCCGCTGCTTATAATAAGGAAGACCGTCTCCTCGGTAGCATCCAACTACGGGACCACCCCTGCACTGCTTACCGGCTTTTACCGCGAGGGTGTTTACCGGAGAAAAGAGCCTCAGGTATATTCCGAAGCGGTGGTACAGATCTATAAGAGTCCGTATGCCAGGTCATTGCAGAATGACCAGATTAAAGTGCTTCGCAGCAGAAAGATAGAGAACCTGGAGGTCAAAGACACCCTGGCTGTAAGGCTCAAGGCGGGCCTCAGCGCCACACTGTCGCTTGACGGAATGAGACACCTGTTCGACTTTCTTGATCCTGAATCATTTAACTCCTATGAATACCACCTTACAGATATAGTAACCATTGACGGGCAGACAGCCTTCGTGGTTTCGTTCAAGCAGCGGGCATGGATTACAGAACCGCTTATGCAGGGCGATATATATATCAATGTTGATAATTACAGCGTGGTTCTTACAGAGTTTGAGGTTAACCCCCTCTATGTTGAGCAGACGGGTGAGTCGTTTATAAGCCGGCTGCCCCGCGAATATTCAATGAAACCAGAGTATGTCAGGTACAGGGCACGGTACAGGAATGTTGACGGGAGGTATTACCTGGCACATGTGAGGGGCGATCTCGGGTTTACGGCCAGGGGAAAGAATAGGGTATTCAACAGCCGTTTCAACATCTTCTTCGAACTTGCTGTGACAGATTACCGGACCGAAGGTGTGGTGCGGTTTGACCACGAGGAGCTGGCGCCAGCCTATTCGATCTTCTCCCTGACAATAGACGGATATGACCAGGGGTTCTGGAAAGACTTTGATTTCCTCAAACCCGAGGAAGACCTTGTTGAAGCCCTTGAAAGACTGAATGTCAGGCTGGGCGAGTTCGGACGCTGAGTGGTCCGCTAATAGCTCTCCAGTATCTTATACAGACCGGAGAGGTCAGGCGTAAGGATGATCTCTGTCCTCCTGTTCTTCTGCCTGGCGTCAGGCGTCTTTAACGCATCCACAGGCATGTACTCGCTGCGGCCTGAAGCCACGAGCCGCTTCGGGTTGATGTTGGTATCCTGTGTCAGCACCCTGACCACTGTTGTGGCTCTCTTGACACTCAGGTCCCAGTTGTCAAGTATCTGCTGGCCCGGAGCCGCCCTGTACGGCACATCGTCAGTATGTCCCTCTATGGAAATGGTGACATCAGTGTTTTTCTCGAGGAGTGCACCCAGCTTGCGCAGGGCAGTACGGCCGTTGGCGTCAATCTCATAACTTCCTGTCTTGAAGAGGAGCTTGTCATCCATTGATACATATACCTGCCCGTTCTTCATCGTGACTGTCAGACCGTTATTCTCAAAACCGAAGAGCGCATCCGATACCTTGTCCTTCAATGCCTTCACTGCCTTCTGCTGGGCATCAAGCATCTTTTCCAGCTCTGCCAGGCGTGCGTTACGCCGTTCAAGCTCATAGGTAAGCTCCTCAAGCGTGGCTTTCTTGGTGTCAAGGTTCATCTCCAGGTCACGCATCAGATCCTCCCTCTGCTTAAGGTCCGTCTGTGCCTGTCTCAGCTCAGCCAGAAGACGCTGTGTCTCCTGTGCCTTGCCTGCAACAAGCTCCTGCTGGGCTCTCTGAAGATCGTCATATCGGGTTGTAAGCCTGCTGACCTCATCCCTCGACTGTGCCAGTTCAGCCTGGGTCTCTTCATACTCTTCAGTAAGCCTCCCTGTCTCCTCGGTGAGCTGCATCGATTTGGCAGCTAACTCCCTGTTCGACATAGAGAGCCAGATATTCTCAGCCTTGAGTGAATCACGCTCTGACAGCAGCATGAGATTCCTGTCGCTAAGCGAATTGTATCTCTTTCCCGTGACACACGAGACCGCTGTAAGTGCTATCAGAACTACCGGTAAAATAATTTTCCGTAATATCATGACCTGACTTTTTTGTGACTTTTCCCTTGCTGCGAATTAAACAATAAATGGCTATCCCTGTTGTTAATAGTTGAATGATTAATTAACAATAGAGAATATTTACCACCATCACCGGCATAGCGAAATTTTAGGCTAAACTTAAAATATGAGTATCTTTGCCCGGTTACTTATGACCCTTGATAAATGTCAGCATCAGAAAGGCTGTTAGACAGGATAGACACACCCGATGACCTCAGGAAACTTGACAGGCTGGAGCTTGTCAGGCTCAGTGATGAGCTCAGAAAGCACATAATTGATGAGGTCAGCAGTAATCCAGGTCACTTCGGAGCAAGCCTCGGGGTGGTAGAGCTGACTGTTGCCCTCCATTACGTCTATAACACACCCTATGACAAGATTGTGTGGGATGTAGGACACCAGGCCTATGGCCACAAGATCCTCACGGGGAGAAAGAACCAATTTCATACGAATCGTAAATACAAGGGTATCAGTGGATTCCCTCGCATGGCGGAAAGTGAATATGACGCTTTCGGGGTAGGGCATTCCTCGACCTCCATCTCAGCAGCCCTTGGTATGGCCGTTGCTGCACACGCCAAAGGCGAAAAACGTAAGGTGGTAGCTGTTATAGGTGATGGAGCCCTGCAGGCCGGGCTCGCTTTCGAAGGAATGAATAATGCAGGCAATGAGAAGGCTGACCTCCTGGTCATTCTCAATGACAACAATATATCAATAGATGCCAGCGTGGGAGCCATGAAGGAGTACCTGCTTGACATCACAACCAGCAGGACATACAACAGGTTCAAGGACAGGATGTGGAGACTGCTGGGCCGCTCAAAGAGTGTGGGCTCGAAAGCGCAGATCATAGCCTCACAGATCGAGAGCAGCATCAAGGGTACCGTACTTGAACAGAGCAATATGTTCGAGGCATTGAAATTCAGGTATTTCGGTCCGATAGACGGGCATGATGTCATGCACCTGACAAGGGTTCTGGAAGACCTTAAGACCATCCCTGGGCCAAAACTTCTTCACTGTATAACTGTAAAAGGCAAGGGATTCCCGAAAGCCGAACAGGAACAGACCGTCTTCCATGCACCGGGCCGGTTCGATAAATGTACGGGAGAGCTGATAAAGCCGTCGGAGTGCTCAAAACACCCTCTCTACCAGGAGGTCTTCGGTCATACGATAGTTGAACTGGCGCGGAAGAATGAAAAGATTGTGGGTATTACACCGGCTATGCCCTCCGGCTGCTCGCTCAACATCATGATGAAGGAGATGCCCGGAAGGGCTTTTGATGTGGGCATCTGCGAACAGCATGCGGTTACATTCTCGGCCGGACTGGCAGCTAACGGAATGGTTCCCTTCTGCAATATCTACTCCTCGTTCATGCAGCGGGCCTATGACCAGGTGGTGCATGACGTGGCTATCCAGAGACTGAAGGTGATCTTCTGCCTCGACCGGGGCGGACTTGTAGGTACTGACGGAGCCACACACCATGGATTCTTCGACCTTGCCTTCATGCGTAATATCCCGGGGATGATTACTGCCGCTCCCATGGATGAGGTTGAACTGCGCAACATGATGTATACGGCCCAGCTTGACAGCGTGAAAGGACCCTTCAGCATACGCTATCCGCGTGGGACTGGTGTGATATGCGACTGGCAGCAGCCTTTTGCGGAGATACCCGTAGGCCGGGCGAGACTGATCAGTGAAGGCAGAGATATTGCAGTGCTGAGCATAGGCCATCCGGGTAACTTTGTTGTTGATGCCGTGGCCGGACTGCGTGCTCAGGGAATTTCCGTGATGCATTATGACATGCGGTTTGCCAATCCCCTTGATGAGGAAGTCCTTCATGATGTTATGAAGAAGTTCAGGAAGATCATCACCGTTGAGGACGGGGTGATCAAGGGAGGTTTTGGCACTGCCGTGCTTGAGTTTGCCGCCGATCACGGGTATAAGCCGGAGATAAGGCGAATGGGTATCCCCGACTATTTCGTCGAGCATGGTACCCAGCAGGAGCTGTGGCATGAGTGCGGGTATGATGCGGAGGGCATAAGAAGTGCCATTATGAATGCAGTCGGCAGCCCGCAGCCCGCAGTCGGCAGCCGGCAATCCGGCTGAAAGACCGGGGAATGACGGTCGGAAGTCTGAAGGTCTGAGGTCTGCAAGGTCTGAGGTCTGAAGGTCCCGACACTTCGTGTGCGGGATTTCCTCGCTGTGCTCGTCAATCTGTCGCTTAGCTCCGTCTTGCGGTCATGAAGTCTTGCGGTCATGAAGTCCTGCGGTCATGTTGGACCGAAGCGGAGATCCAGACCGTAGCATTGGGACAGTCTTGCAGGCCTGACTGAGAACTGAGGACTGCAGACGATAGAGGATAATATTCATTACTAATTATTTAGATTAAATACTTAACCCATGAAAAAACTCCTGATAATTGCCATCCTCACCTTGGCGCTGGCATCTTGCAACTCCCGCAGCACCCCAAAGGAAGAGTGGATCTCTCTCTTCAACGGCGAGAACCTCGACGGCTGGGTGATCAAGATCAAGGGATCACCCCTGGGCGAAAATTATAAAAATACCTTCAGAGTCGAGGACAGCATAATGAAAGTATCATACTCGGAATATGACACATTCAGGTATGAATTCGGCCATATCTACTACAAAGAGCCATTCTCCTCATACAAACTGCGCCTTGAGTACAGGTTCACCGGCGAGCAATTACCCGGAGGTCCCTCATGGGGATTTCGCAACAGCGGGATCATGTTCCACTGCCAGGATCCGGCAACAATAGGTCTTGACCAGGATTGGCCTGTTTCCGTTGAAGTGCAGTTTCTCGGCAGCACCTCTGAACGGGAGACGCCTACGATGAATGTATGCACTCCGCATACGCATATAATGATTAACGATGCCCTGATTACAGAACATTGCACCTCATCATCATCGAAGTTCTTTTATGATGATGAATGGGTCACGGCGGAACTGGTTGTATATTCTGACAGCATCATCCATCATATTGTAAACGGCGATACGGTCCTTACTTACAGCAGGCCTCAGACAGGCGGTGATCTGCCGGAAGGATTTAATCTGGCCCAGGGCGCACCGCTGAAAGAGGGTTATATTGCACTGCAGTCGGAATCGCATCCTGTTGAGTTCCGGAAAGTGGAGATACTCAGGATGAGGCAATAGGTCTTAGGCAATAGGCAATTTGAGACTCCTACGCAGGAGGAGGATCAATCCCGTACACGAATTGTCGGGAAGGCATTAGTGTGGCATTTGAAATATTTATCTTATTTTCGCACCCTGCAGCCTGAGGTTTTAGAGTGATGTATTGGACTTTCAGACATCAGACCTTCAGCCCTTAGACCGCATGACAATTTTCTGCCCGGATGGCAGGGGCGAGTGTCAAAAAAGACCCGGTGGGTGTTTTTAGCGAGCAGCCGGACTGCGGGGGAGGCAATTCCGCCATCCGTATGAGATGGGTAAACGAAGTATTGATTGTAACAAAATATTCTAAAGAAGAACAAGAAAGAGTGTTATTGCCCGGATGGCGGAATTGGTAGACGCGCTGGTCTCAAACACCAGTGGCAGCGATGCTGTGCCGGTTCGATCCCGGCTCCGGGTACTTAAAAGCTCCCTGTTGGTTAACCAGGGAGTTTTTCTTTTTGCATATATTTGAGACAGCAACTATAATCCCAATGAAACAAACCTCCCGGCTTGAATCAATCGACATAATGAGAGGCCTTACTCTCCTGCTGATGCTGTTTGTCAACGACCTCAACATGAAGGTGGCTCCCGCATGGCTGGGCCATATGAAGGCCGACTTTGACGGGATGGGACTCGCCGACTGGGTTTTTCCCGGTTTCCTTTTCATCGTGGGGATGGCAATACCCTTCGCCCTCTCAGGAAGGATAAAAAAGAGAGAACCGGTATCGAAAATATTTCTGCATATAATTGTCCGGACACTCAGCTTGCTAATCATCGGCATATTGATGCTCAACACCGGACGGGTCAACCCGGAAACCACCGGAATGGGGAAGGATCTGTGGGCTCTGCTGATGTATATTTCGGTTTTCTTTGTTTGGAACAGTTACCCGCAAGGCAGGCGAAAAGTGCTGTTCACTATCCTGAGAGCGGCAGGTTTGGGAGGTCTGATATTCCTTATAACAATCTTCAGATCAGGCCCATCTGATGACCAGGGCTGGCTGATAACCGGATGGTGGGGAATACTGGGACTGATCGGGTGGGGGTACCTCGTATCATCATTGATCTACCTCGGAACCCGCGATTCAATAATCGGGACGGCAATTGCAGTCATACTTTTCCTGGTTGTGAATATCCTCGATGCCTCAGGGGTTCTCGGTTTCCTTGATCCGGTAAGGCCGGTACTGGGCATAATTATCCAGGGAAATGTTCCCCTGATAGTTCTGACGGGCATGCTTGCCGGCGTCCTGATCAGGAAAATGAAAGACTCTGGAAGTAAACGCATTATAATTGTATTTATCGCCCTTGGAATACTATCTCTTGTGTCAGGATTCATCCTCAGGAATTGGTTCATAGTATCAAAGATAATGGCCACTCCCAGCTGGGGCATGATCTGCAGCGGTATAAGTTTCCTGGTCTTTGCCGTGATCTACTGGCTGGCAGATGTGAAGGAGTGGAGAAGGTGGGCTGCATTTGTCAGGCCTGCCGGAAAGCATTCGCTGACCACCTACCTCGCACCGGATATCCTTTACCACGCAATCTGGATGTCAGGTGTCCCGGTGCTCATCTACAAACAATCGTCGGAGCCCCTCGTTGTTGTCCTTGGATCAATTGTATGGGCACTACTCATGGCCGGACTTACCGCCCTGCTTGCAAAAATTAACATAACGCTTAAGCTTTGAATAGTACCGCTCCATTCGGAGATTCATGGCTTCACTACAGTAACCATCGCTTCCTCATCCCCGTATCTGATACTGACCAGGTAAACGCCTGCAGCCACATCGGCTGGCAATGACACAATATTCCTTCCGGGCAGGAGGAAGCCACAGTCTGCTTCCATGACAAGCGTACCCGACATGGTCATCAATTCAGCATGCACACTGGCTTCTTCCTCAAGGTAGATGCTCAGACAGAGTTTCCCGGTAAACGGATTCAGAAAACAAATCAGCTTCGCTCCTGAGTTGCCATGCCCTTCTGCTTGAGGATCAGACCCACCCTCAACTGCAGATTTGAGGTGGATGGAAACAGGCTGCATCGGCTCCATTGAAATGTCCGAAAACAACTGCAGACTGCCTGTCAGATATGCCGAAACACCGTCAGTGCTCAGATTTATGTGAGCAGTTTTAAATTCTGATCTGAAAGGTTCAGGGTGATAATGATCCGGGCGTGAATAGCCAACATCAATAAATGTAAGCAGGGTATCCTTCAGATCAGCTCTCAATTCTGCAGTTATAGTGTCATCCTCAACCCAGCTGCCGGTTATCAGGTTACCATCTGCTGAAAGAGTGAGGGTTAATTGTGAAATGTTGATAATGTATTCCCGGCTCCAGTCATATCTGATGACGTAACCTTCAAATATGCCCGACAGGAAGCTGCCCATAGCGTGAGGCTCCACCTTACGGAGTGTCTCCGGAATATCAACCCTGTACCTCTTGCCTGAGACCATTCCCGCGGTATTGTAGTAGTTCTCCGGTTTTTTCTTCCTCAGTTCAATCGCAGCCCGGGCGTTGCCAAACTTACTTGATTCCTGAAGCCATTCCCGGGCCTGAGCAGTGTCGCGTACAAAGCCATATCCGTTACGGAGGCACAACCCGACCATATATGCTGCCCCTGAATTGAAAGATTCAGCAGATCTCCGTAAGTACTCCATCGCCAGCCGGTAATCCTGTCTGCATCCCAGGCCCTTATAATGAGCATAGCCGACACCGTACTGGCAGTTTGCCTCTCCGGCGTCAGCTCCTTTCCGGAGTAGAAAGTAAGCCTCAGTATCGTTCTTTTCAACACCTAAGCCGTACTTCAATATCAGGCTCCAGTTGTAATATGACTCGAGGTGGCCCGCCTCAGCAGACATCTTAAACCAGTTAATGGCAGCCCTGTAGTCGGTTTCCGTCCCTTTACCCTTAGCATACATGATGCCCAGGGCATTCATCGCTTTTGGGACCCCCTCGTTAGCAAGAGATGTCATGATTTTTAATGCCTTTTCTGGATTGTAAGGCTTGTTGGCTCCACTCGCATACTGCAGCGCATTTAGGTAAATTTTGTCGGTCAGTTCAGCCGTTTGCTGCGCAAAAGCACTACCGGAGAGGTACAGGAAAGCAAGGAGAAAAACTGATCGACGGAAACCGCAGAAGCGGGCTTTTTTGAAACAACGCTGTTTCATCGTTTTTTCAATAAAGAAAATCTGACCTGTAATAATTATTGGCAGGCTGCTGCCGCTCACCGTTATGATAGTACCTGTACAGGCACGCAGGGGAATTCATGTCAATATCGTTGAGATACTTCTCTAGGATTCCGGGTTTATCGGCATAGTAATCCTGAGCAACAAGAACTGTGTGGATATGGGTCCATACACGTAAAAACAACTTCGCAGAATCGGACTCATCGACATAATTCAATGCAAGCATCTCCTTCCATGCTTTTTCACCCAGCACCCTTGCCTCAGCAAGGTTTTTATAAACGAACAGGTCCTCATACTGTCCTTCCGACAGGAACCTTTTAAGGACTCGCCGCTCATAAAGGCTGACCTGATCCGCGGTCATTTTTTTCTTCATGGCCAATGCCTTCTTTGTATGATATCTGACCGAATCCATCTGTCTCACGGAAAGTCTGAGATCAGTACCATAATAAACCGCCTGGGAGAGATATGATTTTGACAATGCAGGATCGGAGCCCCGATTCTTTTTATTGCCATGAGACTGTGCAGAAAGCTGGGTCAGGCATAGTGTCAGCAGGGCTGACAACATAATTGCGCCAATCCTTTGCATTGGAACTGGAATTAATTCAACCGAGAAATTATCTCAATGCAATTTAGGACTTTTTCTGCTCAAGTATATCAAGCAGTGGAGAGAAAGATCTGACAGTAATCAGATGGTCGGCCACCAGATTCAGGTATTTGTTCTGAGAGTAAAAGGAGATACCTGTCCCGCATTCGCGAACCATGCAGATGTCATTGTCGCTGTCGCCGATGGCGGTGATGTTGCTGATATCGATCTCATAACTGGCTGAAAGTCGACGGATTACATTCGATTTGCAGTACTCATGACTGCACTGGCTAAGCTTTGTGCGCAAGAAGTATGAGGGTATCTTAACCTCACCGGTAGCCACGCTTCTTGAGAACTCCAGTTCATTTGCCACGGAAAAATCCATCCCAAGCTTATTCTTTATATGGTTGGTCACCACATCATAACTGTCACTGATAATACCGCAGATATATCCTCTCCTTTTCAATTCGGTGACCACTTCGAGAGCATCTTCAACCATAGGAATAGTATCAACTACATCAATTACCTCCTTGATAGAATGCCCTTTCATGAGTGTGGCGATGAGCTTGGTTCTCATGAAGGCTGTGTCATTATGCGTGACTATGTTTATCAGCTCATCCTCAAACCCCAGGATTCGCGATGCGGTGGTTATGAAACTGCCTTTCAGCAGTGTGTTGTCCATGTCGAAGATCACCATTTTAGATAATCCCTTTCTGTTTTCCCTGAGGGCATACTCCATCTGGGTCCTCAATGCATTGACCTTCTTCAGGGTCTCTCCTTCCTTTAGTTGCAGGGGTTCTCCGCGACTTACAATAGCCCTTGATACCTCGAGCGACATCTTTGAGAGCTGCTCCCACGACTGCATGCGGTTCTCGATATAACCAATATTTACTTCTGTTATACGGGCATCCATAAGGTGCATATCAATCAGTATCCCTATATCTACCCCGTAATCATTCTCAAGCTCCAGTTTTTGCATCATGGACCTTTTCCCGGCAACCATCCCGCTTAGCGGCTGGGAGAATCGCGTCAGGGCAGGAAAGAGTAGATTAAGCAGAGGTTTTGCTACCAGCTCAGTGACACGTCCTGCCTGGCGTGTGAAAACAGATTTGACAAAGTCTGTTGTGTCTTCAGCAAGCGGCTTTGTCATCAGTTCTACAATATTGTCAGGGTAAGTTACAATATCGGCATCAAGGAAGAGAAGTAATTCATTCCCTGCGAACATTATCCCCTCTCTCATTGAAGCGCCTTTTCCCAGCATTGTGCTTGTATAGACCATGGCACCTGCTTCCCGGGCAACAGTCACGGTATTGTCTGTGGATTTGTCGTCCATGACAATAACCTCCGAGACCAAAGGGGAACCCTTAGCCAGCTTAATGACATGGCTGATGGTTTCGGCCTCATTTAATGTTGGAATGATTACTGTAACCATTTGATCAGTTTGATTTTACAAGTTACGGGGCATTCGAAAAAGCCAGCCTCATATCATGAAGAAACAACCCTGCCGGAATGATCCGGTACCAGTAATTAAACAACTCACACGTTGAATCGTTTAATTTGATCTCAGAAGATCAGTGATTTAGTGACCCAAAACCAGATAATGGGTATAGCCAGAAGATCTAACAGCACGCCTGCCTTAATCATGGTTTTCACCGTTACCTCCTCTGTAGCGTATGCCAGGGCGTTAGGCGGAGTGGAGACCGGAAGCATGAAAGCACAGTTCGCCCCAATCCCGATAGCCATGACCATTGGAAGAACAAACTCAGGATTGAATTGCATCGCCACCTCCATCATAATGGGTATGGTAATTGCTGCGGCCCCGGTATTGCTCGATATCTCTGTAAGGCCTAAAATGAATATTGTAGCAAGAAGTATAAGCAGCAAACCCTGTCCTTCATGGATATTTTTCAGTATACTGTTTGCAATCATTGCAGATGTACCCGTCTCTGACAGGATGGCACTCAGGCATAGCCCGCCACCAAACAGCAGCAGTATCCCCCAGTTGACTGAACTCTGAAGCTTATTCCAGGTGGTGAGCCCAAATACCGGAGCAAGTGCCGCCGCAAGAACACCTACTATTGCATCAAAGTTATCGACGCCCATCAGGGCCCCAATCGGCTTGGAACCGATCCACAGAACCACGATCATGAAGAAAAAGGCCGCTGCCGCTGTCTGGTTCCGGCCCCATGAATGGTTTTTTTTATCCATCTCATTGAGATGAAAATCCTTCTCCGGCCTGATAACAACTTTCAGGGCAAAGAGCAACAGCGGGAAAAGCATCAGTGCCACTGGAAATCCGAATTTGAACCATGTGACAAAATCAATATCAAGAGCTCCTGCTGCGATAAGATTTGGAGGACTGCCGATCAGGGTGCTTATCCCTCCGATGCTAGCTGCAAAAGCAATACCGAGTATTACAAATGTGCGTGCTCTGGGGTACTTTTTGTCAATAAGTGACATGCCTATCGGCAGGAACATGGCTGCTGTGGCGGTGTTGCTCATCCACATTGAGAGTAAGGAAGTGGCTCCCAGTATAGAGGCTACCGCCACCCATCTTCTTCCTTTTGCAAGGTGAATTAAATTACTTGCAAGCCACCGGTCAAGTCCGTGTTCATTCAACACAGCAGCCAGTGCAAAACCTCCGATAAAAATGAAGATCACCGGATTAGCAAAGTGAGACAATGACTCTCTTGCATCAAAGATATTAAAGAGAACCGCAATGACAGGAACAAGCAAGCCTGAAACCGCCAGTGGTATTATCTCGGTAACCCAAAGCCCCCCGATAAAAATCAGAATAGCGATACCCAGCTTGTTGCCAGGATCCTCCATGGTTAAATTTCCGACAATAATTCCCGTTACCAGCAATCCGCCAATTGTGAGCCATTTGTTATTTCTTAACCTCATGCTGATTATTTTAAAAAGGTTTAACAATCTCTCAATACCGGAAATTTTTGATTGTCAAGCTCCCGGGCATAAATTCCTGCCTGATCAATCCTTTTTACCGTATAAAACATCGGCAGCAGCCGGAGACATTAAAGTATGATCATGCCCTGACCCCGGAACATAAACCTTCTGCCATCCGAACTCAAAACCCGCCTCATCAGCTTTGGCTTTGTTATAATCAAAGAATTGCTCTCCCCTTTGCAGCCGGGTCAGGCCCTGAAGGTCTGCTTCGGGTGTCTGCCTCAGATCTTTATCTCTTATGGTATCGGCAGTGCCAAGGAGTATTGTCAGGTTATCACTGTAGAAAGCTTTGCGCAGGCTGTCACTGTCATTGAAGAGTCCCCGGATGCCGTAAGGATATTCTGCTGTATCATCCGGAAAAGTGTACCATCCGGCATTTGCGGCAACAGCTTTATCAACAAACGGACTGTCATAAAACTGCATGAACCGGTGGGTAAACTGGCCTCCTGCGGAATGCCCGTAGATGTTGTAAGTGCGGTTTTTAAGTTTAAGCTCATTCGTGACGAACTCAAAAATCCTGTCTATCAGCGAGAATGTAGTTGATCCGGGATAGGCAATATCTCCTTCAGGAGTCAGAAACCGTCCGCCGATATATTCTTCTGAGCTGAATGACTCTTTGGTTAGTTCAGGTGCTATAATTATAAGACCGTACTCCTCAGCCCTGGATTTCCAGCCCTCCAGGTAATCATCGGCATTTCTTCCGGCACCGTGCATTATTATCTGAAATTGCATTTCGGCAGTTTTTCCGTCAGGAATATAATAATGAATACTGATCTCCTCATTATCGAAAGCCGGCCCTGGATTGAATGTCAGTATACCGCTCACGGAATTACTCTTCCGCTCTGCAGCAGAGTTGGAGCAGGCTACTGCAATTGTTAATAATAACATCATTCCTAAGGCTCTGACAGCGTTCAGGCTTGTCACATCTTTATCTATAGACATTTCAAAACTTATTTTAAAGTTAAGTAAACATTCAGGAGTTTTTCTTCCACCGGCACACCCCCATGGAAATGACCTGGTCTATATCCAGTTGATCATTAAGCATGACAATGTCTGCGTCGTAACCTGGCTTGAGCATCCCTTTTCTTTTTATTTTCATGTTCTTTGCCGGATTGGTTGTAATCAGTCTCAGCGCCTCTTCCAGCGGCAGAATATCGTTCCGTACCATATTTACCATCTCCTTCAGGTTGAGGTCAAGCGGTGCCGGAGTATATGTAATTTCACCTGTCGCAGGGTTTTCTCTTTTAACTCCTCCCCTGCCGTCACTTGAGAAAGTAATATTGGCAACCGGGACACCCTCCTCAAGTGCAATCTGCACTGCTTTGTGCGGGTTTATGAACGTTGTTCCGCCAGTGGAAATGTCAATCATGCCTCCTGCTTTAGCAAACTTTATACAAGCACTGAAAAGCTTCTGTGTACGTGAGCAATGTGTTGGCGATACATATGAAATCAGGGTCGGATACTTTTCGGCAATTGCAAGCAGGTCATCAATCCCCGATTCCAGGGCTCCGAGATGAATGTGCAGGATTCCGCCTTTGCCTGATGTAAATCCTCCAAGTCTGATCTGGTTGATCAGCCTGAGTATCTCATGCTGGGTTGGAAAGGAAGATCTGTCATCACTGATTGCCAATTTGCACCCGATCACCTTGTCAATATAAATCAGGTCTTCAGCCACGGACCCGAACAGAGTTTTTTCAGGCAGTCCGTAATAGCCCGTAAGCATATAGGCCGTAACTCCTGTCTCATCGAGGGCTTTTGCCTTACTGTAAAGAGTGCTCAGCTCCTTGACAAAGCCATCGGTACCGAGAAGTCCCAGGACCGTCGTTGTGCCAACAGCCAGCAAATCACCGGCAAAGAGCTCGGGTATGAAAGAAGCGAATCCGAACTGGCCTCCGCCACCGGTGATATGTACATGCTGGTCAATGAAGCCAGGACAGACAATTTTGTCATGTGCGTCAATTATCTCCGGTGATAACTCACTGACGCTGATTGAGTCTTCAATGGCGATGATCCGGCCATTTACTGTAAGTATATCCTTTCTTCCCAGCTTATGGGGGGCATATACTTCACCTCCTTTTACAATGGTTACCATGATTTGTGTTTAAAAGATAAAATGAAATACCAACAGTGCTATCAACCCTCCAATCAGGGGTGGCATGTTCCTTTTAGCCAGCTCTACAGGAGAGACTCCTGCAACGCCTGCAATAGCAACTATCACTCCCGCAATAGGTGAAGTTGCCCTTCCCATACTTGCGGAGAGCTGCATTGGCAGGATCATTTCAGGCGCAGTCATACCAAGCCGGCCAGCTATATCAGGAACCAGAGGTCCGAATGAAAAGAAGGCTGCATTACCGCTTCCCATAAGCATTGCTGCAAGAAATACCAGTATGGTAATAAAGATTGAGATGGAAGCCCCTGAAAAGCCAAGATGGGTAGACCCCGTCACGAGAGTATCAATGAACCCAAGGCCAATGAGTCCCTTGGAAAAAATCTCAGCGGCAACAATCAGTGTGACCACCGTACTGAACACCGAGCCCATCCCCTTCCAGAAGCTGTCAAGCATATCCATGACACTACGGAAATTCCTTTTAAAGATCATCACAAATAATATTGAAATGATCAGTGAAAACAGCATGGCCACGGTTGTGCTGAGATGAACATCAACCAGTCCTACATAGTCAGAAAAGATGACAAGAAGGAGAAGAGGCAGCATTGGAAGGATTGCATAAATAAGAGGCACATCCGGTTTTTTTGTCTGCCCGGTCTCCGGGACAACAGTACCCCGACCCGCCTGAAGGTCTCTCTTATCAAAATACCTGTTACTGAAGTAATAAAGAATCATCACAACTATTGTAGTAGGAATTACCAGGGGGAGCTGATCGGAGACAAAGTATCCCATATTTGATTTACCAATGAGTGAGGCAGCCATGGCAGTATTTGCCGAGCCGGGGCCCTGATCAAATATTGTTGACGCCGCAATAACAGAAAGAGCAGTCAGTCTGCTGCATCCCAGGCTCACCAGAACCGGATAGAATGAAGCCACAAGTAACAGACCCAGTCCTGCCGCCGAAGGTATCGTCATAAAGAGAAGCTGCCCGATGGGAATGGCAATCACAGATGCCAGATAAGGGTACTTCCTGAAGAACCCAAGGGGCTTTATCGCTATATAAACAAGAGAGTCAGTGGCTTTTATCTTATTCATGAATGCCACATAACCTCCTATTGTCATGATCATCAGTCCTAGTCTTGTGACATTGCTGACAAAACCATCATCGATCTCCTGAACAATATCAAACACAACACTGCCTGAGGGTCTTGAGACTGCTATGGGATTTAATCCCATAGCAGCCGCAATACTGATCATAGATAGTCCTGCAAAGATCAGAATACCCTGCGGATTAAACCGTTTGTACAGCAGTATTGCAGTAAGGACTATTACAGCAATACAGAGTATAAATCCAGTTGCCGCCATAAGTACTAGTAGCCTGGATTCTGTTGGATTACCCTTCCTGAATTAGCATTAATAAATGCCTGTGGTATAGGAAGTAATACAGGCGTTTCATCATCCCACATTCCTCTGACTTCCCTGCCGGAGACCTCATTGTACATCCTGACTCTTGTCTTGAAGATATTACTGGCCAGTCTCTCATCTCCTCCATTCTCCTGGCTGAGCCTGATAAGGGTATGCCTCCTGTGTTCCTCAGTGATAAGCTCACGGCTTCTCTCATCAAGGATCATGTCTATACTCATTTCAGTGGCATCAATGGGGACTGCCAATGCACGTTCCCTGATCTTGTTCAGCCAGAACTCCCCACCCTGCCCGAGCTTAAACATAGCCTCTGCATATAGAAGATATGTCTCCGCCAGACGGAGGTATACCATATCATTATAGGCATTGTCAGCGTCTGCCTGCTCAAAGATTGGATTGACATAATCCCACTTTTTAGTAGAGGGCCAGTTATACTGTTTGATGGTGGGGTCAGTATCATTGCTCATTGCGGAGTTCGGCTTGAGGTTTATCAGGCTTGCCCCGCTTTTCAGCACTTCATAGACCTGGTTATCAGTGCCCAGGAAATAGAGATGCCATACGAAGGAATTATCATCATACCTTACATCAATTGTATCCTGCTCCTTGAACTTATATAAATTAAACGCACCGAGGGAGATTGCCAATCGTCCGGCACCTTTGCCCGCATTGAGTGACCAGAAAAGTTTGATGGTCTGTCCGGGGTAATCAGGATGGCTTAATTTGCTTATATCAGAAAGACTGGAGTAGTAGTTCCTCCACATATTCCTCATAAATGTATTGGGAGATGATCCGGTTGCTGCATTTTCAGGCTCAGTATTGGGAAAAGCCCAGAGAACCTCAAGGTTGCCTTCAGAAAAAAGCGGTGAGCGAAAGAGATCGATGAATGAGTGACCGGGGTTTGAAGCATTTTTCCCGAATCTATCTGCCATCAGAGAGTATTCTGTGCCTTCAACGAGAGGCTGGAGGGCCGTTTTTGCATCTGCAGGCCTTCCCATTGCCAGGTACAATTCTCCGAGATAATGACGTGCCACTGCCTCTGACGGAACCGTATTGTTTTCTGTTCTCATCGGCAAAATATCCACTGCAAAGAGCAGGTCCTGTTCCATCAATTCACGGATGTCTGCCACAGGGGTTCGTTCCCAGTCAGTCCGATAGTTGCTTCCCGTGATCTCTTCTGTGGATAGCGGTACTGCACCAAATGAATAAGTCAGGTGCCTGTAAGCCCAGGCCCTCACCAGTCTTGCATTGGCAACTACAGTATTTTTGTTCTGCAAGTCTTCCTCAGCAGAGCCGCCCTGCCAGTCGATATCCGGATTCTCGGCCCTTGTGATGATCATATTTGAGGTGTTAATCACTTTGTATAACCACTCAAAAAGAGCCTGGAATGGCTCTACATCCTCCATGGCAGTAATATTCTTCGGGAAGCTGATATGCCTGAAGCTGGTGTGCCTGTTGTTAGCCCATGAGTCATCAGCACCGGCGCTGAACAATACATGCTTTGTAAACGGGATGCTGCCGAATGAGGTCCCGCCATAGAACCTGTCTCCACGATCATACTCATCCCTCACCAGTGCGAACATAGCGTTCTGCATATTCTGAAAACCACCGTAATTCACGAGAAGGTTTTCAGCAAAGATGTCATCCACAGGTTTTTCTGTCAGGAAATCCTCACTGCAGGAAGAAATCGTCAGGACAGAAACCATTATTAAAAAGTATACTATCTTTTTCATTTTTATAGCAATTTAGAGATTATTAGAAACTTGTCCTGATTCCGAATGTGAGTTGCCTTGTCTGTGGAATGGCTCTTTGTACCGCTCCGGTTGAAGTAAATTCCGGATCCAGTCCTGACCAGTTGGTGAGAGTGTACAGGTTCCTTATACTCGTATATACCTCAAGCCTCGATAAACCGGCTTTTCCAATAAGCTTACTGTCGAACATATAAGAAAGAGTGACGTCCTGAATCCTGAGGAAATCGGTTTTCTCATAGAAGTTCATTCTTCTTACATTCACTGAGCCATCCGGTATGTTAGCCGGATATGTTTCTATCTGGTTCTCCGCAGTCCAGAATACCTTGTCAAGCTGATTCTGCCTGTAAGAGAGAGTCATGGGTGAAAGCAGATAATTGGGTCTTGTTTCACCTACTGCGCCATTAACAAAAACTGAAAGGGCGAGATTCCCGTAGGTGAAGGTGTTATTCATTCCCGCTGTGAACAGGGGCGTCCGCCTGCCGATAATCTGCTTGTCCTCTTCAGGTGTTATATCTCCGTCTTCATTGACATCCACATATTCAATAAACCCGGCTGTCTTGTCAGTATCGGTTGATTCCCCTTCCTGCCAGATGCCGCCAAAGAGATAGTCATAGTTTACGTTTACGTCATTCCCTATGAACCATTCACTTGCAATATCATCTATGGGGTTTCCCTCTTCATCATATAACCCTACGTCAACCAGGACTGTCTTGTTCTGAACAAAACTCAGGTTGGTTGTCCACTTGAATTTGTCCAGGTCAATATTGACCGAGGAGATCTGAAAATCAATACCATTCCCTTTTGTCTGGCCTACGTTTTCAAGTATTTCACTTGCACCGTTAATCGGGGGTATTGATCTGGAAAGCAACAGATCGAAGGTGTTAGTTAAATAAAAATCAAATGAACCAGTAATCCTGTCGTCCAGGATTCCAAAGTCAAGCCCGAAGTTGGTGGATGTAGTTGTTTCCCATCCTAACAATGCTGATGCCAGCCTCGATGGATAAAATCCAAAGAGTGGGCTGTGATCTCCTGACAGGTAGTCAAGGCTCCTCAGGTTTGGAAGGCTTGAATAGGGAGAGATTGCCTCATTCCCGTTTTTCCCCCATGATGCCCTTAATTTCAGGTTATTTACAATTTTATTGAATTGGGAATCCTTTACAAAAGACTCGTTTGTGATATTCCAACCGATGGCAATTGAGGGGAAAACCCCATATTTTCTGTCAGCACCGAAAGCCGAAAATCCGTCGCGTCTCACGGTGGCCGT
>JBFYPM010000026.1:0-5590 GCA_041303295.1 Bacteroidales bacterium
TCAGATTGAGACCCGCAGGGTCGAACCGAACCGCCGACTGGCGGTGAGCTCGCCGCAGGCAAACCCCGTATCCGCCAGCTGGCGGATCGGGGCCTTCAGACCTTCAGATAATCCTGTAGCGCCGCCACATACTCAGCAAATTTCTTCCTTCCAAGGTCGGTGATACTGCACATGGTCTGCGGATAGCTCTCTCCGAAACTCTTGCTGACTGAGATGTATCCTGCATCCCTGAGCTTACCTATCTGCACACTGAGATTGCCCGCTGTTGCTTCGGTCTTCTCGCGCAAATAGGTAAACTCAGCCCTGTCAACACTGATCAGTATTGACATTATGGCCAGTCGGAGCTGCGAATGCAGCAGCGGATCAAGCTCCCTGAACGGTGTCATGGCTGTCCTTTTTTCTAAGTAAATAACCGGGAATCAGATAACCAGCGATCATGGCCACCGGCATCGCCAGTCCGGATACTGTCGGCCCGCCAAAATGAGCTACAAGCGCCAGGGTCCAGAAGGCGACGGCTCCCCACATCAGGGGCCTGAACTTTAATACTGCCCCGGAGATTAACAGAGGCATAGCAGCCAGCAGCAGCATATATTTGCCTATACTGCCTGTCTCCAGCGGGTAGACAATAAAAAATATTACTGACGAGATGAGAAACGCCATCCAGGTCCAGACATGAATGGCCGTTCCGTAAGTGAATACCCTCTCCCTCTTCCCCCTGACAAACCCGTAGATCATCGAAACAAATACACCCGGAATGACAAACAGCCAGACATACCAGGAATTGGTCCAGTCTGTCAGCTTCCACAGCAGAAACTCCGAGAGGCTGCATGCAAATATCAGCCATCCCCAGAATAGCAGGTGAAAACTGCTCTGCGTAATGCTTACTCTTGTTTTGTTGATCATTTCACTAATGACCCTGAGACTCTCCTCCCCTGTCATTAATTTTTCTTCGTTTTCCATGGCTTTTGCTAATTTTACATTGAGTGATGTTAAAAATATCTGCTACAAATATAAACCGGTTTACTATATAAACCTAATTATTTTGTAAATATCTTCTCCATTTTCCGAAATTATATTATATATTATTGATTATCTGATTTATACAAAATAAACAAAAACAAGCCATGGGACTGATCAGAATTGAAGATATGGAATTTTATGCTTTTCACGGCCATTACCGTGAGGAGCAGATCGTGGGCAATCACTTCATGGTTGATGTGTCGATTGAGACAGACACCGGCAGGGCGGGTAAGAGTGACGAGCTGCGTGACACCCTTAATTACCAGGCTGCATACCTTGTGGTCAAGAGGGAGATGGAGACAACCTCAAAACTCCTTGAGCATATTGCCACCCGTATACTTGATGCTCTTTACAAGGAGTTGCCCGGTATTAATAAGGCAACGGTAAAGGTCTCCAAGTTAAATCCGGTGATGGGTGGCAGGATAGGCAGGGTAAGTGTGGAACTGACCAGGTAGGAGTGCTTTTCTCCCTCTTCCGCCCGAAGTCCAAAGATAGCCGGGGAGGGCGTCCCGCCCTTCATCCCCCAGGATGCCAATGGCAGTGATGGTGGGTGTCAGCCTATTCAATAAATTGCTTTCTCCATGCACTTTGTCCCCTTTTATCTCCTATTTTTGTAATCTCATTTTAGCAACCGATGAAAGAATCCGAAGAGATATCAAAGCCTGAATCACAGCATTTTATTGAACAAGCCATAGAGAAGGATCTGAGCGATGGCAAGAACGGCGGCCGTGTGCATACCCGTTTCCCGCCAGAGCCCAACGGTTACCTCCACATAGGACATGCCAAGGCCATCTGCCTCGACTTTGGGATGGCGGAGAAGTATGGCGGCAAATGCAACCTCCGCTTCGATGACACCAACCCTACCAGGGAGGATGTAGAATATGTCGACTCCATCAAGGAGGATATTCAGTGGCTGGGGTTCACCTGGGAGGACCGGGAATACTATGCATCAGACTATTTCGGTAAACTGTGGGATTTTGCAGTGTCTCTCATCAGGCGGGGCCTAGCCTATGTTGATGACCAGAGTGCCGAAACCATATCGGAGCAGAAAGGCACCACCACGCAACCTGGTACGGCCAGCCCTTATCGTGACCGAACCGTGGATGAGAACCTTGATCTCTTCTTCCGCATGAACGAAGGTGAGTTTGAAGAGGGCAGTCGAGTGCTCAGGGCCCGCATTGACATGGCTTCCCCCAACATGCACATGCGTGATCCGATCATCTACCGCATACTGTATACTCCGCATCATCGCACCGGAACAAAGTGGAAAGTCTATCCCATGTACGACTTCGCCCACGGACAGAGTGATTACTTCGAAGGCATAACTCACTCGCTCTGTACTCTTGAGTTCGAGGTGCACAGACCTCTGTACGACTGGTTCATCGATCAGCTTAAGAGTGATGGTTACCGTCCCCGGCAGATAGAATTTAACCGGCTTAACCTGACCTACACTGTAATGAGCAAGCGCAAGCTTCTTGAGCTGGTGAAGGATGGCGTAGTTTTGGGTTGGGATGACCCGCGCATGCCAACACTGTGCGGGCTGCGGAGAAGAGGATATACTCCGGAGTCGATCAGGCGTTTTGTTGACTTAATCGGATATACCAAGGTCGAGGCAATAAATGATGTCTCCCTCCTCGAATATGCCATCAGGGAAGACCTGAATAAGAGGGCACCGCGTGTCTTCGGTGTGCTCAATCCCCTTAAGGTTATCATCACCAATTACCCTGAAGGTGCTTCCGAAAACATGGAGATAATCAATAATCCCGAGGACGAGACACAGGGAACTCGACTTGTTCCTTTCAGCAGGGAGGTTTATATTGAGCAGGAGGACTTCATGGAGAACCCTCCCCACAAGTTCTTCCGTCTGGCGCCCGGACAGGAGGTGCGTCTCAAGGGAGCCTATATAATCAAATGTACCGGGCTGAAAAAGAATGAGGCTGGTGATGTAGTTGAGGTGTACTGTACCATTGATCCGGCTACGCGCAGTGGCGGACCGGAATCAGACCGCAAGGTCAAGGGCACCCTCCACTGGGTCTCGGCTGCCCATGCGCTTGATGCCGAGGTAAGACTGTACGACAGGCTCTTCATTGATGAAGATCCTTCCGGTCACAAGGATGTTGATGCCAGGGAGTTTCTTAATCCCGGCTCACTGACTCTGCTCACCGGCTGCAAGGTTGAACCGTCGCTGGCAGGGGCCGCACCCCTCACCAGGGTACAGTTCCAGAGAATCGGCTATTTCTGTACCGATTATGACAGCCGTCCCGGGAAGCTTGTTTTCAACCGCACCGTGGGGTTGAAGGACACATGGGCTAAACAAAACAAACCTTGATGGCTGTGGACTGCGGAATGATGACAGACCTTCGGACTTCTGACCTTTAGACCTTTAGACAATTATTGGCACATTATTTGTGCCAATAATAGGTAATTGCCTTGTTTTTTTTCACCTAAACCGAAGAAGCATGAGAACAATTATCAGATCATTTACCTTGATCCTGCTTGTAGTGTTTGCATTTTCTTCCTGTGAAAAAAACTCCGACACAAGCAAGGGAACCGCTAAATTTTCAATCGCATCGATTGAGCAATCCAACCAGTTGAAATCAGCCTGGGCTGACACCGACCTGGTTTCGTACCATCTGCTGGTATCTGTTGAAGACTCTGATGGCTCTTCTGTCCTTACTGATCATCTTGTCCCTGTTTATCTTTTCGGGCCGGGTTACATCAGTGATGAGCTCGAAATGAATGAAGGAGACTACCTCCTTACAGAGTTTATGTTGATCGACCCCTCGGGTGAGGTTATCGCCGCAACCCCTGTTGAAGGCTCACCGCTGGCCTACCTTGTCAATGATCCGCTGCCTCTGGAGTTCAGCATCAGGGGCGGAGCTGCCACGCTTGTCTCTCCGGAACTGCTGGCAGTAGGCAGTCATACCCCGGGCGACTTCGGGTATGTCAGTTTCGGCGGGCAGATAATCAAGCCTCTTGATTTTTACACCGTATGCATCATTGATAATCCTCTGAGCATGTCCCCGGTGCAACCGCCTGTTACTGCCGACCTTACCGTCTTTGCCGGCAACGATTGGCATTACCGCTTCAGGCTTGAGGCATCTGTAAACCACCTGATCATTAGAGGAGGATACCAATACTACACCTTCCTGCTTGAGAAAGAGGGTTACCTGCCTCAGAAATTTGAGTTCACTGCACGTGAACTGAAGGCAACAACGGAGAACACTCCCCTCAAACTAAAGATCCCGTATGACAGTGGTCAGTGGAAAGTCTTAGTGCTGCAACCAGGTCCGGATGATGGCAAGGATGCAATGATCACTAATCTGGATCCGGAGAAGAACTTTGGTGGCCATAGGTATTTTGAGGCTACCTTCATTTCAGAGCCTGTTCTTACGGTCATGCGTTCCAATGAGAGTCTGGTCTCTTTTGACAGGAATGCATTACCAAAGTCAGCAACCATAAAGAGGGTTATGCTCAACCTCTGGTATGACCTGCCTCTGGTCTGGGACAGCGCTATTTTCTATCCTGCCGGCGGTGCAGACATTGAGTGGTGCGGAGGAGTGCTGCAGAAAATAATTGAGCCATGGGAGGAGGATAAGGTGACATGGAATGAACAGCCGAAAACAACTGAGAAAAACCAGGTCAACATTTCGCCTTTCATCCTTAATACCAACATGATAACTGTTGATGTCACTAGACTCTATGTACAGGATCCGTTAACGGATGCCCCCGACATTCCGGGTTACGGCATGTTCCTGAGGCTCTGGCCCCGGGAGTGGGTGCCCGGGTTCCGGTTTGCCTCAAGCGATTACCCTGAGGCCAGAATGCGGCCGAAGCTTACGATCTACTATACATTGCCTTAGTACAGGAACATGTTGCTACGATTTTTTGTGCACCGGTCAATACCGGTGCACTTTGTTTTATTAAGCGGCAAGCTCTTTAAAAAGCATCAGCTACCTGAATAAATTGAAAATTTTATATATTTGCACCCTCAGATAACTGTCCCGTGGTGTAATTGGCAACACGTCTGATTCTGGATCAGAAGAGTTCAGGTTCGAGACCTGACGGGACAACTAGACAATCAACCACTTACGAGATTTTTTTTAAGTGGTTTTTTAATTCTTGCCGGGTTTTGGTGGATTCCAATCACAGATCAAACAAAATTCCGAAGTTCGTTGTAAGTTGCAGTGCTGAAGCGAATACTAAAAGCAAAACTAAGAGTATTCTAATGCCCTTCATGCTTTGATTTTAATAATTTGTAAGACATAACAAATGTCCAGATTTGTAGTGTCCCGATATTTATCCGTTCTACCAAACCAAAGTATGGAAGCCCTTTTGCGAAAAAGAATCCTGACATTCCTCCAAAAATGATGATAAGTATTCCGCAAATCAAAGAAAAGTTGCCTAATGTTTTCCATGCTTTTTCTTTCCTAAGTCCAAAACCTATTAACAATGGTGTCAGAATGGTGAAAGGCACAATCAGGACAGTTACTGCGAGGTGCATCATTCCGGCAAAACTAGTTTCTGCACCCGGCAAATCCTGCGGAAAGAAGCTATACGAAATGGAAAC
>JBFYPM010000027.1:0-4480 GCA_041303295.1 Bacteroidales bacterium
GGCCCCTTCATGAAGGAGGAGCGTGATCTGATAAAGAATTTTTCCGGACTGGTGACAGGGTACATTAACAGCCTTGTGGCAGCCGAATCCGATCTCAGACCTGATGACTGTTCAGACGACCTGGAGGAAATTAACAGTCTGTCAAGCCGTAAGCTGCTTCAGAAATTCCTTGACCGGCATAATGCCGAGAGAGATGTTTTCCATGACCTTATGCCATTTATGGTCAGGGAGATACTCCTTGTCGCCAGCCTCTATGACGCCTATTCTATTGAGGGCGAGGGCCGCTTCTCTGACCATATGCTCGGCGAGTATTACCAGATGAGTCTCACCACCCTCCCCAGGATAACAGGCGTTTCGGGTGAGGATGAGGCCTTCTCCCGCCTCGGGGTACGTCACTATGACATGATCATTATTATGGTGGGGGTAGACAAGAGCAACCCAATGAGCCTTTGCCGTAAGATAAAAGATAAATACCCCTATATCCCTACATTCCTCCTCCTCAATAACCCCGGTGATATCCCCTTCGTACAGGAACAGAAGATGCTCGGTGTCCCTTTTGACAACTACTTCGTATGGACGGGCGAATCAAAGGTCTTCTTCGCCATGGCAAAGCTCCTTGAAGACCAGGTAAATGTGGAGAATGATACCAGGAAGGGCCTGACGGGTGTCATACTCATCATTGAGGATGCCGCAGACTACTACTCCACCTACGTGCCGATGCTCTACACCCTGGTGCTGGAACAGACCCGTATCCTCATTGAGGATGTCTCATCTGACGAGCTTTATAAGGTCCTTAAACTCAGGGCAAGGCCCAAGATTCTCCTTGCAACCACATGGGAGGAGGCGATGTCAGTCTATGCCAAATACAAGGACAGGCTCCTCGGGGTGATCTCTGACATGCGGTTCCCGCGAAACGGGGTTCTCAATGACAAGGCCGGTTTCGACCTCATCAGCCACATAAGAGGCGAACAGGCAAACCTGCCTACACTGCTCCAGTCGTCGGACCCCGGGAACGCCGTCTATGCCGCACAGCTCAAGGCAAGCTTCATAAATAAAAACTCAGAGACCCTGCTTCAGGACCTGAAATCGTTCATTACATACTACCTCGGGTTCGGCCATTTCGTCTACCGTGACACCAAGGGCAGGCAGATAGCCGTGGCCAAGTCAATGAAGGAGTTCGAAGCGTTCCTCAAGACGGTTCCCGAAGACTCGCTTGTATACCACGCCATGAAGAATCACTTCTCACTCTGGCTCATGGCCAGGGGAGAGGTGAAGATAGCCAAGATCATTAATCCCGTCAGGATTTCTGACTTCCGCAGCCTGAAGGAGATGCGTGAGTTCCTCCTCGATGTCATCCGCAAGCGGAGGAGGGAGATGAACAAGGGGAAGGTGGTCAATTTTGATGAGTCTGTGATGATTGATGAGTCAAACGTGGTCAGCCTTGCCGGCGGATCACTCGGAGGCAAGGGCCGTGGCCTGGCATTCGTCAGCACACTGATACACAGCTTTGAACTGGGACGTCTCCTTCCGGGCATCAACATCAAGACACCCGTCACCGCCATCGTCGGCACCGACGAGTTTGACCACTTCATGGAGAGCAACCATATGTGGGAGGTGGTGAACAGGGAGAAAGATTTCAGCGAGCTTCAGAAACAGTTCCTGGCAGGCAGTCTCAGCAGCGCCCTGGAGAATAAGCTCAGGGTCTTCATCAAGCTCTTTAACCAGCCCCTGGCGGTACGGTCATCGAGCCTCTTCGAGGACTCCCTGAGTCAGCCCTTCTCCGGAGTGTTCGGCACATACCTTCTGCCCAATAACCACCCTGACCCGGAGGTGAGGCTCAGGCAGCTGATCGGGGCCATTAAGCTTGTATTCTCCTCGATCTATTCAGATAACTCCCGCATCTATTTCGAAGCCATAAACTATAAGATAGAGCAGGAGAAGATGGCTGTGGTGATACAGGCGGTGGTGGGTAAGAGGTATGATGACATCTTCTATCCACATATCAGCGGGACGGCTCAGTCATTCAACTTCTACCCCGTTGCCAACATGACACCTCATGACGGTTTCGCTGTGGCGGCGGTAGGCCTGGGGCAGTACGTTCTTGACGGTGAGAGGGCATTCAGGTTCTCACCCGCATTTCCTGCCCTCGATATCATGTCAATAGATGACCTGATTCGTTATTCGCAGGTTGAATTCTACGCAATCAACCTGGGGAGGCAGGACATTGATCTCCTTCAGGGAGAGAATGCCGGCCTGGTGAAGCTTGACATCAGCAGGGCCGAAGCTGACGGCACACTGAAACATTGCGCCTCGGTTTTCAGCATGGACAATGACACAGTCTCACCTGGGCTTGATGTGGCCGGACCCCGTGTGATCAACTTTGCCAACATCCTCAAGTATGATTATATCCCCCTGGCCCCAACGCTGAAGAAGGTGCTTGAAGTGGTCAGGGAGGCTTTCGGTGCCCCGGTTGAGATCGAGTTTGCCGTCGACATCACCAGGGATGAAAATGACAGGGCATCATTCTATCTGCTGCAGATAAAGCCACTGGTTGGCAGCGGCGCAGGCTATGCCATTGACCCTGAGACAGTTTATACTGATGACATGTTACTGGTATCCAGGAAAAGCATGGGCAACGGGCTGGTCAGCGAAATCACTGACATTATCTATGTTGAACCGGAGAAGTTCGATAACCTCAAGACCAATGAGATGGCTGAGGAGATTGATGTTATCAACAGGAAGATGATGGCAGAGGGCAGGAAGTATGTACTGATAGGCCCTGGACGCTGGGGCACCAAGGACAGGTTCCTGGGTATACCGGTTGCCTGGCCCCAGATTTCCAATGCCAGGGTGATTGTTGAGGTCAGCCTGCCTGATTACCATGTTGATGCATCGCAGGGCTCTCACTTCTTCCACAATGTGACATCTATGAATATCGGTTATCTCTCGGTCAACCAGTATACCGGTGACGGTACTATTCTCTGGGACAGGTTGAGCAGGCAGAAGACAATAGCCAACGGTAACTGGTTCAGACACATCAGGTTTGACGAGCCCCTGGTCATCAGGATGGACGGCAAGAAGGGTATGGCGGTGATATCTGTCAGCCCTGAGAAGGCGACGCCCTGATCGCTGACTGTCAGCGCCGCGGCCGTGACTTCTTAGTCTGCTGCCGTCAGCGCCGATGTGACCACTCCCGCGTTTATCTTTTTGATCAGTCCCTGCAGCACACTACCCGGGCCGGCCTCGGTGAATGATGTTGCACCGTCAGCAATCATCCTCTCAACTGTCTGTGTCCATCGTACCGGCGAGGTGAGCTGAGCTACCAGGTTATCCATTATCTGTCTGGGGTCTGTCACCGGCAGGGCACTCACATTCTGGTATACAGGGCACACCGGGCGGTTGAAGCGGGCTTTCCTGATGGCATCTTCCAGCTCCTGTCTTGCGGGCTCCATGCATGGCGAATGAAATCCTCCACTGACGGATAGTGGTATGATTCTCCTGGCGCCTCTCTGCTTCAGCGCCTCCGTTGCCAGCCTTATGCCTTCAATGGTACCGGAGATGACTATCTGTCCCGGGCTGTTGTAGTTTGCCGGCACCACCGTCTCCTTCACCGATGCGCACACCTCCTCAACCAGCTCATCAGGCATACCGAGTACGGCGGCCATTGTGGAAGGGTTGATGCTGCAGGCACGCTGCATGGCCGCCGCCCTGCCGGCGACAAGCGCCAGGCCGTCATCAAACGAGAGGGCACCCGCAGCCACGAGAGCCGACAGCTCACCAAGGGAATGACCGGCAACCATGGCAGGATCAAAACCACTGCCTGCGACAGCCGTCAGAACCACCGAGTGCAGGAAGATGGCCGGCTGAGTCACCCTCGTCTGCCGTAGCTCCTCATCAGTGCCTGAAAACATGATGTCAGTTATGCGGAAGCCGAGCAATCCGTTCGCCCTTTCAAATATCTCACGCGCTGCCGGGAATTTCTCATAAAGATCTTTTCCCATACCGGGGTATTGCGCTCCCTGCCCCGGGAATACGTATGCTTTCATATACAGTGTAAAAAAATGATTAGTGTGTAATTATTAATGCAGCCTGCTGGCTATCAGATGCATGAACTCCTCACGGGTGTTGAGGTTTGAGAGAAAGCATCCGGTGAAGGCTGATGTGGTGGTGACCGAATTCTGCTTCTGCACACCGCGTATCTGCATGCACATGTGCTGAGCCTCAATAACCACAGCCACACCAAGCGGCTTAAGGTTATCCTGGATGCAGTTGCGTATCTGTGTTGTAAGCCTCTCCTGCACCTGCAGCCTGGCGGCATAGGTCTCCACAACACGCGCTATCTTGCTCAGCCCTGTTATGCGCCCGTCAGGGATGTATGCCACATGCGCCTTGCCGTGGAAGGGTAGCATGTGATGCTCACACATAGAGTAGATATCTATGTCCTTTACAAGCACCATCTGCCTGTACTCCTCCGTGAAGA
>JBFYPM010000028.1:0-37422 GCA_041303295.1 Bacteroidales bacterium
CCTTACGATATGTGATGGTATCGACCGCAGCAATGACGACAGACGAAAGAAGGATACTGAGATAACTTCAGAGGCCCGCCGGATGGTGAGTGACGATAGCAGGACAGGCAATGCAAGAACAACTGTCCTTTTCCGCCAGGGATGGCATAAGGGAGTTATCGGAATTGTTGCCTCACGCCTTATCGAGACCTATTACAGGCCTACAGTGATACTGACCGAATCAAAGGACGGATTTGCCACCGGATCAGCAAGCAGCGTTCCCGGGTATGACCTTTACCAGGCTATAGAATCATGTTCTGACCTGCTGGAGAGTTTCGGAGGACATATGTTTGCAGCAGGACTTACCCTGAAGCAGGAAAACCTTAAGGAGTTCCGTGAGCGGTTTGAGAAGTTTGTCAGTGAAACGATAAAGGAGGAACACCTTGTCCCGTCACTGAAGGTTGATGAGGAGATCCCTCTGGAGGATATCACCCCGGAGCTCTTCAGATACCTCGAACGTTTCCAGCCGTTCGGGCCGGATAATGTGGCTCCGGTCTTTGTATCACGCAAGGTCAAGACACTGGCATGCCAGCCTGTTGGCAACAACGGGATGCACCTCAAGCTGAGTTTTGCCCGTCATAACGCAGAGCCCCTGGGTGCCATCGCCTTTGGCCAGTCAGACATGACAGAGCTCTTCAGGGAAAACGGAGGCGTGGTTGACATAGCCTATACTATCGAGATGAATGAGTTCAGAGGCAAAACCTCGGTGCAGCTCAATATTAAGGATATTAAGACGTGATAAGGAGAGTACTCAGTCTTCAGTCTTCAGTCAATAAGCAACTTATGACTGCCTATTGGTGGCTGCTGACTGCCGACTGGTTTTGACTGCCGATTGCGGACTGTAGACTGCTGACTTTTTTTTACCATTCCCCCCTTGACTTTCTCCGCTTCCTGTCATAAATTTGATGTAGTAATTATGTCTCACTATGATGCTGCGGTGGAATGCGGTATTAGTGTCGTTTTTTATCTCTGCTGCCGGACTTCATGCCGGTGAACCTCTCTTTGTGCCCCACGGTGCAGAAGCCATGGGTATGGCCTTCGCCGTGACGGCCACCTCCGGCCATTGGAACTGCTTCAATAACCAGGCACTGCTGACCATAGCCACGGCCACAAGCTTCTCCGCCGCCCTGGAGAACCGCTTTATGATGCCTGCCCTATCGTCAAAGGCAGTAAGCGCAGTTATAGCAGTCAAAGCCGCACCAATTTGTCTGGTGGCAACTCATTACGGTAACGCCGACTACTGCCGGATATTTACGGGCCTGGGCAGTGCCGTGAGAGTCACTGAAGGTATCGCCGTGGGTGTCCAGGTTGATTATATCTCAGAACATGGCATTGGCGAATACCGTGATGTGTCACATGTGACTTTCGAGACCGGGATGACATGTAGTCTTGCACCCTTGCTGACACTCGGGCTGCATCTGTTTAATCCTTTATCACCGCTCAACACGCTGCCATCATCAATTGAGGCCGGCCTGCAGTGGAAGCAGTCTGACGACTTCCTCCTGGCCATCGGGAGCTCGAAGGTGAGTAATGAACCCCTCTCCGTTCAGTTAGGTCTAGCCTGGGATGTAGGTGACAGGTTGATTCTGAGGTCAGGCTACATGAGCTCGCCATCAGCATTTGCATTTGGTATCGGATTCAGAGCAGGTTCGCTGCAGACGGATGCCGGATTTCTTCTTAACAGCATGACAGGCGTGACATCGTCTGTATCTATCATATGGACAATCAGATGATCCCAAGGGTTGCGCTGGTTCTGATAATCCCGGCACTTTTCCTTAATCCTGTCTTCTGCCAGGAGGAAAACCAGGCTTTTGGGGAATCCATGCAAGAGATAATGGCTCAGTCGGATGACGCTGACCCCTCTGTCGTGCTGGAGGAGCTGGCTGAACTGAAGGAGTCGCCCGTCAATATAAACGGAGGCGATGCGAAGGAGATCGCAAGGCTATTCTTCCTGACTGATTTCCAGGTTATTGTGTTGGCAGATCATATCAGGAAGAACGGGAATGTTGTGACCCTCTATGAGCTGGCCCTTCTACCTGCCTTCGACCGTAATACGGTGATGATGATGGCGCCCTATATATCCCTTCAACCTTCTACAGAACCAGTCGGCAGGAGTTATGGCCGGACAACGGTGACCCTGACGGCTTCAACCCGACTCATCCCGGGCGACAATGAGGAAGAGGGAGTACGGTCACTATTAAGGCTGAAACATGACCACGGTCGGTTCGGCTTCGGCCTTACCGCGGAAAACGATCCGCACGAACTCTTCACCTTCAGAAACGGTACAGGTACTGACTTCCTTTCAGGTTATTTTGAGGTTGAGGGTAATAAGCTCATAAACAAGATAATATTAGGTGACTATGCATTGCGGATAGGTGAAGGACTGGTTTTCAACAGCAGCCAGTGGATGGGTTCATGGCTAAGTTCGCCTTCTTTCATGTCGGGCAGAGGCACGGCAGCACCGTATTCTTCTACAGAAGAAAACTTCTTTTTCCGTGGTGTGAGCCTGATGGCGGGCAGCGTTAATGCCGGGGCGGTGCTTTTTGCATCATCCAACACAATCGATGCGCGGATTCTCTTCATTGAAGACAGTATTGCCACCGGGGTTAGCAATCTTGTCAGGGGCGGATTACATGTAACCGAATCTCAGCTCGAGGCTCGCAACAGCCTCACTGAGACGGTTGCCGGCCTTCACCTTACTGCAGGAGCAGAGAAGATTAGGGGTGGGGTGACCGCGTCGGCAACATGGTTCTCCCTGCCCTTCCGGCCTGACAAACACAAGCCGGAGAACCTCCATGCTTTTGAGGGGAGCCGGTTGCTGAATATCGCAGTTGACCTCAGGGCCGGCACCGGATCTGCCCTGTTCTTTGGTGAGGCCGGCATGAGCTTTCCCGGTTCATGGGCCGCAACGGCAGGGCTCAGGGCAAAACCGTCAGGGAGGGTCACATTCAACATCCTCGCCCGGCACTTCTCTCCGGATTACCATGCCTTCCATTCCGGCGCCTTCAAAGCCGGTTCAGGCTCAGGGAACGAGACAGGATTCGCGGCTTCAGTACACCTTGAGGCAGCAAGGCATCTTTTTGTCACAGCCGCGGCAGATCATTACAGGATACCCTGGCTGCGGTACCGGTCCTCTGCACCTTCGTACGGCAACAGGATTGAGATAAATGGAGAGTACCGGCCCCGGGACGACATCTCTCTCCGGTTGTCATATACATCCTCCTCCCGCGAGTATGACTCAGCATCTGAAACAGGCACAGCTTTGCCCGTGATCCACACCAGGCAACAGGTATCATTTGCCCTCAACTGCAATCCAGCGGCAGGCTTACGTCTTACTACCCGGGCATCCGTATCTTTCATCTCCCCTTCCGAAGAGAAGGGCTTTCTGCTCTGCCAGGATTTCTCGTATGCATTTCGCAAGGTACCGCTGCGATTGTGGTTCAGGTATGCCATCTGCTCCTCCGACGGCTGGGACAGTCGCCTTTATGCCTGGGAAGCTGACCTGCTCTCCTCATTCAGTGTGCCGGCTCTCTATGGCGAAATGACCCGGTCATTCATTATGCTCTCGTGGGAGCCCGCCGAACGGGTGGAGGCAAGGTTAAAGTATGCCTGTACTGAATCTGTTGATGACAACGGAACCGGGTTGAAGCATGAGGTGAAGGGGCAATTGCGGATTACTTTTTAGGCAGTAGGCAATAGGCAGCAGGCAATGTATAATGCGTGAATATCAGTTAGTCCTGTGCCTAAACTTCACCGCCCCGAGTTCCTCGTTTGCCTTCACTATCTTCTGCTTCAGGCTCTCCTTGTAGGCGATCAGTTTCTTCATCAGGGCCGGGTCTCCGGTGGCAATCATCTGGGCTGCAAGGATACCCGCATTCAGGGCTCCGTCAATTGCTACAGTGGCAACAGGTATTCCGGGAGGCATCTGCACTATGGCCAGCAGGGCATCCATACCGTCAAGAGAGGCCCTTACAGGCACTCCGATGACCGGCACCGGAGTCATCGCTGCTATCACCCCGGGGAGATGAGCTGCCATACCTGCCCCGGCAATGATGACCTTTATTCCCCGGCCGGCTGCGTCACGGGCAAACTTCTCTACCTCATCAGGCGTACGGTGTGCCGAGAGGGCGTTGATCTCAAAGGGTATCTCCATGCTGTCGAGAAACTCTGCAGCCTTCTCCATGACCTTCAGATCGGAGGTGCTGCCCATAATAATGCTAACTGACGGATTCATATGCTATTTTTAAAGTTACACCATTGTCAGGGGCAAAAATACGCTATAAATTTATAATTTAGCGGCATCAACCACCCGCACCATGAATGAGATAACAGTCCTTGACAGAGAGTTCTCGGTTTATATTACCGAAAATGAGATCCAGAGCCGGATCACAGCCCTGGCGGAAAAGATCAATGAAGACCTGAAAGGAAAGGATGTACTTTTCTTCGGCATCCTCAACGGCGCCTTCCTCTTTGCTGCCGATCTCTTCAGGCAGATCACCCTCCATGCCCAGATCTCCTTCATCAAGCTGGCCTCATATGAGGGCACCAGCAGCTCAGGCAAGATCAAGGAATTGATTGGCTGGAATGAGGATATCTCAGGAAAGACTGTGATAGTGCTTGAGGATATAGTTGATACCGGCAGCACCCTCGAACGCATTATCGGCGAACTGACCCTGAGGAAAGCAGTGGAGGTCAGGATATGCACACTCCTTTTTAAACCTGAAGCTTACACAAGGGACATACCGATTGATTATATTGGTTTTGAGATTCCCAACAACTTTGTTGTAGGGTATGGCCTTGACTATGACGGTTACGGCCGTAACCTAAGAGCGATTTATAAACTCACTAAATAGCTTAAAATGATTAATGTTCTTATGTTCGGCCCTCCCGGCTCAGGGAAGGGAACGCAGTCGGTAACCCTGGCAGAAAAATATAATCTTCTTCATCTTTCAACCGGTGATATGCTAAGAGCCGAGCTGGCTGCAGCAACTGAACTGGGTAAAAAAATGGAAGCCATCATGGCCGCGGGTGAACTTGTGCCTGACGATGTTGTTATTGCCATGATAGCCCATAAGATTGATATCACCACAGGAAAGGCGGGTTTTGTCTTTGATGGTTTCCCCAGGACTGTTGAGCAGGCGGAGGCACTGGAGAAGATGCTGGAAGAGAGAGGTATGAAGATTGACCTCATGCTTGTCCTGGAGGTCCATGACACCGAGCTCGCAGAGCGTATGAAGAAGAGAGCCCTTGTTTCAGGCAGGGCTGACGATGCTGACGAGGCGGTCATAAACAACCGGATTTCCGTCTATCGTGCCAAGACCGAACCTGTAATTGAGTACGGAAGAAAAACAGGAGTGTCGAGGATAGTTGATGGTGTAGGCTCTATAGAGGATATCTTCGCCAGGCTTTGCAGGCATATTGAAACAGTAATATAAATAGATGAGTGATACCAACTTTGTTGATTATGTAAAGATCTTCGGACGCTCGGGCAAAGGCGGCCCCGGCTCTACACACCTCCGTCGTGAGAAATCCAATCCCAAGGGTGGCCCTGACGGTGGCGACGGTGGCAGGGGAGGAGATGTCATCCTCAGGGGAGACTCGCAGCTCTGGACTCTTCTGCACCTCAAATTCCGGAAACATATCTTTGCAGGTCACGGAGGATCAGGATCATCCAATCAGAAGACAGGCGCCGACGGCGAGGATGTCATTATTGACGTGCCACTCGGCACAGTGGCAAGGAACGAGGAAACAAACGAAATCCTCTTCGAAATCACCAGTCACGGCGAACAAAAGATACTTGTAAAAGGCGGACGCGGAGGTATGGGCAACACTCACTTCAAGTCGGCAACATTCCAGACACCACGTTTTGCACAGCCCGGCGAACCATCTGTGGAAAGCTGGTTCATCCTCGAGCTTAAGGTGCTTGCCGATGTTGGGCTGGTGGGTTTCCCCAATGCAGGGAAGTCAACTCTTCTCTCTGTTGTAAGCGCCGCAAAGCCAAAGATTGATAACTACCCCTTCACAACACTCACCCCCAACCTCGGGATTGTAAGCTATCGCGAGGATAAATCATTCGTAATGGCTGATATACCCGGGATCATAGAGGGGGCAGCAGAGGGAAAGGGACTGGGACACAGGTTCCTCAGGCATATTGAGCGGAATGCGGTACTGCTCTTCATGATACCTGCCGACTGCAATGACATCAAGCAAGAGTATCATATCCTCGTTGAGGAACTACGTAAATACAATCCTGAGCTGCTCGATAAACCGCGGGTGATGGCAATCTCGAAAAGCGACCATCTTGATGATGAACTGAGAGATGCCATACGGCCTCTGCTGCCTGATGAAATACCTGCAGTGTTCATATCATCAATAAGCGGCACTGGAATCACCACACTCAAGGATCTTCTCTGGCGTGCAATAAACAGCTGATCATGATTGAGCTTGACCAAAATATATTCCTCTTTCTTAATTCCCTCCACTCTCCTTTCTTTGACAAGGTGATGTGGGTACTTAGCCTGAAAACGGTATGGATCCCTCTCTACATCGCCATCATCTGGATGATAATACGCAGGTATGGCGCACAGGCATGGACCCCTCTCCTGGCGGTTCCGCTGCTGGTGCTGATAGACGATCAGGGTTCAAGGTTTATTAAAAACATGACCGAACGTCCCAGGCCCTGTCATGAACCCGACCTTGCAGGGATGGTACATACGGTGAAGGGCCATTGCGCAGGCATGTACGGCTTTATCTCAGGACATGCCTCCAACAGCTTCGGCGTTGCAGCCTATTCGGCATCGCTGCTGGGTAAGAAATGGTATACCTGGTCTGTCTTCATCTGGGCTGCGCTGGTCTCTTATTCAAGAGTGTACCTCGGGGTGCACTATCCCGGTGACATCATCGGCGGAGCCCTTCTCGGCCTGCTTGCC
This sequence comes from Bacteroidales bacterium, assembly GCA_041303295.1. Classification (GTDB taxonomy): domain Bacteria; phylum Bacteroidota; class Bacteroidia; order Bacteroidales; family VadinHA17; genus SR-FBR-E99. The sequence goes on from JBFYPM010000028.1 coordinate 6,969, forward strand.
GGATTCGGGCTGGCATGGGCTGCAAAAGCAATTATTAAAAGAATTAAACAATGAATATCATTAAGTCACTCTGGGTCTGGTTTTCGAGCATCGTCTTTATTCTTCTCGCTTTCCCCGTAGCTATAATCCTGTGGCTTCTGTCACTGGCATTCGACAGCCGGCGCCTGATGAACAACAGGTGGATGGTCATTCAGGGGATAATACTGACCAAGATGAGCCCCTTCTGGAAGGTGATAACTGAAGGACGTGAGAAGATAGATCAGAACCAGGCTTATATTATTATTCCTACGCATCAGTCGATGCTTGACATTGTCTTTTTTAACATGCTTCGTCACAGGCTCAGGTGGGTCTCCAAGAAGGAGGTCTTCCATATGCCGCTGGTAGGATGGGAGATGAGGATGGTGAAGTACATTGAGCTTGTCAGAGGCAATAAGTCAAGCGTCATCAGGATGATGGAAAAGTGTGTGGAATCACTGCAGGATGGCATCTCCATCGTGATATTTCCGGAGGGTACAAGGTCACTCACCGGAGCTATAGGCAAGTTCAAGACCGGCGCCTTTCAGCTGGCAGTGAAGACTGATAAGCCGCTGCTCCCGGTACTGATTGACGGCACCGGCGAGATACTCCCCAAAAAGGGTATCATTTTCGGGAGGAGAAGAGTGGTGAGGATCAGGGTACTTGACCCTATTTTCCCCGGGCAATTCGGAACAGGTGATCCTGATGAGCTCGCCGCCCGGGTTCAGTCGATCATGGTGACCGCCATGGATGAGATGCGAAGCGAATCCGGCTACCCCCGGTAACTGCGGCAGAGCACGGAAATATCACATTTTAAGGTAATAATTCACCGGTGTTGTTGATAAATCGGAAGAGACCGCCTTTCCTAAATCTTTATATTTGCCCAAATTTTGTATGATGGACGGTAATTATTCTGAAGAGAACATCAGAACCCTTGAGTGGAAGGAGCATATCAGGCTGCGGCCAGGTATGTACATCGGCAAGCTGGGTGACGGCTCGTCTCTTGATGACGGAATATACGTCATGCTCAAGGAGGTGATGGATAATGCGGTTGATGAGTACATGATGGGTTACGGCCGTAAGATTGACGTAAGCATCACAGGCAGAGAGGTAAAGGTTCGCGATTTCGGTCGAGGCATCCCTCTCGGCAAGGTGCTTGACGTAACCTCACGCATGAACACCGGGGCCAAGTATGACTCCAAAGCCTTTAAGAAATCCGTTGGCCTGAACGGGGTAGGTATCAAAGCAGTAAACGCCCTTTCGTCATTGTTCATCCTCCGTTCAATACGCGAAGGACAGCTGAAGGAGATAGAGTTCAAGGCAGGGGAGGTGGTCAGAGACGAGCCCCTCAGAGCCACCGGCGAGGAGAACGGCACGGAAGTGACATTCATCCCGGACGAGCTCATGTTCGGGAACTGCCATTACATTTCGGAGTATGTTGAGAGTATGATGAAGAACTATTCGTACCTCAATGCAGGCATGGTCATCAACCTCAACGGGAGCAAGATTGTATCGCGTAACGGCCTCGTCGATCTTCTCAATGACAATATGAGCCAGGAGGGCCTCTATCCGATCATACATCTCAAGGGTGATGACATAGAGGTGGCCATAACCCACGGAGAACAGTACGGTGAAGATTATTACAGCTTCGTCAACGGCCAGCACACCTCGCAGGGCGGAACTCATCTGCTGGCTTTCCGGGAGGCTCTGACCCGGACGGTGAAAGAATTTTATAAAAAGGATTTCGATGCATCAGACATCCGGTCATCAATCATAGCCGCCATTTCGGTCAAGATCGAAGAACCTATCTTTGAGTCGCAAACGAAGACCAAGCTTGGATCTAAGGACATGGGTCCCGAAGGACCATCCGTCCGTAACTTTATAGTGGAGTACGTGCGAAAGCATCTCGACGATTACCTTCATAAGAACAGCGAGACCGCACGCATACTGCTGAAGAAGATCCAGGAGTCAGAGAAGGAGCGCAAGGCCATCAGCTCAATCCAGAAACTTGCCCGCGACAGGGCGAAGAAGGTGAGCCTGCATAACCGTAAGCTTCGCGATTGCCGGATACACTACAACTCGAATGATGAGAGGAGACTCGATTCAACCCTCTTCATCACTGAAGGGGACTCCGCCAGCGGCTCCATTACCAAGTCGCGCAGCGTTGAGACACAGGCGGTATTCAGTCTCAGGGGCAAACCGCTTAACTGCTACGGCCTGACAAAGAAGATCGTCTACGAGAATGAGGAGTTCAACCTGCTGCAGGCAGCCCTCAATATTGAGGAGTCAATAGAAGACCTCCGTTACAACAATGTGGTGATAGCCACTGACGCTGATGTTGACGGAATGCATATACGTCTTCTCCTGCTGACATTCTTCCTGACATTCTTCCCTGACCTGGTAAGAAAGGGCCACGTATACATTCTTCAGACACCGCTCTTCAGAGTGAGAAACAAGAAGGAGACGCGATACTGCTACAGCGATGAGGAGAGGCAGAAGGCAATTAAGGCCCTTGGTCCGGAGCCGGAGATAACCCGCTTTAAGGGTCTCGGAGAGATATCACCTGATGAGTTCATACATTTTATCGGCAAGGACATGAGGCTTGAGCCTGTCATCATGAAGAAAGCAGACTCATATGTCCAGTTCCTTGAGTTCTTCATGGGGAAGAACACCCCTGAACGGCAGGATTTTATTATTGACAACCTGAGAGTGGAGGAGGAGATCCCCGAGGCTCTTAAGGTGTGAGAGGAGATTGTTGCAGAAGATGAAAGAGAGTGATCCTATTGAAGGGACTCCCGCCGGTGAGAGCGAGGAGCTAAAAGCGACGACTAACGGTCACCTGCCCGAAGCCCTGCATACTGTCACGGCGCTGTCGGGCATGTACCAGGACTGGTTCCTTGACTACGCGTCATACGTTATCCTTGAGCGTGCAGTGCCTCATATGTCTGACGGACTCAAACCCGTCCAGCGCAGGATACTGTACTCCATGAAACGCATGGATGACGGCCGGTTCAACAAGGTGGCAAACATTATCGGCCATACGATGCAGTTTCATCCTCACGGTGATGCATCGATAGGCGATGCCCTGGTGCAACTGGGACAGAAGGATCTGCTGGTTGAAACACAGGGTAACTGGGGCAACATCCTTACAGGTGATGGTTCGGCTGCTCCGAGGTATATTGAAGCCAGGCTCTCCAAATTCGCACTCGAGGTCACCTTCAACAGCAAGACTACTGAGTGGATGAGCTCCTACGACGGACGCAACAGGGAGCCCGTAACCCTCCCGGTCAAGTTCCCGCTGCTTCTGGCAATGGGCGTTGAGGGTATCGCCGTTGGACTGGCGTCAAAGATACTACCCCATAACTTCAACGAGCTGATAGATGCGTCGATAAGTTACCTGCAGGACAAGCCCTTCGTGCTCTATCCCGATTTCCCGACAGGAGGGATGATTGACATATCAAGATACAATGACGGTGCCAGGGGCGGGGCTGTGAAGGTACGAGCCAGGATCGAAAAAGTTGACAGGAAGGGCCTGGTGATAACCGAGATACCCTTCGGCCGCACTACATCTTCTCTCATTGAGTCAATTGTCAAGGCCAATGACAGGGGCAAAATCAAGATAAAAAAGATTGATGACAACACTGCAGGAGGCGTAGAGATCGTCATCCAGCTCCAGTCTGGGATCTCCCCTGACAAGACTATCGATGCACTCTATGCATTTACCGATTGCGAGCTGTCAATCTCGCCAAACGCCTGCGTCATAACAGACGAGAACAAGCCTGCCTTCGTGGGCGTAAGCGATATTCTCAGACACTCCGCCGATCAGACCGTGAAGCTCCTTACACGCGAGCTGGAGATACGCAAGGCGGAACTGGAAGAAGAGTGGCATTTCTCCTCTCTTGAAAAGATATTTATCGAAAAGAGAATCTATCGTGACATTGAGGAGTCCGAGACCTGGGAAGCTGTCATCACTGCCATTGACAAAGGCCTGAAACCCTACAAGAAGCTCTTCAAAAGAGAGATAACCCGCGATGATATCACCAGGCTGACGGAGATAAAGATCAAACGTATTTCAAAGTATGACTCTTCGCGGGCAGATGAACACATCAAAGGCATCGAGGTTGAACTTGAGGAGGTTATTAACCACCTGCGCAACATAATAGCCTATACAATTAATTATTACCGTCAGATAAAAAAGAAATACGGGAAGAACTCTGAACGAAAGACTGAGATAAGAAGCTTTGAGACTATTGAAGCCTCAAAAGTCGTTGCCGTCAATGCCAAGCTGTATGTCAACCGCCAGGAGGGCTTTGTCGGGACAGGTCTCAGGAAGGATGAGTATGTCTGTGACTGTTCAGACATCGATGATATAATAGTGATCAGGAAAGATGGCACTTATCTCATCGCCAGGGTAGCTGAGAAGCTTTTTGTGGGCAAGGATGTGATCCATGTTCAGGTCTTCCTCAGGAACGACACCCGGACAATTTACAATACTGTGTACCAGGATGGCCGTGAAGGACCATACTATGTCAAGCGCTGTGCCCTGACCGGTCTCACACGCGACAAGGAATACAGCCTCGGGCGAGGCTCGAACGGCACACGCATCCTATATCTCAGTGTAAACCCCAACGGCGAGGCGGAGGTCATACGCGTATACCATAAGCCCCGAGCCAGACTGAAGAAACTCACCTTCGACTTCGACTTCGGGGAGCTTGGAATCAAGGGCCGGGCATCAATGGGTAATATCCTGACAAAGAATGCCGTCCATAAGATCACACTCAAGGAGAAAGGCCTCTCAACACTGGGGGGACGCAAGTTGTGGTTTGATGAGGCGGTGATGAGGCTGAATGTAGACGGCAGGGGCAGGTTCCTTGGAGAGTTCGCATCGGAGGATACACTGCTTGTTGTCACGAAGGGGGGATGGTACAGGACCTCCGGCACTGACCTGTCGCTGCACTTTGAGGATGATCTTCTCCTGCTTGAGAAGTTCAGGGAGTCAAAAATCTTCTCTGTAGTTTACTGGGATCAGGAGCAGGGCTTCTATTATGTCAAGCGGTTTGTCTTCGAAGAGTCCGAGAGACTGCAGTGCCTGATCTCCGACAGCGAGGGTTCAAAACTCGTCAGCCTGACAGAAGTTGAGTATCCACGCCTTGAAATCAGCTTTGGTGGCAAGAATGAGGGCCGCAGGCAGGAGATCATTGAGGTCGCAGAATTTATTGGAGTAAAAAGCTTCCGTGCAAAGGGGAAAAGACTTTCAAATTACAGCGTTACTGATATACGTGAACTTCAGCCTGTGGTGAAGAGTGAAGCGGCCCCATCACAACCTGAACCAGATGAGGAGGAGGAGGCCGGCCAGACACCCCACACCCCTCTTCCCGATGACCCGGCACAGATGAAACTGGATCTATAGACCGGTATGAACATCTACCTGATCGGGTTCATGGGGAGCGGCAAAAGCTCCAACGGAAGGAAGATTGCATCTTCACTTCGATGGACCTTCGCAGACACTGATAAGGTTGTGGAGGAACATGAGGGTTTGTCCGTACCCGAACTCTTTGCACAAAAGGGAGAGGAGTATTTCAGGAATGCCGAGAGCAGGGCTCTGTTAACCGTGTCCCGAAGGTCCAGAATAGTAGTTGCATGCGGAGGAGGGACACCCTGCTTACCTGAGAATATTGAAATCATGAGGTCAACCGGAGTAATAGTCTACCTGAAACTGCCTGTCGATGCCCTGGTATCACGCCTGAAAAAATCAAGGTCGGTACGGCCTCTCCTGTTGGATTCTAAGGAAGCGGAGCTGGCCACCAGGGTACAGACCCTGCTGGCGCCCCGGGCAAAATGGTACGAAATGGCTGACCTGATCATTGATGCTGACAATGAATCAACGGAAGAGATAACATACCGCATTGCCAGCCTGGTAAGGTCAAGAGGCAGCTATTTGTAACTTTGGAATTTATAGCGTATATTGTCTAAGTGAGTCTGTTTCTATTCCGGAATATGTCAATACCTTTCGGGCAATGAAAACCGGTTATATGTGGGTCTTCTGGTCAGCCCTGACAATGTTGGTGATTACCGCAGTCACCATTCTGACTGTTATTACCGGACTCTCACTGTTCAAAGCCACTCCCCTCGTCTACACAGCGATACTCCTTATAACCTTTGTCGGCCTGGGACTTATGATGCAGAACCGGCATTACGTGCCCATTCTAAGGAATATGCAGTTTCAGGGCAAACTGCTGCTTGCGCCGCTCACACTACTGATACTGTCCGTGCCAGCTGCACTTGTCTATATCTATTATGATCTCAACGGCAAGGAGTCACTGAGCCTGCTCTCAGCACTCTTCACCTCCCTGGCAGCCGTCTTCTTTCTGGTATTCATGTTTATTGTCACCCTGCCTTCAATGGCAACAGTGCATCACCTGTTTAAAGAAGGATGCGGAGTCCGTGAACAGGCTTGCAGACAGACAGCGAGAATCACCGGAGCAATTCTGGCAATATCATTGAGATTGTGGTTAGTACGATGGCTGACAGGATTTGATGCCTCCGGGCTGGTTCTGATGCTTCCTCTGTATGCCCTTCTAGTGATCATTATGGGTATCGTCATTGCAGTTGACTACAGGAATGAATTATCCCTAAAAATTGCCTCTGTCCCCGGAACAGTCTTAGATTCAAATCTGCCTGCCGGCAGCCGGCAGCCGGTCATGGGATTCAGAAGTACACTTCTGGTTGCAGATCATTATCTTGATCTCATCAGCGGCAATCTCAATTACCTGACTAACCATGCTGATGGAAGCTATGCCTCGGAAGTTGTCTCCACAGCCGTTAAAACATTTGATCCAGCACTCCTGCCTGCATTGAAATTGATTGCATCGGGAAGCCGTTTCGGGGAGCCTGTGATGCGGGAGGCTGCAGGAATCATAGCCGTTATCGAAAAATATTACTCTGACCCGGTCAGAAACAGTGAGCTTCTTAGATTTTCAGGCGTATCGGACAAGACCGCTGCTGCGCGCAGCATCATGTTAAACAGAAGGGAGCCACACGTGCAGGAGATAGTCAAGCTTCTGTCAGATGCAAGCATAGAGATAAGGAGGACAGGCATCATCGCTGCCGGAAGATACAGAATCATTGAGTTGCGTGAGGAGGTTATGCAGGCTGCTACTTATCCTGAAACAGCACGGGATGCTTTTTACGTGCTGCGGCACTTCGGTCCAGGGCAATATGCAGACATTATAGGCACTGCACTCAGGTCAACCACCAGCGAGAAGGAAAACCTGATGATGATGAGTCTTCTTGGCATGATGCCCCTCTCAGCAGCCTTGCCCTACCTGAACCGTTTCATTGATGATGGTCATATCAATGTCCGACGGAATGCAGCTACTCATCTATGCCAGCAGGGCTTTGTTCCACAGGGAAAACAGAGGCAGAGGATTGAGTTGGCGCTGAATGAGACCCTGCATATAATTGCCAGGCTGATAGCCCTGCAACTTGAGGCAAAAAGGAATAGGTCTTTTATCCTGGCAGCGGCTCTTGCCTATGAAAGAGATGTAAACACAGGGTTCATGTTCTCTCTGCTTACCCTCCTTACCGGCAGGTCAGCAGCGGAGGTGATCATCTCATGTTCAGGTGAAGATACTGTATGTGGTGCAGCAATTGCAGCCGAGACAATCGACACGGTCACCTCCGGCTCAATCAGAAGGCCCCTGAAAGCGTTGCTTGGCAACCATGACGACAATGACAGACTGGCAGAACTTTCAATCTGCTTTCCGTTAAGAGAGATAAAGGGGCGGTCTGTTGCCTCGTTCATCCTGGCATCCGAACTTAATATTACAGGAACCTGGACCAAGGCATGCGCCCTTCACAGGGTGGCAGCCGATGGGCGTGGATTTGACAGGGAGATGGCGGTTTCATACCTCTTCAGTAACAGCCAGCTTCTTCAGGAAGAGAGTGCGAGAGCCATCAGGACTATTAACCCTGAATGGTATGGTGAGGCGGAGAAACGTTTACCCGAAACAACCAGGCACCGGATCTCCATGGTGGTAGGCGGAAACGTGCCGGATGCGGCACTGCTCTTCGAAAAGACGAGATTCCTGAGCCTCTGCTTCAGCGGAATCCCTGAAGAAAAAATACTACTCCTGGCATCATCCATGCGATACTCGGAGAGCTATGACGCCGGAGCACTTCCAGGTATCATCTCCTGGGTTGTGCCTTCACATAATGGCAAAAGCGGCCTTTATTCACTTCCTGTAAGCGAGATTGCCTCCTTTGTCTTTTACTATTCCGAATTCACTGATATCTTTGTAAAGTATATGGATAACCAGGAGGGTATGGCTGTCCGCTAAATCAGTTTTCTATGTCTGACAAGAGTATAATTATCAGGCCTAATCCGTTTCCGGGTCTAAGGGCATTCAGACCGGATGAAGGACATTTGTTCTTTGGCCGGATGGAAAGTACGCTGAAGGTTGTTAACAGGCTGAAGGAGAATAGGTTTGTTGCTGTCATTGGAGCATCAGGCAGCGGTAAGTCATCATTGGTTCTGTCAGGCGTTATACCTCTTCTCCTTAAAGAGAATCCTGAAGGAAGGAAGTCATGGTCATACCTGGTCTTCAGACCTGACCAGAACCCTGTTGATCACCTTGCTTCAGAACTCTCAGCATTTTCAGCAAGTGCAGGTTTTACCCAGCTCACCCAGTCCAGCATTGCGGCATCACTACACAACAGGACCGAAGGACTGAATGAGGTCATCAACAGGATAAGAAAGAACCTGAGACAGCAGATTGTCATTGTCATAGACCAGTTTGAGGAGATATTCAGGTTTAGTCCTGCTACAGCACGCGGAACACTTGGCGATGAGGCCACTGAATTTATTGATCTTATTGTGAATGCGATACAGAATCCTGACCAGGGTCTGCATATAATTCTGACACTTCGCTCTGAGTATGTTTCTGATTGTGCCCGGTTTCACTCACTGACCAGCCTGATGAACAGCAGCAGTTACCTGTTGCCGCAGATTCCCAATGATCTTCTGGGATCGGTCATAGAAGATCCTCTAAAGGCTGCCGGAGCATCTATAGACCGTTCACTGGTCAGGATGATACTGAGTGAACTGTCTGACAGGCCCGGACAGCTGCCTGTGCTGCAGCATCTCATGATGCGTCTCTGGAATCAGTGGAGCAGGGCCGGGGATATGAGCCGTCCCATGGGTATGGCTGACTATGAGGCGGTGGGTCAGATTCAGGGAGCAATATCACAGCACGCCGGGCAGGCGCTGGAGTCACTTGATGAGAGACACCGGTATGTATGTTCACTCCTTTTCAGATCAATAACCACAAGAACTGACAATGGCAGGGAACTCCGCAAGCCGGAGCGTATCTCAACAATAGCAGCACAGACAGGATGCACTGAGAAGGAGATTATCACTGTAGCAGAAGTCTTCAGGGCTCCGGAGTATTCATTTATTACCCCTTCAAAGGAGGTGCTGCTCAGCAGGGAGAGCATTCTGGACCTGACTCACGAAAGCATCATCAGACTGTGGGGTACCCTTCGCAGGTGGATGGATGAAGAAGAGGCTTCCGAGAAACTCTATCTGAAGCTCGCCGCTGCAGCTGAACAGTACCAGGAAGGGAACGGGAGACTATGGGTTGCTCCTGACCTCCTCGTGGCCCTCAGGTGGAGAGAGGAGAATTATCCTACACTGGCCTGGGCGGAGAGACTAAACCCGGCATTCGAACGTACCATGCTCTTCCTCAAAAACTCTGAGGAGGAATATGTTGTACAGGAAGAATACAGCAAAAAGACCGGGACTGAGAGTATTAAGCGTTCCCGCATGATTGCAACTCTGCTGGGCCTCGTTGCACTTGTGGCGTTAATAGCGCTCGGGGCTGTTTATTCACTCAGAACCAGGGCGGAGAAGCAGAAATCAGTTGCGGTTCAGATGAAAGATGAAGCCGTGGCCTATAGCGACAGGCTGAGTGACAGCCTGAGTTACCTTGCAGGCTCAATCATGACAGCCTCTGAACAGGCAGGCAATGAAAGAGTGAATCCCGAAGCAGCAGCCGGCATGGCCGATGAGGCCCTGGAGCGGGCGTCTGCAGCTGAAAGCAGGGTGAATGAAATAGAGGCCGAAAAGTCGGCTGCTGTTAGCAAAGCCCATGAGGCAAACAGAAACCGGATGTTATCACTTGCCAGGTCACTGGCGATGAGATCTCTCAATCACACTGAAGATTTGGATCTGCAGATACTTCTGGCATGGCAGGCCTGGATCTTCAATAACAGGCACTCGGGCTTCACGGAAGATGCAGATGTCTTTTCAGCCCTTTATGAAGTGAGCAAAAGGAATGGTAACCGATTCTATGCACGTTTCAGTCCTGACGGTTCTGATTTCACTGCAATGACAGACGCCCCGGAAGAGGACTATTTTTATACCGCTGACACCAGGGGCAGGGTCTTTCGCTGGAATAGCGATAATCCGGCCAGGGGTTATAAGCTTATATGGTCCGGAGATAAGGTTATCAGAACCATGACCGTTAGTCCGGATGCATCCTGGCTCGCCTGTGGCACGGAGTCATCAGAGATAGTCATGATACCCATCGGTGATGATACTATCGGGTACAAGCTACAGGATTCATCGGGAACTATCACCGCCCTCAGGTTTTCAGCCAGCGGAGACAGACTCTATTCCTCTGGCATTGAAGGAGGAGTAAACGAATGGGATCTCAAATCCCGGAAGGGAAAGATGATGATTGAAGGGTTAATCGGCATAACCGCGATGGAGATATCTCATGATAATACTATGCTTGCGGCCCTGACAAACAAGGGCAGAGTGCTTTGCTGGAAGACTCAGTCGCCGGCTGATCAGGCTTCACTTGAGACGGGAGACAGATTCATTACGGCTCACAAATTCATACCCGGAGGAGATCGCCTGGCGACAGGTGATAATGCAGGTATCATAGATATCTGGAATACATCAACACAATCTGTGGAAGAAAACATTGACGGCCACATGTCAGCCATAAAATCAATCGCCTTTGACAGCTCTGACGGCCAGATGCTTACGGCAGATAATACAGGCGAGATAAAGCTCTGGACACTGTCAAACCTGAAACAGACTCCTGTTGTATTTTCCGATAGCCAAAAGGATGTGATCAGGCTTGCATTTTGCGAAAATGGCGATGCCTTTCTCTCCGCAACAGGGCATGAAGTGATCCGGCGTCCGGCACATCTCAGATGCATGACAATTGGCCTCTGTGACAAGGTTACAAGAAACCTGTCGGAGGTGGAGTGGTCTGCCTGGGTGGGGAGTGATATTGAATATGAAGCCACCTGCCCTGAGAAGGGATTCCGCATCAAGGTCAGGGAAATACGCGGAGCCCGGTAAGTCAAACATTAGAGCCGCTCTCTTGTTATTAAGCAGGGCGGATTCCCATTACGAAGTAATTGGTTATTTTTGCCCATTGCATATTTTTAGATAATATATTATTGAATGAAAGAAAACAGAGTATTGCTGATGATCCTTGACGGTTGGGGAATAGGTGACGGATCAAAAGGTGATGCCATCAGCACAGCCGGCACACCCAATATTGACGCACTGAAAAAGATCTATCCGTCGTCATACCTCCTTACCTCCGGTGAGGATGTCGGACTGCCTGAGGGTCAGATGGGCAACTCAGAAGTCGGACACCTTAACATTGGGGCCGGACGGGTTGTATACCAGGATCTTGTAAAGATCAACAAAGCCTGCAGGACAGGTGAGATACGCTCCAATGAGGTCCTGAAGGAGGCATTCGCATATGCCCGTGACAAAGGAGTGAAGGTTCATTTCATGGGACTACTCTCTGATGGCGGAGTGCATTCGCTCGACACGCATCTGTATGCCCTGTGCGATATGACAATGGATTACGGGCTGAAGGAGGTTTACATTCATGGCTTCGGTGACGGACGTGACACTGACCCGAGGAGTGGCAAAGGATACATGTCAAATCTTCTTGACCACCTGAAGCATAGCAACGGCAGAGTGGCATCGTTCATCGGCAGATATTATGCTATGGACCGTGATAAGAGGTGGGAGAGGATCAGGGAGGCTTATGACATGCTGGTGCACGGCCTCGGTACCAGGACAACAGATATTCTACAGTCTATGCAAACCTCCTATGATGAGGGTGTCACTGACGAATTCATGAAACCACTGGTTGTCACCGGAGCTGACGGAAGCCCTCTGGCGACTCTTGCCCCTGATGATGTCGTTGTGTTCATTAACTTCAGGAATGACAGGGCCCGCGAACTGACAATAGTACTTACACAGCAGGATATGCCGGAGGCTGGCATGAAGACAATCCCCCTTCATTACCTGACCATGACACCATATGATGATAAATTCAAGGGAATGCATATCATCTTTCCTAAGGATAATGTGGACAGAACTCTCGGGGAAATCCTGGGAGAACTGGGTAAGAAACAGTTGCGGATTGCTGAGACGGAAAAATATGCTCACGTTACTTTTTTCTTCTCAGGCGGGAGAGAGAAAGAGTTTCCCGGTGAGGAGAGGATACTAATACCTTCACCCAGGGTTACTACCTATGACCTTCAGCCTGAGATGAGTGCATACAAGGTCAGGGATGCAATCATTGAAGAACTCGGCAAGAAGAAGCATGATTTTATTTGCCTGAATTTTGCAAACGGCGATATGGTTGGCCATACCGGGGTTTATGAAGCGATAGAGAAAGCTGTGAGAACGGTTGACGAGTGTGCCGGTGATGTTGCAAGGGCGGCACGGGCCAATGACTATGAGGTTCTGATTATTGCTGATCACGGTAATGCCGACTATGTGCTAAATGCTAACGGATCAGCCAACACGGCTCACTCGCTGAACCCCGTGCCTCTGTATCTCATAAGCAACAGGTTCAGGAGCGTCAGGCACGGTATTCTGGCTGATGTGGCACCCACGGTGCTGACACTCATGGGTCTGCCCGTGCCGCCGGAGATGACCGGAAAATCACTTGTCTGAGGCACGATGCTGCAGATAGATGACACGATAGTATCACTCGCACTTATTGAAAAGAAATTTTCCTGTGATCTCGGTGCATGTAAGGGGAGCTGTTGCCGATACGGAGACACCGGTGCACCGCTGACAGCAGTGGAGGCTGAGACACTTGGACGTATCAAATCCCTGCTGCTGCCCTTTCTTCGCCAGGAGGGTATAACGGCTATCGAATCGGCTGGTACAAGCGTGAAGGATATAGAGGGTGAACTGGTGACCCCGCTTATCAACAATGAGGAGTGCGCTTATACTGTCATGGATGGCGACGTATATAAATGCGGTATCGAGACTGCTTTCAATGCCGGGGCAGTTGACTTCAGGAAGCCGCTTTCATGCCATCTCTTCCCTGTTAGGGTAAAACAATACCGTGATTTCAGGGCGGTCAATTACGAAGAGTGGCCGATATGCAAGCCCGGAGTAACAGCCGGCGAAGAGCAGGATACTGAATTGTGCATCTTCCTCAGTGAACCCCTGGAAAGAGCATTCGGGAAAGAGTGGTATGCAAAGCTGCTGTGGGCGGCTGGTGAATATGGAAAATATAAATGACCATGGAAAAGACAAGAAACTACATCGAATCAAACAAGGAGAGATTTATTGAGGAACTATTTGGCCTCATTCGAATACCATCAATCAGTGCCTCGGAATCATACAGGCCTGAGATGGAAAAGGCTGCCGGATACATTCGTGACATGCTTTTAAGCAACGGTGCAGACCGGGCAGAGGTCTATCCCACCGAAGGAAACCCGATAGTCTATGGTGAGAAGATAATTGATCCTTCTCTGCCGACGATACTCGTTTACGGCCACTATGACGTGATGCCAGCCGAGCCCCTGGATAAGTGGCTGTCGCCTCCCTTTGAGCCTGAGATACGCGACGGCAAGATTTACGCCCGAGGCGCTGATGACGATAAGGGACAACTATTCATGCACCTGAAGGCCTTTGAGATGATGATGGCCACAGGCACCCTGCCATGCAACGTCAAATTCATGATTGAAGGAGAAGAGGAGGCAGGCTCTGTAAGTATCGGCGGGTTCTGTTCAAAGTATAAGGATATGCTGCGCTCAGACGTCATACTTGTCTCTGATACAACCATGATCTCGTCGGATACACCATCAGTCACCTCCGGTCTGCGTGGCCTTTCTTACATCCAGGTCGAGGTGGTGGGTCCGGATCGCGACCTTCACTCAGGGATTTACGGTGGAGCAGTTGTAAATCCCTGCAATGTGCTGTGCGATATCATCGCCGGCCTGAAAGACAGCAACGGACGTGTGACAATACCTGGATTCTATGATGCAGTCTCCGTTCCTTCTGATGCAGAACGTGCAAAGATGGCCGAGAGACCCTACGATGAGGAGAAATATAAGAAGGCAGTCGGTGTTCAGGTTCTGGCAGAGGAGAAGGGGTTTTCAACCCTTGAGAGCGTAGGCATCAGGCCTACTCTGGACGTAAACGGTATTTGGGGCGGATATACAGGTGAAGGGACCAAGACTATTCTCCCGTCTAAGGCATCGGCAAAGATTTCGATGAGACTTGTGCCTTTTCAGAAAGCGGAAGAGATTGCCGAACTGGCTATGAACCACATAAAGGCTGTTGCTCCGGCCGGAGTGACGGTAAAGACAGAATACCTGCATGGAGGCGAAGCATATGTCAGCCCGCTGGATACACCTGAGTACCTGGCAGCAGAGAGAGCCTATGAGGAGGTGTTCGGCAAAAAGCCAATACCGGTCCGCAGCGGAGGCAGCATTCCAATTATATCAACTTTTGAAAAGATACTTGGTGTCAAATCAATACTCATGGGCTTCGGGCTTGAGGCTGATGCAATCCATTCGCCCAATGAGAGCTATCCACTCGAGAACCTCTTTGCAGGAATGATTGCAATACCCTTGTATTTCAAGTACTATACCGAGATGAAGAGGCCCGGGAAAAAGGCGGGGATTTAATTTATTTTCAGCTTAAGCAGCTCGACTTTGGTTGTTGAACTTCTCAGCACCGTGAATAGGTTACGGCCTACACGGATCTTCTCCTGCTGACGCGGGATGTTACCGTGAGCGAACAGGATCAGACCTGCCAGGGTTGTGTATTCATCGCTTTCAGGCAGACTGAGGTCGTATTCCTCGTTAAGGTAATCTATATCAAGCCTGCCGGAGAGAACAAATTCTTTTTCATTTAACTTCTTCTCCACCAGGTCACTTATATCATGCTCATCTTCGATGTCGCCCACAATTTCCTCAAGCACATCCTCGATCGTTATTACGCCGGCAGTGCCGCCGAATTCGTCAACAACCAGGGCGATGCTCTTCTTGGCATCAGACAGCATCCTGAGTATTTTGTTGGCAGTCATGGTCTCCGGAACAACAGGCAGTTTTCTCATCCCCGTAACAATGTCAGCCGGCCCGTGCAGAATATCCTTCAATTCGTAATATCCTACCATATTGTCAATATTTTCCCGGTACAGAAGGATCTTTGAGTGCCCCGACTCAATGAATTGCTGCCTCAGCTCATCAGCAGTTGATTCCACAGGAAGGGCAACTATCTCAGTTCTGGGTACCATGCACTCACGTGCCTTTACCGAGGAGAAATCGAGTACATTCTGAAAAATCTTCAGACTGCTGTTCTCCTCCTCTTTTTCCTCTTCCGTTTCCACAAGGTCATTGACAAAATGATCCAGGTCAATCCGGGTGAAGATCTTGTTCTCCTGCTCCTTGCGTTCCGGTTTGATGCCAAAGAAGATCCGCATCATGAGATTGGCCAGCCAAAGGGTGAATTTGCTGACAGGGTAGAACAGGTAATAGAAAATTGCAACGGGTATGGCAAAGATATTAAGGAAGAAGTTTGGACTGATCCTGACGACGGACTTCGGCAAAAAGTCGGCAAAGACAAGAATAATAATAGTGGTGATGACCGTCTGGATGATGAAGATGATGATCTCTGAAGGGATAAGATTTGCCAACCAGTTCTCGAGAAGGTCAGCCGCCAGCATGCTGAAGATGACCGTGGCAACGTTAACGCCGATGAGCATTGTGGAGATGTAGAGCCCGGGATTACGGGTGTAGATTGAGACAATGCCCGAACCAAACTGGCCCTGCTTGCGGTCAAGTTCAATACGAAGCTTGTTTGAGGCAATGAATGAGAGTTCCATTGCCGAAAAGAAAGCGGCAAGGAGGATGGCAAACGGAATAATAACAAGCGGGTTCATAACCCAAAGTTACAGTTTTTTCCTCTGTGAGTCACGCACCCATGCCAGGGCAAATGCACCAGCGGACATGACAAGATAAAGAAGGCCACTTGTAAAGCCGTTGGCGGTGATCTCCCTTACAGCAATGCCCAGGCAAACCAACCCAAGGATGATCCAGATTATTTCAATCAACAGGAGCGACTTTTTGTTCATCTTCGATGTATATGGTACCGGTTACATTTTTAATAACCCAGTTGGAAAAGCGGGTATCAGATTCAAAGCCTGTACCCATAATTATCTGGTCATTATGAGTGAATCTCACAAACCTGTCTGACCAGATCTTCTGTCTGGGCTCACTCCAGTAGAGGAGTTCTGTCTCGAGGATGTCACCTTCGGTATTGACTGCCACAACACTGTCACGAAGTTCCCACACCTCATCCTTATCGGTATATCGTGCGTATTGAGCAGTTATGCTAGCCTGCGGTTCACTCTTTTTTTCATAAAAGAGAACTGTCAGGCCCTCAGGAAACAGTGTATAGGGCTCCTCCACTTCTGTATACTGCTGTATCAGGGGGCTCCGTACCAGTAGGGTGACTTTGCCGGAGTCGGAATACATGGTCTCCACATCCCTTGCCGAGAGCGAGGGCATACCTTTTATCTGTAAGTCCTTAACAATGATCTCCTTCTTCTCACATGATGAAAGTAAAGCAGTCCCGGCAACCAGGACTGCTATCATGAGATTATATGGACTGCAACATCGCACTGCCGCTATTCCTTTTTGAACCTGATTGTAGTGGATTCATTAACCCATCCGCCTACCTGGTAAGCAGCGCCCTCATCCACAAGGCTCCTGAAGAAGGCCTCTTCCTTGGTCGGGTAGAGCCTTGAATAGATTGCTATCCGCTCATCAACCTGTTCTTTGAGGGTAGGGTCAGTGTTTTTAGCACGAATAAGGTAATCAACTACAACCCAATAAACGGTCTGATTTTCAAATTGTTCACCAATTCGGGCGCCTGCATATGCCTCTGCTATGATGTACAGGGCATTGCCATTTGTAGGATCAAGTGAATAAGCTGCCCTTGCAAAGTCACGTGCAGCCTGCTTGCTGTCAGAAGCCAGTTCAAGGGTGGCGAGTTTGGTCAGCAGGCTGGATTTAACCGCCATGTTTGTCTCAAGCTCTACGGCTTCAGTATAATACTTTTCGGCTTCGTTGTATTGTTTTCGTGCTACATTCATCTCAGCGAGCTGGGCTGCTGATGATGCGCTTGGCTCGGAACGGTAGAGGTTGGTGGCCGCCTTGAAGTAGAGCTCGGAATCATTGCAGCCCGACTCGGTAAGCAGGGTAATGACTTTTCTGAGCATTGCGGTATCAGATGGGTTTTTGTCAACATCCGCCGTAAACAACTCCTCGAGATTGGAACATGATGCTGCCCCGCTTGATCTGAAGACGGCGTCGATGTTCTTCCTTGCCTCAAGATAGCGGGCGTCATCAGGCTTGCGTGAGAGCTGGGTTTCGACAACCTTCATCGTCTGGGCGTAAGCTGTTATCACTGCCGGGGCCTCAATGACCTTCAACCCGAAGCATTTGGCCGAGATGGCCATATAAAGACTTGAATATGTCTGATCGAAGCTCTGTGGCGAGGTCTCCATCACCCCCTTGATGAGATCATAGCACTGTTTGGCATAGTCAGGGTCATTACCCCCGAACTCATACAGGGCAAAGGCCTTGCGAAGAGAGTTTGCTGGTGCCTCGTTAAAGTATTTCGTACGCTGGTCAATGATCATGAGCACAGTG
Source organism: Bacteroidales bacterium (assembly GCA_041303295.1). GTDB lineage: Bacteria > Bacteroidota > Bacteroidia > Bacteroidales > VadinHA17 > SR-FBR-E99. The sequence goes on from JBFYPM010000028.1 coordinate 24,987, forward strand.
TCAATGTAAGCCTTGTTGCCTGACTTCCGGAAAAATTCCTTGAACATGGCCTCACCCTTGATATAGGTGTTCTTTGAAGATCCGGGGCACTCAAAGAAGACCGGTCTCCAGAACTGCAGTGCCATGTTGTAGTCCTTATTCTCGTAGTAAGTCGAATAAAGCGATGTGTTACGCAGACACCTGGTGCTGTCCTCGCCGCGTCCGAACGGTGTGCCCGTTTCAACTCCCTTCTGAGCCTGCAGGCTGATAGAAAGTACTGTCAGAAGTGTACCGGTTAAAATCGTGCTTAATGTTCTTTTCATCTCTCTCGTTAACTAATTTATTCATACTGCCGTTTCATGAACCAGTAATCATAAAGATTGAGACTGGCTCCGATCGATATCCTTGTCTCCCGGGGAAGGCCTGCATCAGGATCTCCCCTTCTTGACAGGTCTACAACCAGTGAGATTCTTGATCTCGATTTTCTCAACGGTATACCTGTTCCAAAAGTTATGCCGTACTCTTTAACATTGTCACCTTCATACAGTGCATAACTCTCACCATAACGGCCTCCAATGCGGTATTCCATGCGGTCAAAAAAATTGTAATTTGAAAATTTGTCAGGGATATATTCTGCTCCGGCATGGAGTGATATGACGTCTGTGTATGTCCCGTAAGTCCCCGGTAATGTTGCATCCGACCATGCAGACCAGACAATGTCGCCACCAATGGTGAACTTATCATTCTGCCCGAAAGCGATGCCTCCCCTTATAGTCCTGGGAATGCGGCTGGTGGTTGCGGCAGTCTCATTATAGAGGGTGTCAAAAGCAAGCAGTGTCGTCTGAATATTTGAATACCTGAATATTATGTCCTGGTTGGTTGTCTTTAGACCGAAGCCCGGGGTAATTGTCAGCCCCGCGTTAATAAACCTGTTTTTTTGCATCGGAAGCATGAACTGCATCGATGCCTCCCAGCCAATGCCACTCATTGCGGAACTTCCGTATTTCCTTGTATTGAAATAGTTATTGTCTTCAGTAAAAATAAAGTCATTGGAGCGGGTGATCTCACCGAAGATCAGGAACAGGTTAATCCCGGCAGAGAAGTACTTTACCGGGCTGAATCCGGTGCCGAGGAGTGCCTTCTGGTAACCGCCTGAGCCGGTGTGGTGCTCCAGCAGTTCTTCAGTTCCGCCTGTTTCCGAATCTTCATTGAGCATGTCGTAGGATCCGTTGGAATAGGGAACCAGGGCCGCTGCCACTCCCCATCCTTTAATGATTGGAAACCCAAGCATAAGATGGGAAAAGTTCAGGTCCTGCGAATAGAAAGAGTTGTCATCTTCCTTAAGACCAATGACACCATAGTCAAGTCCGAAGTCAAAGATGAATGAAGCAGTGTCAATACTGCTGTATGATGCCGGTGTCAGATAGTTCAGGGTAAGGTTGTTCCTTATCCCGCTGCTGATGCCCCCCATGGCCCTTGTCCGGAAAGTCCCCTGCTGTTCAATGTTGCCAATACCGTATCTGGCAAACGGAGAATGGATTGTCTTCTGCCCCGCCGCTCCTGCAGTCAGGAGTGCCAGCAGGCATATCAGACTAAGTCTTCTGGTTCTATACATTAGTGTCTAGTAAATAATTTAAACCCTCAGTTACAAGGTCCGGGTAATGAAGTATTCGCTTTTCAGTGTGCCGGGTTATTACCCCGCCGTCGCCACCCGTGATGACCGTAACGAGTTTATTGTGTTTCTCTTCGAATGTGCGAATATACTCATTTATTTCATATACCAGACCCGTTACTACTCCTGCTGTGATAGCATCTTCCGTTGTTCTGGCCGGAAAGGTAAAGTTGTCATTTATGGTTACCAGGGGGAGTCTGCCAGTGTATTCATGCAATGAACGGAATCTCATTGCCAGACCCGGTGAGATGCTTCCTCCACGGTATATACCGTCGGAGACCAGGTCAATTGTCACAGCGCTGCCGGCATCAATTACCAGCAGGTCTGCTCCTGGATGATGAACCAAAGCCCCTGCCGCTGCGGCCAGCCGGTCTGCCCCAAGTGTCTCCGGAGTTGCATAGTCAATGTCGAAAGGGTACTTCGACTGCCAGGTCAGATGATGTACCCTGTTGATTCTTCCACTGAGGAAATAGAGCAGCATTGTGGGATCATGGCTGACACTTGATACAATGGCAGCTTCCAGGGTCAGTCCGTCAATAAACCCGGCGATGACGTCCGGTTCTGCCGAGGGGAATCGCTCCTTCCGGACTATGATGCCGTCCTCAGTCAGCGCTGCCTTGGCGGTGGTGTTGCCTATGTCTATGATGAGATTCATTTGATTGCCTGCGGCTTAACAGTTGATTCGTGATATGATATTATCCTGACGAAGAGCGCAATGGCCTGGCTGACAGAGGTCACCTCCCTGATGGTGAGACTGAGCTTGCTGTTGTTCTGCTTTATGGTCATGTTACCCTGCTTACGGTTCACAAAATTCATTACCGACACAAAAAGAGGTGTGCGGTAGAATTGTGATGACTGGTCTGTCACAAAGTTAGCAATCAGAGTGTTATTTTTCAGTATAACCTTTTCAATTCCTGTCTGCGAGGCAATCCATTTTAGTTTTACCAGTTCAAGGAGAGCACGGGCGGGAGCGGGGAGAGGGCCGAACCTGTCAGTCAGGTGTGACTCATAGGCTTTCAACCCGGTCTCGTCCCTTATATCATTGAGTTCCTTGTATAACCTGATGCGTTCGGGAATGTTTGAGACATATTCGTCGGGGAACATGATTTCCAGGTCAGTCTCCACTGTGACATCTGGTACATACTGTTTCGATGTATCTTCATCTTCCTTCTCCCTGGTCTTTTCCGCACCCGGGAAGAGGTCTCCGAATTCCTCCTCCTTCAGTTCTTTTACGGCTTCGTTCAGGATCTTCTGGTAAGTCTCGTAACCGACATCAGCTATGAATCCGCTCTGCTCTCCACCCAGCAGGTTTCCGGCGCCGCGGATGTCAAGGTCCTGCAGTGCGATGTTAAACCCGCTCCCCAGCTCATAATTCTCCTCAATCGCCTTCAGCCGTCTTCTTGCATCACCGGTCAGTGAAGAGAGTGGCGGGGTAAGCAGGTAGCAGAAGGCCTTCTTATTTGAGCGGCCCACCCTTCCGCGGAGCTGATGGAGCTCTGAGAGACCGAATGCGTGAGCATCATTGATGAAAATAGTGTTGGCGTTGGGGATATCGAGCCCCGATTCAATAATGGTAGTTGCCAGTAACACGTCATAATCGCCCCGTATAAAGTCGAACATCACGTTCTCTATCTCTTCCCCCTCCATGCGCCCGTGTACAACGGCAATCTTTACTTCAGGGCAAATTCGTGAAATACTGGCCTTGACCTCAAGTATATTCTCAATCCTGTTGTTGATGAAGAATACCTGTCCGTTTCGGCTTACCTCATATACAATGCCTTCACGGACAATGTCTTCATTGAAGCCATGCAGCTCGGTTATGATTGGCATTCTGTTTGGCGGAGGGGTTGATATTACAGAGAGGTCTCTTGCCCCCATCAGGGAGAACTGCAGGGTGCGGGGTATGGGTGTGGCCGTCAGTGTGAGGGTGTCAACGCCTGCCTTCAGGCTCTTAAGTCTCTCTTTCACGGCCACGCCGAACCGTTGTTCCTCATCAATAACAAGCAAGCCCAGGTCCTTGAACCTGATCTCTTTGCCGGTGATCTTGTGTGTGCCTACAATGATATCTATCTCTCCGTCAGCCAGTTGTTTGAGTATTTTCTTCTGCTCGGCCGGTTTTCTGTGCCTGCTTATATAGTCAACCTTGCAGGGGAAGTTCTCAAGCCGTGCAGTGAAAGTCCTGTAGTGCTGCAATGCCAGGATTGTTGTAGGTACAAGTACTGCGGTCTGCTTCCCGTCAGTAGCAGCCTTGAAGGCAGCCCTGATGGCCACTTCCGTCTTGCCGAACCCGACGTCGCCGCATATCAGGCGGTCCATCGGAGTGGATGCCTCCATATCCTCCTTGACGGCTATGGTGCTGGCAAGCTGGTCCGGAGTATCCTCCCATATGAATGAGGCTTCGAGCTCACGCTGAAGATAGGAGTCAGGGGAGTAGGCAAATCCTCCTGATGCTTTTCGTTGTGCGTAGAGCTTTATCAGATCACGGGCTATGTCTTTTACCTTTTTCTTGGTCGACTGCTTCACCTTTTGCCATGCGCCGGTGCCAAGCTTATTGATGCGGGGCGGCGAGTCATCCTTCCCCTTGTATTTTGAGATGCGGTGGAGGGCATGGATGCCTACATACAGTATGTCGTTATCCTTGAATACAAGCTTAATAGCCTCCTGCATACGGCCGTTGACCTCCACCTTTTCAAGTCCGCCGAACCGGCCTATACCATGATCAACATGCACAATATAATCGCCCGGATTGAGGTCGGTCAGCTCCCTCACTGTCATGCTGTCACGTCGTGTGAAGAAGCCTTTGATCCTGAATTTATGGTACCTGTCAAAGATCTGATGATCAGTATATACTGCGATCTTCAGGTCATGATCGGTGAAGCCCTGGTGGAGGTTGAGAAGGAGAGGGGTGAAGTCGGCCGAGGGGTCTGTCTCCGCAAAGATCTCCTTAAGACGTTGTTCCTGGGCTTCGCTCTCGGAGATGATAAAGTTGCGGTACCCCTCTTTCCCGTTTGTTACAAGCCTTGATGTAAGAAGGGCAAAGTTCTTATTGAATGAGGGCTGGGGCTCGGTGCGAAACTCAATATTTATGGCTCCCTCTGCCCGCCTTCCCCTGCCGAAGAAAACCTGGCGGTGCTGTGAGCATAGCTCCTCAAGATGACGGCCGGTGATTATTATGTCACGGCGGTCGGTTATCTCACCACGTGTGCTGCGGGTGCGCGCCTGTGACCAGATGTTGTCGGTCTTCTCAATTATATAATCGAAATTATCACTCCAGATGATTGATGATGGTGGAATAAAATCAATAAAGCTGTCCGTGCTCTCCTGGAATGCAAGTTCCTGGATGTCAGGGATGACCTGTATCTCATCATGGAGACGGAGTGACAGCTGGTCGTCTGGATTAAAGGAACGGATGGAGTCGACCTCCTCTCCGAAGAAATCGATACGATAGGGCTTGTCAGCTGCATAGGAGAAGAGGTCAGTGATGCTTCCCCTGACTGAATACTGACCGGGCTCATATACGAAATCGGTCCTCCTGAAATTGTACATGCGGAGCACCTCCTCAAGAAATTCTATGGAGAGTTTTGATCCCTTCTTTATTGTGAAGGTGTTTTTTTTAAGGTTGCTTTTGCTGACAACCTTCTCCATGACCGATTCAGGGTAGGTGACTATGATGCATTTTCTTCGCCCCGAGGTCAGGAAGTTAAGCACCTCGGCCCTGAGTATGATGTTGGCCGGCTCGGTCTGGTCATACATCACCGATCTTTTATAGGTGCCCGGAAAGAAGAAGATGTTTTCGTCGCCCAGGAGTGAGGTGAGGTCATTGTAGAAATAGGCTGCATCCTCCTTTTCAGGGAGCAGGACCACGTGTGTGGTGGGCTGCTGTGACAGGGCGCCTGCCATCACCACCGTGCGCGATGATCCGGTCAGGCCGTGGATCATCACCGGCTCATTGCCGTCGCCGGCAAGAAGCGCCTCAAGCCTGGTGAAGGAGGGGTGTTGCCTGTAAAGGTCTTTGAAAATGGTGCTGGCCATTGATTGTGTCTGAGGGTGCAAAATTAACAAAGCCGGCGGTCACCGCAAAAGAAAAGATAATGGTAAACAGGAGGTGTCTGCCTTAACAGCACACCTGATAAAGATGAATGACCATTTTGGTGGAAGAATCTATGTTAGCAGCACATCTGCCCGAGCTGAAGCACCATCTCAGTGGAACCGCAGTAAAACGGAGATCTCTGGTGAAGTGATTCCGGGGGTATTGCCAATATGCTCCTTCTGCCGTCGGTGGCCATTCCGCCGGCCTGTTCAACAATGAAAGCTATGGGATTGCATTCATATACAAGCCTCAGCTTCCCGACAGGATAGATAATAGTCGGCGGATAGAGGAATAGTCCTCCTGTAAGAATATTGCGGTGTACGTCGGAGACGAGGGAACCAATATACCGCGAGGTATAGGGGCGTCCGGTGGCGGGGTCATTCTCCTGGCAATACTTTATGTAGCGCTTGACGCCATCGGGGAATTTTATGTAGTTACCTTCGTTGATGGAATAGATTTTTCCTTTTGAAGGTGTCTTCATGTTAGGATGTGAGAGACAGAATTCGCCTATGGTGGGATCAAGAGTAAAACCGTTAACACCATTGCCGGTTGTATATACAAGCATGGTTGAGGAGCCGTAGACAACATACCCGGCGGCGACCTGCCTGTTGCCCTCCTGTAGAAAATCAGCGATGCCGGACTCGGCATCGCGTTCAGTCACACGCCGGTATATCGAGAAAATAGAACCCACCGATACGTTGTAGTCGATATTTGACGATCCGTCAAGCGGATCGATGCAGACAACATATTTCCCCCTTTTGGCAAACTCCTCTGTGAAGATGACCTCGTTCTGGTTCTCCTCCGAGGCCACACCACAGCACTCACCTGACGCCTTCAGGGCGTCAATGAAAACCTCGTCAGCATAACGGTCAAGCTTCTGCTGGTCCTCTCCCTGAGGGTTCTCTGCACCGGCTCTTCCAAGTATCTCCACCAGCCCGGCCTTGCGGATCTTGGCGTTGACCATCTTGGCCGCCGTTCCTATGTGATGAAGAAGGGAGGATAGTTCTCCCCGGGCATACGCGAAGTCCTTCTGCTTCCTGATGATAAAATCATTCAGGCTGGTGATATCATAGCTTGGCATCTTTAGGTGGTGTTGGTTTATTCTGTTATCAGTTCAGGTCTGCCCTGAAGGCTGCCCTGTATGCGTATACCTTCCCTAAATTATTGTAAAGCTCATACCCGAAGGTAACTGATCTTGTTCTCTTATGCAAATGATGTGCTACCGGATCGTAATACCAGTCCTCCGTGAATGAAAGTTTCCCGATCAGGGTGCGATCATTGCTGAATTCTGCTTCAATCTCCTTCACATCATCCGGAGAGAGAGGTTCACCGCTATGATAGTCGAAGACGGTGAGGGTGCCGTCATAGATACGGTCGAAGATATTGCTTACCAGTGCTTCGCCCTGATACCCTGAGACCTTTTCAACCTCCCATGGGTCACCGTCAGGATCGGGTTTTACTACAACCTCTGTTACAATATTGGCAGCGATGAGTACAGCTTCAACCGGGAGAGCTTCCACAACGGGGGGCACTGTACCTTTCTTCTGATCTCCGCGTTCATTACATCCGGTGATGAGCGTTATTGCTAACAGAAAAAAAACAACCTTTCTCATGCCAGTCATTATATTATCTTTTAAAATGCAGCATCTCCGGGGCTTTGAGGCCTGTAAGGCGGCCCTTTTCAAACACCCTGATGCCATTGACGATGGTGGTCATCACGCGGCTGCGGAATGTTGTACCCTCGAGGGGTGACCAGCCGCATTTATAGAGGATATTTTCCTTTGTAACCGTCCATGGTGAGGCTGGGTCTACCAGAACAAGGTCTGCCTTATATCCCTCCCTGATGAAGCCCCTGTCACTGATGTTGAAGATGATTGCCGGGTTATGGCACATTTTTGTTACCACCAGTTCGGGGGTCAGTTCACCGCGGTGGCAGAGCTCGAGCATCATCACCAGCGAGTGTTGTACCAACGGTCCGCCCGACGGGGAACTGAAGTAGGGGGCTCTCTTCTCTTCCAGGGTATGGGGGGCATGATCGGTGGCGATGATGTCAATATGGTTATTCCTGACAGCATTAAGCAGAGCCTCCCTGTCGCTTGCCTTTCGTATCGGGGGGTTCCATTTGATTAGGTTTCCCTTGTCGCTGTACGAGGAGTCGTCAAACCACAGATGGTGAACGCAGGCCTCGCCGATGATTTGTTTGACGGAGGGGTCGTTGCCGGGAGTCAGGAGCTCTGATTCTTCTGCCGTAGACAGATGCAGCAGGTGCAGCTTTGTGCCTGCCCTGCGTGCCCGTTCAATGGCTGCGGCAGAGGAGGAGAGGCAAGCCTCCCTGCTCCGGATGAGAGGATGGAAGGAGGGGTCGATATCATCACCGAATTTCTCACGGAAGGCGGCGCTGTTGGCCCTGATGATCTGCTCGTCCTCACAATGACAGGCAACGGGCAGGCTCTTTATTTCGAAGATGCCTTCCAGTGCTTCCTCCCTGCTGACAAGCATATTGCCGGTTGATGCCCCCATGAACAGTTTTATGGCAGGAACCAGTTCGGGGTCGGCAACGAGGAGCTCACTGATATTGCTGTCAGTGCCACCCATGTAGAAGGAGTAGTTTATTACAGATGTTTCTGCGGCGAGGCTGTTCTTTTCCCTCCACGTCTCAAGGCTGGTTGTCTGCGGGATGGTGTTGGGCATCTCCATGAAGGAGGTCACTCCGCCGGCGGCGGCAGCGGCACTCTCGCTTGCGATATCGCCTTTGCGGGTCAGTCCCGGTTCCCGGAAATGGACATGATCGTCAATGATACCGGGTAGAAGCCACAGACCTGCGGCATCTATTACGTGAGCAGCGTGGTTCTGTGATCCGGTGAAGGCAGGCCTTACAGATACTATGCGGTCGCCTGAGATGGCAACATCCGCGTATCTTCTGCTCCCTTCATTGATTAGCAGTGCATTGCGGATCAGGATGTTGTTTTCTTTTTCTTGGTGCATCATGAAACGGTCAGGTTACTATCCTGCGGGGCTTCCTGAAGATGCTGACAATCTTCATCCGGAGTACTCCCCACATGGCTTCACTGAAGATGCCGCCTGACATCTTTGAAGTGCCTGCCCTGCGGTCAGTGAAGATAATCGGCACCTCAACGATCCTGTAGCCAAGTTTCCATGCAGTGAATTTCATCTCTATCTGGAAACCGTATCCGACGAGCCGGATATGTCCGGGGTTGATGTTCTGAAGCACCTCACGGCGGTAGCATTTGAAACCGGCGGTGGTGTCCATTATCTTCATACCGGTGATGAGCCTCACGTACATTGACGCTATGTAAGACATAAGCACCCGTCCCATTGGCCAGTTGACCACGTTCACTCCGGAGATGTACCGTGAGCCTATGGCCAGGTCAGCGCCATCGCGATCGCAAGCCTCATGCAGCCTTATCAGGTCTGCCGGGTCATGGGAGAAGTCTGCATCCATCTCGCATATATAGCTGTAATCTCGCTGCAGTGCCCAGTCGAAACCGGCAATGTAAGCCCTGCCGAGCCCCATTTTTGCAGTCCGTTCAAGGATGTGCAGGTTGGGAAAGGATGGCATCATCTCCTTTACGAGAGAGGCTGTGCCGTCAGGAGAATTATCGTCAATGACCAGGATGTCAAAAGGGGTCTCCAGGGAGGAGATGGCGCGGACCAGTCCGGAGATATTTTCCTTCTCGTTATATGTTGGTATCAGTACCAGGTTTGACATAGAGCGTCCGCTGACTTCGCGAATTTAACTATTTTTCTCACTCCGGCCTGTCATTTTGGTCTTAACCTCTGTTGCCGGCATAGTTTTAAGTGTTATTACAGATTCCTAAAGGGAATTCTTCAACTGTCATTAAATTTTTCCCGGAAATATTTTGCATGTTTAAGATGAAGCGTTACTTTTGTCACCCCAAATGATCTTTAATTGATTAGTGTTCTTTGAATAGGGATGAAGCATAGCACGGGTAAGTCTTTGCTACTTCATTAGTGACATTGGGTCTATGGTCTGAGGTCTGAGAGTCTCAGGTCAGAGGTCTGAGTTTGGGTTATGGACCTTTAGACGCAAGACCATAAGACTTAAGACCTGTTTTAGCCTTTCAGTCCCATAGCTCAGTTGGTTAGAGCGCTACACTGATAATGTAGAGGTCCCCAGTTCAACTCTGGGTGGGACTACATGAGGGGATTTAGCTCAGTTGGTCAGAGCACCTGCCTTGCACGCAGGGGGTCAAGGGTTCGACTCCCTTAATCTCCACAAAGAGTCTTCGGAAGAGGGCTCTTTTTTTTTGTCACAGTTCTGCAGGCGTTAGATAATCACCAGCTTCCTGACGAGCCCCCGCCGCCCGACCTGCCTCCTCCACCGGAGAATCCGGATGAACCACTTCCAGAACTCCAGGAACTGCCTGACCTGCCCGGAGAGAAGGTAAAACCGCCTATTGAGGTTTTACCTTTCGTCTTCAGGTCCGTTTTTGCCTTCTTATACCATTCTGAATTATTCAGGAACAGTTTAGTGCCGGGATAGAGTACCAGGTAACTTATCAGGCAGACCAGGGCTCCCTTGGTACCAACAACAATGATGGGGAACATTGCCCAGAACGGTATCAGAAAAACGTACAGGAACCAGCCGTATCCGGGTGTCATTATCCCGATAACTGTAAAGAGTCCGATAATGCCAAAAATAAAAGCTCCGAACAGGATCCGTTCGGTAATTGTCAGGCTGGGGCCGTCGATGCCCGATAATCCGACGCTTTCGGAGTCACTGGTCTCTCCGGCAGCTAACCCTTCATCAAGATAGCCTCCCTCAAGAATATCAATTACCGCAAGTGCCCCGTCAACGATCCCCCCCTCATAATCGTCATCTCTGAACTTTGGTGTCATGATGTACTGAATTATCCTGCTTGCGGTCAGGTCTGTAAGTATGCCTTCAAGGCCGTAGCCTACCTCAATCCGCATGCGTTTTTCGCCGGGAACCACAATTATCAGGACGCCGTTATCCTTACCTTGCTGCCCAAGTTTCCACTCATTGAAAACCCGGTTTGCATACTCTTCGATGCTTTCGCCTCCTATTGCCGTAATCGTCAGAATGACAACCTGGTTTGTTGTACGCATTTCATGAGCCCTGAGACTGTCGGTCAGCAGGCTGTGGGTTTCATGTGAAAGTAAATAGGCGTTATCTGTAACCCGGCCGGTAAGGAATGGCACCTCATTAGCAGGAACAATGAAGGCTGACAGTAGCATGGCAATGCCCAGGATGATTATCGGATTAGCTTTCATACCCCTTTTTCTTCAATAATTCTGTTCGACAGTTCATTACCGGTTGTGTCATCAGCCGTCAATGGCTCGATAATTTTGGTCAGTTCATCAATCGCAATCTCCATTGCCAGGCGAAATTCACTCCTTCCCAGGGGAGCTTTCATCAGTGTTATTATCCTTTGTATATCAACAATACTCACATGGTCTGATATACCACTGTCAGGGATGATTACAACCTTTTTTTCAAAAAGACTTATCAGAAGGAGTATTCCTGTCCGATGTTTTGTCAGAAACAGCTGCCTTGACAGGAAAAGAGATTCTGCATATTGCCTGGCCTCTGATTCAGCGTGGCTTTCATTCAGAAAAAGTCGTGCAAATTCCGGAACAAAGATTGTCAGCAGGGCCAAGACCGCACCGGTTGAAAGCATTACAACGACAGCCACAAGAACTGCAATTTCCGGTATCCATTCCGGGGAAAAGAGATTTGCAGCAAGCGCGAATAAACCGGAGACTGAGACACCAAGGGCAAAGGCCTTCCAGGGGATATCTGCATAACTATCACTACGTATGACTGTTGCAAGGACTATCTGGGATTTCGATTGCTCTTCAGCCCTGACTATTTTTTTCTCCAGCAGGTACTTATCATTTTCTGAGAGAACAGTTTTCATTGAATATGTGTAATTTGAGGATAATATACCAAATATTCGATGAAGCAGGCAATACTGCCAGGAAATATTTAATCATTTTATGGTAACAGGAGGGTGTGGAAATACCATCTGATTCGGGCAGGAATGCAACAAAAAGCGGAAATTTCAGTTATATAGATTACCCACAAAATAAAAAGGCGGTCCCCCCCTGATTGAATGTTAGTCAAATAATATTCGTCAAAATATCGACCCGAAGGGGTCAGCGAGGTGAGGGGACCGCCCATTTCAAAGTTAAGAAATATTTAAATCGAAAGCACTTTTCAGTTGAAAATGACTGTTTCTTTTTAAAAGAAAGGAGAGAAGTCAACAAATTGCAATGAATACCCGGGTACTTTTACCTTCCCCGGCGAACGGTGGGTACTTGTAAAAAATTGCCGGTACGGATTTGGTCAGTGAGAGAGAGGGGCTACATATACCTATATAATATATGGTATAGTGCATGGATTTGCGGGGGACAAAAAATAAAGCGAAAAATAATTCAAAAAAAAATCGGTATAATTTGTTTTATTGAAATTGTTCCATATCTTTGCACCCGCTTTTGAAGAAAAGCACGTTCCCTGAAAGAGAGGTTTGACAGATTGGACTCACGGAAAATGTCCTGAGAAGGGCAGAAAAAAAGTTGAAAAACTTTCGTGAAAAGTTTGGTGGAGAAAAATGAGTTCAGTATCTTTGTCGTCCCTTGCCTCAAAAAACGAGGAGGGAAAGAGTTCTTTGAATTAATGATGAAGTAGT
>JBFYPM010000029.1:0-21227 GCA_041303295.1 Bacteroidales bacterium
ACTGTGACAGTGATACAAGCTCACCCTTGACATTCTTCAGTTTGAAATCAGATGCGATGTCACCGGCCTTGTATTGCGACTGACCGTTTGCGTGCGCAGCCGTCATAAGGCCGACTATTGAAAGGAATACTAGCTTTTTCATAACTTATTGATATTAGATGATTAAAGACTATTCGTATTTGATTATCAGATCTCTCAGTTCTTTTTCCGTGACCTCAGAACTATGGAAATACTTCACTTTACTTGCATTATTGAAGAATAGTGTCACTGGGATGTTCCCCTGCCATCCGGCGTCTACCTTCTCTATCCAGCTGTTATAATCGAGGTTAGTCATGACCCTGACATCAGCCGTTATTTTATTGTTCTTAAGGAATGGAATGAGTCTGCTCTCTATCTGGCTCGGGAAATCGAGGCTTATCAGGATGAATTTTACTCCCTTACCCTGGTACTCTTTCGACAGCTTCTCGAAGTGAGGCAGTTCGGTTACGCACGGAGGGCACCATGTGGCCCAGAAGTTGACCACATGCAGCACATCCTCAGGGCTGGCCAGGATCTTCTCCAGTTCCGGGATGCCTATCTTTTCTATATCCTGAGCCCGCAATGGTGCAAAGCCCAGGAACAGGGTCAGTATTACCGTGAGTGTGACTCTCATCCTCTATACATGGTTTTACTATCAATAAACAACAGCATAAGAGAGATGTTCACCTTGATCAGGCAGTAGGATGCGGGTCCCGGTCATGTCAGATCAGAACCGGGGATTCTCGTTCCGCTGAAGCGGACCGGGACAGCAGGCAGTAGTGAAATCAGTCGGCAGTCGTAAGTCGACAGTCAGCAGTCTTTTATTCTCAGTTAATCAGTTGTTTACAAGATCACCCACTGCCTATTGCCTGCTGATTATGACTGAAGACTGAAATTCAAAGATTTAAAAACCTGGCGCACAGGTTGAACCAATCAGCCGGACCTGGTGTTGAACCTTTAACTTTTTTTTCTGAAATTTGAGGAACAAAAGGTCGCATCTTTGACAAATTATAGTCTTTATACCGTAACTCAAATACCGTTAATATGAAAAAATCAAAACTGGCTCTGACTTCAATCCTGTCACTGCTTACCCTGTCCTTAGTCCTTTCCGCCGGAGCCCAGTCGCTCAGCACAAAACAGCTTACTGCTGAATTTGATAAAATCCTGTCCGAACAGTTTAAACCGGATGAGACCGGCTGTGCTGCACTTGTGGCAAAGAACGGACAGATTATTTACCGCAAAGCCTTTGGCATGGCTGACCTTGAACTGAACGTTCCAATGCAGCCTGAAATGGTCTTCAGGATCGGCTCCATCACCAAACAGTTCACTGCCATCGCCATCCTGCAACTAATGGAGCAGGGGAAATTATCTCTGCAGGATGAGATAACTAAATACATACCTGATTATCCCATGCACGGACACTCTATTACTATTGAGCACCTGCTGACACACACTTCCGGGATAAAGAGCTACACAAACGTGCCTGAATTTCAGAAATTCATTCGCACCGATATGAAGCCCGAAGAGGTTATAGATCTTATCAAATCCAAACCGATGGAGTTTGCCCCGGGAACCAGGTATAACTACAACAACTCCGGTTATTTCCTGCTCGGATGTATTATTGAAAAGGTCTCCGGAAAGACTTACCAGGAATATATACGGGAAAACTTTTTCACCCCTCTGGGAATGACCTCATCATGTTACGGTGACGATACGAAGATCATAAAACTTCGTGCATCAGGCTATCAGCCGGGCAAAGAGGGAACGGTTAATGCCGATTTCATGAGCATGCTTCTTCCTTTTGCTGCCGGCTCAATCATGTCTACCGTTGATGACCTCTATAAATGGAACCGTGCTGTTCATTCATACAAGCTGGTCAATAAGGAGACACTTGATATGGCCCATACCCCTTATAAACTGGCTAACGGCAAGTCGACCGGCTACGGCTACGGCTGGTCTTTGAGTGAGCTTCAGGGCAGCCCGACTATTGAACACGGAGGTGGTATAAACGGTTACCTGACCAGTTCCGTCTACCTTCCGGATGAGGATGTTTTTGTTGCCCTTTTTTCTAACAGCAATGGCAAAGCCCCGGAGTTTGCCTCATTAAAGATGGCTGCGCTGGCAATAGGAAAGCCGTTGATGGCGACGGGGATCACGCTCTCCGGGGACGTCCTGAAGGAGTACCAGGGGATCTATGCCAACAAAGAAGACAAGGAGGCCACAATAGTACTCGACGAAGGCAAACTCACCGCTGCCAGAGCCGGGGGTACAAGAAGAGTCATGATACCTGTTGAAAAGGATAAGTTCATGATTGAAAACTCCTTCACCTCGGTTAAGTTCAACAGGGATGAAGCGGGAACCATAGTCGCTGCCACTTTTGACGACAGGGGCGACCTGACAGAATGGAAGAAGACCGACAAACCCCTCGAGGCAAAGAAGGTTGTAGTTGTTGATGAGACTGTGCTGGAAAAATATGTGGGTGAGTATGAGATCCAGCCCGGCTTCAGCATCGCATTCACCCGTGAGGGGAACAAGTTGTTCACCCAGGCTACCGGACAGGGCAGGTTTGAGATTTTTGCAGAGAGTGAGACGAGGTTCTTCATGAAAGTGGTTGATGCACAGGTTGAGTTTATTGCTGATGAAGATGGCAAGGTAAACTTGATTATCCTTTACCAGGGAGGAAGAAAGATAGAGGGTAAACGAATCAAGTAGTCGGCAGTCTCCAGTCTCCAACCTCCAGTCACTTAATATCAAGTCAGTCAATTAGTTGGTGACTATTCCTTGGACTGTGGACTGTAGACTGCTGGCTGTGGACTGTAATGCTTGGGTTAAAAAACCTTAATGCACCGGCCGGCGCAGAGCAAGGGAGCAAAAAAGATTTAACTTTAACGAAACTTTTTAGCAGCCCTATGAAGAAACTGACTCTAATCCTGCTCCTGTTCGCTGTTGCGGGCGTTGCCGGAGAGCTTTGGTCATGCACCACATTCCTCATGTCAGGCAAGTACACTCCCGACGGAAGACCTTTACTTTACAAACATCGCGACACCGGTACCCTTGATAATGCCCTCGTCTTCTTCACCGACGGCAGGTACCAGTATATAGGGCTGGTAGATTCCAAAGAGTCATGGAGGCAGGAGGTGTGGGGTGGATTTAATTCAGCCGGCTTCGCCATAATGAATTCGGCAGCCTATAACAACAACAGCGGCGACACCACCAAATTCGCCGACCAGGAGGGTGTGGTCATGAGGCTGGCCCTGGCCAGTTGTGCCACGCTGGCCGACTTCGAGAAGATGCTCACCGACATGGCGAAGCCGCTGGGTGTGGATGCCAACTTCGGGGTCATTGATGCACAGGGAGGCGCCGCTTATTATGAGACCGGCAACTTCACCTTCAAAAAGATAGATGCAAATGACCCGGCGCTGGCACCGTACGGACTGCTGATACGTACCAACCACTCGTTCACCGGCACTGCCGATGTCGGAGGCGGATACATAAGGTATGCAGCTGCAAGCGAAGCCCTGAACATGGCGCTGGCACAGAAGAAGCTTGACCCGCAGTATCTTATGAATATCATATCACGCAACCTGAAGCACTCGCTCACCGGCGTGAATCTGCGTGAAGACCTCCCGTCGAGCGCTGCCGGGACCACCTTCAGAAACTTCGAAGACTTCATCCCCCGTACTTCATCGGCATCAGTCATCATGGTCATCGGAGCCGCAAAGGGCGAAGACCCTGACAATGCCATGATGTGGACCCTCACCGGCTTTCCGCTGACAGCAGTTGCTGTGCCCGTGTGGATCAGCGCAGGCAGAAACCTGCCGGCGGTGGTAAGTATGAAGGAGAACATGCATGCGCCGCTATGCGATGCGGCGATGACGCTCAAGCATCAGCTCTTCCCCATCACCCGCGGATCAGGAGGGAAATATATGAACGTGGCATTGCTGCTTAACCGTGAGCAGACAGGCATACTGCAGAAGCTCGCCCCGGTGGAGGAGGAGATTTTCAGCAAAACCACGGAAGTGATGGCTTCCCTCACCGGTAATACCAAAACCCGGAGGGAGATGATAATTGCGCACTACAAATGGCTCGATAGCTATATCATTCAGAAATACAATGAGTTATTTGGTATCGAGATAAAATGAAAGAGTTAATCGCCTATAAAGCTTTCCTGAAATGAAAATGACACAACTACCTGTAATGAGAAGCCTGCTGCTTCTTGTTGCTGCCCTTTTGTCCGCTCCGGCACCGGCTCAGACAACAGAAAAGTACAGTGACCCGGCTGCCGTGACCCGGAAGGTCGAGCAATTACGGCAGAGCTCCCCCGACGCGGTGAAGGTGCATAAGCTCGCTGTCACCCCCGGTGGCAGAGAGATGCTGATGATAGAGATCGGCAAGGCGGGCAATACCGTTCCGGCAGTCCTTGTCACGGCAAACATGACGGGTACCACCCCCCTGGCCACCGAGGCAGCCATGTCACTGGCAGTGCGCATAGCCTCGGAAGCCTCCCTTACAGCCAGCCAGACATGGTATATTATACCGCTGGGTAATCCGGATGCGTATGTAAGGTATTTCACGAAGCCGCTCTATACCGATCCGGGCAACGCCACACAATTCAATGATGATACCGATGACCTGACTGATGAGGATGGCTATAACGACCTAAACGGTGATGGTATCATCACCCAGATGAGAGTCAAGGCACCCGACGGAATATGGGTTCCCGTGGAAGGCGAGCCGCGACTGATGCGCAGGGCTGACGCAGCAAAGGGAGAGAAAGGCATTTATAAGCTTTACACCGAAGGAATTGATGATGACGGTGACGGCCAGTATAATGAGGATAGTCCTGGTGGAACCAACGTCAATATTAACTTCCCCCACCTGTTCAAGAGCTTCGGGAGGCGGAGCGGACTCTATCCCGGCTCGGCACCCGAATCGGAAGCACTGCTTAAGTTCGCATTCGCCCATCCCGAGATAGCCATGGTGCTTTCATTCGGTTCAACCAACTTCCTCCTGGCACCACCGCAGGGAGGCAGGAAAGGATCAGTGGATACTGAAAATATACGCATCCCGCAGGATATGGGCAGGGCCATGGGTATAGACGTATCACGGTCATATACCATGGCTGAGATATTGGAGATGGTGCAACCTATGCTCCCGCCGGGAATGACTGCTGATGAAAGCATGATAGCAAGTTTCCTGGGACTGGGAGCGGTTGTCAACCCCCTGCCGGAAGACCTGGCATTTTATAATGAGATCTCAACAGAATTCAAGGAGTACCTTAAGAAAAAGGGGCTGACGGAGGAACGGTTTGACCCGGCACAGCCTGAAGACGGATCGTTTGAGCTGTGGGCATACTATCAGCTCGGCCTCCCTGTCTTCACAATGGATATCTGGGGCCTGCCCAAACCGAAGGAGGAGAAGAAGGAGGGCAGCGGCCTTACAATTGAGGCACTTGAGAAGATGTCAGCTGACGAATTTCTTGCCCTGGGTGAGGAGAAGATTGGCGCTTTCCTGAAGGAGAGAGGTGCCCCGGCACAGTACAGTGCAACCATGGTTATGGGAATGATCAAGGGCGGACAGATGAAGCCTGCCCAGATGGCGGCAATGATGAAGCAGATGCCTGCACCAAAAAAGGATGAGAAGAAAGGCGACCCGAAGGAGACAGCAATCCTGGCCTTCTCAGACAAGCATTTGGAGGGAAAGGGATTCGTGCCCTGGTCAACATATAAGCACCCGACCCTCGGCGAGGTGGAGATAGGAGGGATAGCACCCTTTACCGAAAACACACCTCCCGCGGCAATGGTCGATTCGCTTCTCGACCTTAACCTGCCATTCCTGTTCGAACTGGTGAAAAAGCTGCCGAAACTTGCAATTACACAGGTCAAAGTGACGGAAAAGGGTGGTGGCGTTTATCAGCTTGAGGCCTGGGTTACAAATGAGGGTTATATCCCGTTCCCGACAGCCATGGGCAAAAGGAATAAGACACCCGCACCGGCAATCATGACTCTCGAGGGCGAGGGCATCGAGATCCTCTCCGGTAAAAAGAGGACACCTATAAATGAAATGGGAGGAATGAAATCGGCCAGGTATTTATGGCTCATCAGGACTCCCGCAAAGCGAACCCTTAAAATAAAGCTTGAATCAAAGCAGGCCGGGAACGATTCAGAACAGATAATTATCGGAGGTTAGCCATGAGAGGAAAAAGATCATTCATGACAGCGGCATTGACGGCACTGGCCATCATGCTCATACAAGCCCAGGAGGTAAAGGTCCCCCTGCGGTTCGATTTTTACTACAGCTACGAGAAGGTGGTGGAGGCTATGAAGGCTCTGAACGCCTCATATCCTGAGCTAACAAAACTTGAACAGGTGGGTAAGAGCGAAGAGGGGAGGGTCATCTGGGCCCTTACTATCAATAACCCGAAGACAGGCGAACCCTTATCCAAGCCTGGCGTATATGTCGACGGAAACATACACGGTAACGAGATACAGGCGGGCGAGGTCTGCCTCTATCTGGCCAACAGGTTGCTGACTAACTATGGCAAACTGAAGGAGATAACCGATGTCGTTGACCGTAACGCCTACTACATCATCCCTGTGGTCAACGTTGACGGCAGGGCTCATTTCTTCGCAGATGCGAATACCCCCAGCACCAACCGCGGACTGCGGATACCTTTCGATGATGACCGTGACGGTCTCCTCGACGAGGACGGTCCGGATGATATCGACGGTGACGGGCACATTACAACAATGAGGATAAGGGATACCCTTGGCAGGCTCAGGACCGATCCGGCCGACAGCCGGCTGATGGTCTCCGTCAAGCCGGGAGAGAAGGGAGAATGGACCAGGCTGGGACAGGAAGGCATCGACAACGACGGTGACGGGCTGGTAAATGAGGACAGCGAAGGATATGTGGATGGAAACCGCAACTGGGGATTCAACTGGCAGCCGCCATACGTCCAGAGAGGCGCGGGGAACTACCCGTTTGAAGGCACCGGCATTAAGGCTGTGGCTGAATGGCTGCTGGCCCGTCCAAACATAATCATGGTGTTCGCCTTTCATAACAACGGAGGGATGTACCTCAGAGGCCCCTCGTTCAAGGCGGCAGGGGAACTTCCGCAGGGCGACATAGCAGTCTATGACTACCTTGGCAATAATATCGAAAAGATCGTTCCGGGATACGAATACCTCATCAGCTGGAAGGACCTCTATACAACATATGGCGACTTCACCGACTTCACCAATAACCTGGTAGGTTCATACTCATTTGTGGGAGAGCTCTTCCAGGTGGAGACGGAGACATATGACGGTACTCCCATGAGGAAACAGGAGGAGAGATCAAGGTTTACCGAAGCCTCTGACGCCGAGAGACAGAGACTGCTTTTCAATGATAATGTTCTCCAGGGGGAACACTTTGTGGAGTGGAAATCATACAAGCATCCTTTGTATGGAGAGGTAGAGACTGGTGGCTGGACGAAGATGAGTTCGAGGCTGCCCCATCCCTTTATGCTGCAGGACCTGGTCCACCGCAATGCATCCGCAGTGATCTTTACGGCACAGTATACCCCTAAGGTAACTATGGATGTCTTCGAGGTTAAAAAGATTGACGGCGACCTGTGGAGCGTCAGGGTCAGGCTGGTGAACGAAGGAGCAATGCCCACCATTACCCACGCTACAATGAAAAATAAACTCTATACGCCTGATATTCTTAGTGTTACAGGACGCGGAGCGAAGGTTGTCAGCGGAGGTGTTCTCTCCGATGCATGGATGGGCCTGGTTGACTATAAGGAATATAAACCAGAGGTTCAGCTATGCCAGGTGCCCGGATTCGGGAAGGTAGAATACCAGTTCCTGGTGAGTGGTAAAGGCAGCATAGATATCAGATTCGAATCACGGAAAGCAGGGACAAAAACGCAAACTGTTCCGCTCAAGGCAAAACCGTAGGAATTTGGTATTTGTGGTTTGAAACAGATTACTTTTTGGTTCCGGGCCGGTCTTTCTTAGTCTTTGCCCCAGGCTTCGGCTTCGCCTCCGGTTTCGGCTTTGTCCCCGGCTTTGACTTGGTTCCCGGTTTCGACTTTGCTTTCTGCTTTGTCTTAGTCTCCGGCTTCGTCATTACCTCTTGTGTTGTCCCGGACTCCTTCCAGACCCTTTCCGTTGCGAGCCCGGGCCACTGCAGGTCGAGCTCCTTGAGTGCTTTCAGTACCACCGCTGCAACGGCATAGAGTTTCTGCCAGTTCTTGTCAGCCGGTGCAACATTCCACGGCACATCGTTGCAGCGGGTGAGGAGTTGCTGGTACACCTGCATATACTCATCATACTTCTCCCTGGTGTCCCAGTCACTGTCCTTGTGCTTCCAGTGCTTCTCCTTCAGCTCGATGCGCTCCATAAGCCTTTCTTTCTGCACTTCCATTGAGACGTTGAGGAAAAACTTGAGCACCTTTGTACCGTTATCCTCAAGCATCTTCTCGAAGATATTGATAGTCTCATACCTTTTATCAATGATTTCGGCGGGAATATATTTGCCAACCGTAGGTACAAGGATGTCTTCGTAATGTGACCTGATGAACACCTGAAACACCCCCTTCGCCGGGCATACGTTGTGGACCCTCCAGAGAAAATCGTGTGCATATTCAAGTTCACTCGGTTTCTTGAAGCTGTGCACCTCAACGGCAACGGGATTACAATATCTCAGGAGTCCTTTTGTGACCCCGTCCTTGCCTGAAGCATCGGTACCCTGAAGCACAATGATCATGCTGAATTTGCCCTGGGCGTGCATCTTGTTCTGAAGCTCACCTATCTCCTTCAGCATCTTCTTCGTCTTCTTCTGAATCTCCTTTTTGTCCCACTCATTGTTGAATGTAGGGTAGTCAGTTATTTTCATTATTTTCCGTTTTTTAGCACCATCGTAAAATTAAGAATTAAGAATTATGATTTATGAATTGAGTGAGTTTTTAGGGCTCTATTTATTGAAAATCCACAGTTTTAGATATTAAATCAATGAGAACCTGCGTTATACTTTCTCATTAACCCCTATAAGAATGAAAAATAGTTTAGTGCTGACAGTGATCCTTGTTGTGGTGCTGTCATTTCAGGTCAGTTCGCAGCAGCTCAAGATTTCCGACGCTGTACGATTTGACGGCGTTATTACCACGCAGGATCTCGAGACCCGGGAACAGGCTCTGCACCCTGCTGCCGCAAGGGCCCTGGCCCGTGGCGAGAAGCCCGGTACCTTCAATAATGTACAATACCGGTTCGCGGGCAACGTCAGGCCTTTAACACCATCGCAAAAAAACAGGGTGAAGCTCATGCAGGATGGTGTCCTCGACATTTCAGGAGGGGCCTTCAGGCCCAGTCCTGACTCAGTGTACGTTGATCCGTCCAGTGACCTTGTCATGCAGGCAGAAACGGTGGATGACAATCGCATGATTGCACTGAGGCCTTCACTGTCAGCTGTCTTTGATGATATTGAGGTCCCGGAGCAGGAGGTGCCGGTAACACTTGCGAACACTGTCTCACTGGCAGAAGGAGTAGTGGAGAGCTCTATGCAGATGAACAATAAGTACGCCGTCAACCTTCAGTTTGACAGTGTCACCTTTCTCCTTGACAAGGTTGACAATGACTCTCTGACTGTAACTCTTGTTGGGCAGATCCTGCTCACCAATCCTCGCGTTGAAGGCAAATATTCAAAAAACGGCGGCTACCGTCTCGTATTCCTTGCATCAGAACAGGTTGACATGAAGATCTATACAACCATGCAGCTGAAAGAAGAGGTAAAGACGCCGATATGGGGTACGGAGATAAAAATGTCAGACCTCGGCAAATGCGAGATCGGACTGTTTATACTTTGCAACATGGAGGGGAAGCTGACCCTTGCCGTTGAGATACACCAGGGTATTGAAATGGCGTTGGGAGCCAAGGGAGGCACCTTCTGGTATGTTCCCACCAGCATAAAGAATATCTCAACGATTGATGCCTGGTGCGATGTAGACTACAATGTTACCTCGCAGATGAAGGCCTTCGCCGGGTTTCAGTGCACTGCCAATCTCAAGGTTAAGGGCTACAATGCCCTGGATGTGTATGTTAACGGCGGAATGGAGGGAACGGTAAACACCGACGGAATGACCCTTGACGCTGACATCGGACTCAGACTTAAGGCCGGAGGGAAGGTTGTATCAAAGAAGTTCACGCTGGTAGATAAATACTATTCCCTGTGGAAATACAAGAAGCCCGATTACCATGGTTATGAGATGGTCATTCATGAGGCATGTGCCTGGGGCGATTATGTTGCAGGTGAAGTAGGCCGCCTCACTGCATCAGGCAGTGTTGCGGGAGTAATGGATACCGTCCCTTATGTGGGGACTCTGAAGGTTATTGTGAGTCGTTCCGGCAGCAGTAACGCTGAGTACAGTGCCACCACTGATGTGGGGGGTGTTTTCATTGCCAGGGATGTACCGCTGAAAAAGGGAGACAAGGTGATGGTAAAGCTTCCCGGTGTGCCTAACCCGAGCGCAGCAATGGAGGCTACTTTACCATTCAGGGAGATAAAACTCTATTCGGCTGATTACTTTGCAGGTGTGGCCGAAGGTGTCGTCGCCGGCTCAAGAAGTAAGTGGGCCAGGCTTGCCGGTGCAACCACAGGAGCGCCTTCAGGAGCGGCAGCAGCCATTGCTCAGAACTCGCCGGCAGAGAGGCTCAGGGGAGTCATCCCGCAGCAGGAGACTGTCAGGCGGATCGAGGAGTTCAGGAACAACCTCACCGTCTATCGCGGTCCGATAGAGTTCATTACTCAGTCAGTCCCTGAGGTGGTTCTGACAGGTACTCCCGTTGAGGGAACCCGGTCCCAGGCTCCGTCGAGGTCGACGGCGACCACAGGGGTGTCTGCAGGGGCATCCACGAGGGCAACTACCGCAGCGTCAACGAGGGCAACTTCTGCGTCAAAGGCATCGACATCGGCAGTGGCAGAAAAGCCAAAAGCCAACAGGGGAACGGTCAGCTCGCCGCTGGGCCACTTCAGCGTCAGCGGCCTGGCATTTGAACCCGGGCAAAAGGTAAAGGCACGGGTTGTGGTTGAGGGCTTCACTCTCGAATCGGACTGGGTGGAGACGGAGGGACTGATGGTGTCAGCCATTGAACATGAGGGACTTAACTCTTCAGTGAGGCCGGGGAGTGAGAGTATCTCAGCACAGAACAGCTTCGTAGTGGTAAGCTCCATACGAGGTGAGACAGCTCCTTCAGGAGTGGTGAAACTGGTTAAAGGAGCTGATGCTCCTCACGCCTCTCTGACAGGAGCACAGCCGGTACCGGAGTTCCCCGCCGCGAAGAAGGCAAAAGTATGGTTCAGCCAGAGCGTTCAGCTGGAACCCCTGGCGGATCATCCGGGCGCAGCTATCGCATCTACAGGCCCATGGAGTGTAAGCTATGGCTACTCCTCTCCGGGTGATGCTATTGTACCAGCGAAGAACCGCAAGCATCCCTTCGAGATGGTGACATATGTATATAAGAACAAAGACCTGGGTTACTCGAGTTTCATTGATGAGTGCGCATCCTGTACCTCACCGGTGAATGTGGTGGATAGGATTGAAAAGGTGACAAAACCCGGTATGCCGGGCAGGGTCGAAGGAGAGGTTATGCAGCCGAATATGACTATGCCGGTAAGACAGCCACAGGTAACCAGGCCGTCAATAATCAGGTAATTACTCTTACCTGTCGAAGTAGACCTTGACCGATCCGGAGCTGAGGCGGGTTGAGAGCCATTTCTGAATCTGCTCCCGCTCCCTGTCGGCAAGGCTTCTTCCTTTGGTTGAGATGGTGACCAGGGTCAGCGTGTCGGGGGAAGATTTCCCCTCGATATATTTCAGGGTCTCGGAATAGGAGACCTCCGACACCTGTGGATAGAGGATGGAGAGCTCCGCGAGCAGCTCTCCACCGCGTTCGGGGGTGGTTTCAAAGCCAGAAAGCCTGGCATTCCTCTCTTTGATGATCATGCTAAGACGGTTGATTTCAGCCTTGAGCGTCTCAACCTCGCTGTTCCTTATGGCGATGTCAGAATAAGAAAATCCCTGCTGGATTTCAATGACAACATTTTTCAGGTCGAAGTTCGCCGCCCTGGCTGTAATTTCTTCCTTCTGTCCGGGGGAGAGTGATGTGCCTCCGTAAACAAGCTGTATGGTACGCCTGTTGGCGTCTATCTTATTATTCAAAAGATAATTGCCTTCTACAACATTGATGTTGTCAATATACCTTTCAGCCCGTTCCGTAAATTTCTCATTCTGTACCAGGTTGTACCCGAAATAAATACTGGGAATCAGCACCAGGGTGAGAACAAATGAAATCATCTGATTGATCCTCTTCTTCTGGGCGTCAGCAATAGTGCCCCTTATCGGCAGTTTCAGTATCTGAGAAATCATCAGGGCAGAAAGCGCTATGAAGACTGTATTTATCGTAAAGAGATACAATGCGCCGAAGAAGTATGTAAACTGAGCTGTTGCCAGTCCGTATCCTGCTGTGCAGAGCGGTGGCATGAGGGCAGTAGCTATTGCAACTCCCGGGATGACATTGCCTTTCTTTTTGCTGGTGATTGCCACCATGCCGGCCATGCCGCCAAAGAAAGCTATAAGCACGTCATATATTGTAGGGCTGGTGCGTGCCAGAAGCTCAGAATGTGCCGTGGAGATGGGACTTATGGCAAAATAGGCGGTGGAGGCTATCAGGCCCGCCAGAACTGCAAAGGAGAAGTTCTTTACGGCCTGTCTGAAGAGGAGTGAGTCATAAGTGGCTATGCTGTAACCGATACCATTGATCGGCCCCATCAGCGGCGAGATAAGCATGGCCCCTATTATCACCGCAGTGGAGTTCATGTTGAGGCCTACGGAGGCGACGAGGATAGCAAAGACCAGGATCCACAGGTTCGTGCCCTTGAAGACGAGCTCCTTCTCTATCGTTTCATGTATGTTGTCGA
Organism: Bacteroidales bacterium; assembly: GCA_041303295.1. Lineage (GTDB taxonomy): Bacteria > Bacteroidota > Bacteroidia > Bacteroidales > VadinHA17 > SR-FBR-E99. The sequence continues at coordinate 12,979 of JBFYPM010000029.1, forward strand.
AATTGTCAAGGTCACTCTCAAGATTTATGAGCTGCAGTACACGGCGGAGAATTCGGTTGTGCTTCATGGAGATGAATGATGATGACAGGCAAAGATACAAAATTAGGCAATAGGCAGTAGAGGGGCGATCCGCCAGACGGCGGAGAAGCAGACAGATTGCAGGGAGGACGAAGAAGTCCTCAGCCTTCAATCGCAAGACCGTCCCGACCCTTCGGTCGGGATATCCGCTTCGCTCTGACAAGACTGCAAGACCCCTTGACTGCAGACGTAGCGCAGCGACAGACCTTCATCCGCCAGCTGGCGGATCAGACATCAGACCTTCCGACTTTCCGACCTTCCGACTCAAACGCAGAGCGTTTGCAGGCGTTATGCAAAAAATGTAAATTTGCCAGACACCAATCCACCCGAACCAATGGCCGGACACAAAGGACAACCCTATTACGATATATTTCTCAGGTATGACATGTGGCTTGAGACTGTCCGGAAGCAGCGGATACTTGACGGTGAGGGTTTTGCGCTCCTGCTTGATATAGACCGTACCGGATCACTTACCGCTTCAGCACGCAACCTGGGTATGAGCTACCGCAAGGCCTGGGGACTGCTGCACGACGTGGAGCATCATCTCGGCTTCCTGCTGACGGAGAAGCGACGCGGCGGTGCCGCCGGGGGCAGGACACTGTTGTCAGTTGACGGCAGACAGCTGGTGCGTGCCTACAACAGCCTCATTCATGAGACAGATATAGCAATGAAGAGCATCGCAAAGGTATTTTTCAACCGTGTCAACGAAATAAGCGAAGGGAAATGAGAAGAATCCTGGCACTCCTCTCCCTTATCCTTCTGATACCTACGGGATGTGGCGATGGCGGTAGTAAGAACCTTATAATCTTTCATGCCGGCAGCCTCTCTGTGCCGGTGAGGAGACTTGCGGAAGCCTTCGAAAAAGCCAATCCCGGTGTAACCGTTCTCACCGAGGCAGCCGGCAGTATTCACTCGGCCCGCAAGATCACGGAGCTTGGCAAACCCTGTGACATAATGCTGTCGGCTGATCACTTCGTTGTCAGCAGCATGCTCATTCCCCGCTATGCTTCCTGGAACATACGGTTTGCCACCAACGAGATCGTGATTGCCTACAGGCCGGAGTCAAAATACTCATCGGTCTTCCGCAGTGATAACTGGGCTGACATACTCCTGAAGGATGATGTCATCATCGGCAGGGCTGATCCGGACGCAGACCCGTGCGGGTACCGTACTCTCTTCACCGCCATCCTGGCTGAAGGCTATTATGGCAGGCCCGGACTGGCAGACTCGCTGCTGGGCAAGGATAAAGATTACATCAGGCCCAAGGAGGTCGACCTTGTGGCCCTGGCTGAGACAGGTGTCATCGATTACATGTTCCAATACAGATCAGTAGCCATCCAACACGGCTTACGCTACCTTGAGCTGCCTGACGAGATCAACCTCTCATCACCCGGATTGACGGAGCATTATGCCGGAGTCAGTTACATGATCCCGGGTGAGGCGCCCGGGCTGCGTACCGAGGTCAGAGGCGACTATATAAGTTACTCCGGCACCATCCTTAATGAAGCGCCACAGAAGGAGCTGGCAATGCGGTTCTTTGCTTTCATGCTTAGCGAAGAGGGAAAACGGATCTTCAGGGAGTGCGGACAGGAGCCTCTTCAGCCGGCCGTGGCTGACAATCCGTACGTGGTTCCCGTGCAGTTGAAGAATTATTTAGCGGCTGGATCTGATTAAACAGCCATGATGAAAGGTCATACGCTCTTCAACTGGATCTTCACAATACTGGCAGCGCTGGTGCTTCTCTTCATCATTGCACCCCTTGCAGGCATGTTTCTCGACTCATCTTTCGGTGAGGTAAGGACGACGGCTGCTGACCCTGCTGTCAGGCGCAGTGTGTGGTACACTCTCGCGATAGCCTTTTCCTCAACGCTCATTTTCGCTGTCGGAGCCGTACCGCTGGCATGGCTCATGGCACGCCGGGACTTCCCCTTCAAGAAGGTGGTGCAGGGTATCATTGACCTGCCGGTTGTATTGCCACATACGGCAGCGGGCATCGCGTTGCTCGGTTTCATCTCGCGTGACGGTGCTCTCGGCGGCGCGGCGCAAAAAGCCGGTATACTTCTCGTCAACAACGGCGCCGGCATAGCCCTGGCCATGGCTTTCGTAAGCCTCCCTTTCCTCATCAACGCCGCCCGTGACGGTTTTGCCGCGGTACCAGAGCGGACTGAGAAGGCAGCGCTGACCCTCGGTGCCTCACAGTCGCGCATCTTCTTCACGATCTCCCTGCCCCAGGCGTGGCGTTCAGTGGTCTCAGGATTTATAATGATGTTCGCCCGTGGCATGAGCGAGTTCGGGGCTGTGGTCATCATAGCCTATCATCCAATGATTGCACCGGTACTTATATACGATCGCTTCAACACCTACGGCATAGGTGCGGCACGTCCGGCATCGATAATATTTATCCTCGTGGCGCTGGTTTTCTTTGTGCTTTTCAGGGTGCTGGCCACCGAAAGGCGCCCGATATTCAGGAGGGAGGATGATGCTGCGGACTGAACGGCTGAGCAAACGGATCGATGCCTTCTCACTGAGGGAGATCTCCCTGGAAGTGGCGCAGGGCGATTACTATGTCCTGCTCGGCCGTTCCGGTGCGGGAAAGACACAACTGCTCGAACTTATCTGCGGTCTCACCCCGCCTGACAGCGGAAGAATTTTTCTGGAAGGGGAGGAGATAACCCGTAAAAGAGTGCAGGATAGAGGAATAGGCCTCGTCTTTCAGGACCTGGCCCTTTTCCCTCATTATTCGGTGAAGGATAATATTATGTATTCTCTTAAGATAAAAAATCTAAGCCTGAAGGAGCGGGTTGAGAGGGTGCAGCACGCTGCGGCTGAGATGAATATCACTGACCTTCTCCTGCGCAGGCCCAATAGCCTCTCGGGAGGAGAGAAGCAGCGGGTGGCGCTGGCCCGGACGCTTGTCACACAGCCTAAGATCCTTCTCCTTGATGAACCGATGGCTTCTGTTGATGCCAGCCTGAAGGACGACATAAGGAGGATGCTCCGCCGCCTGAACCGCAGCGGACAGACGATCATCCACGTAACACACGACTTCGGTGAGGCGATCAGTCTCGCCAGCAGGGTGGGTGTCATGCATAACGGAAGGATAATACAGGAGGGAACGCCACTGCAGGTGTTCAGTCACCCTGTCAACAGGTTCGTGGCACGCTATGCCGGCATCAAGAACTTCTTCAGGGTAACCTTCATTAAATCATACAACAGCTGCTCGGGGATAACAGAGAAAAGGACAAAGTTCAGGCTTCCGAAGGGGTGCTACCCCTCCGCAGGCCTCCTGATAATTGGTAGCAGCGAGGTGTTGCTCTCACGGCAGGGAGCTGCCGGAGTACAGATCAATAACATCCACGGCATCATAGATGACGTGGTGCCTTCACCCACCGGGTTCGAGATCACTGTCAATGCCGGTGATTTCTTCTATGCTGATATCACTCACCGTGAGATGGAAGAGAACCGCTTCGTCACAGGTGAAAAGGTCATTGTCTCATTCAGATCCGAGTCGCTGCGTGTTGTAGGGGAAGGAGATGATAAGAAAGAATACTGAACAGTCATGATAACATTCGAAGAAGCTTTCAAAATCATAACAGGAGCCGCTTTCCGCACAGGGAAAGAGGAGGTGAAGATAACTGATGCTGCCGGCAGGGCACTGGCAGCGCCGGTGAGAAGCGACATGGACATGCCGCCATGGAACAAGAGCGCCGTTGACGGATATGCATGCCGTCATGAGGAGCTCGGACGTGCTCTGACGGTGCTTGAGACCGTGGCAGCCGGCGTTCTGCCGTCAATGACAGTAGTACCCGGAACCTGCTCCCGAATAATGACCGGTGCGGCAGTGCCTTCCGGGGCTGACTATGTCTTCATGCTTGAGGACTCTGAGGAGCTGGAGGACGGAAAGGTAAGGTTTACCGGCCGACCCGGCAATGACAACATTGCAAGGGCAGCGGAGGATTGTTTCAGCGGTCAGACGGTCCTAAAAGCCGGTCACTATATCAAACCCCAGGAGATAGCCGTCATGGCTGTCGTTGGTGCCATGGAGGTGACAGTTAGTTGCAGGCCGGGGGTGGGTGTCATCAGCACCGGCAATGAACTTGTTGAGCCCGACCATATCCCTGCAGGGGCGCAGATACGAAACAGCAATGCTTCACAGCTGATGGCACAGGTTGCCAGGGCCGGAGCCACAGGCAGATATTATGGTATAGCCCGGGATGAGGAGTCCTCAATTGAGGCACTGCTGCGCAGGGCTTTGGATGAGAATGACGTGGTTCTCATTTCCGGAGGCGTCTCTTTTGGCGACTATGACCTGGTGCCTAAGGTAATGCGTACCCTTGGACTCACCATGCTATTTGACCAGGTGGCCATGCAGCCGGGCAAACCCCTCACCTTCTGCACAGGTGAGAAAAAGGCGGTGTTCGGCCTGCCGGGAAACCCTGTATCCACCTTCGTTCAGTTTGAGGTGATGGTGAGACCGTTCCTCGACAGGATGACAGGGGTCACGGGCGATGAACCGAAGATGATGATGCCGCTGGCAACCGACTACTCACGTAAAAGAGCTGAACGGCTGGCATGGATACCATTCACGGTGACACCGGCCGGCGAGGCAATGCCGGTGGAGTACCACGGATCGGCACATATAACGGCCCTCACCGGTGCATGGGGACTGATAACCATACCGCGCGGACAGAGCTGGATACAGAAAGGAGAGATGGTTAGTGTTAGACAGATTTGAAAGAAATATTAATTACCTGAGGATATCAGTCACTGACAGATGCAACCTGCGTTGCCTCTATTGCATGCCGGCAGAGGGTGTCAGGCTGATAAGGCATGAGGATATCCTCTCATATGATGAGATCACTGCCTTCACCCGGGCTGCAGCAGCAGCCGGCATAAACAAGGTCAGAATCACCGGCGGTGAGCCGCTGGTACGAAAGGGTGTGGCAGATCTGGTTGGCATGATCGCTGCAATAGATGGTATCACAGACCTCTCGATGACCACCAACGGTATCCTGCTGGCGGATTTTGCCAAAAGCCTGGCGTCAGCCGGACTGATGAGGGTGAATATCAGCCTTGATACCCTCGATTCTGATAAATTCAGGCATGTCACCAGGGGTGGCGACGTCACGGCTGTGTTCAGGGGTATTGAGGCGGCACAGAGGGCCGGACTTAGACCGGTGAAGATAAACTGTGTAATCAAGAACACACCGGATGAGGCTGACGCCCGCGCCGTGGCAGACTTCTGCATGAGGGCGGGACTGGAGGTACGTTTCATCAGGCAGATGGATCTTGCAACCGGGACCTTCTCGGTAGTTCACGGGGGCAGCGGCGGCCACTGCGCAAGATGCAACAGGCTGCGTCTTACACCTGAGGGGATGGTCAAACCGTGCCTCTTCAGCGATGCAGGCTACAGCATTCGTGAACTGGGCGCGGAGGAGGCACTGCGAAAAGCAGTTGCGGAGAAGCCGGAATGTGGTACGGCTAATCATCTTAATGGTTTTTATAATATTGGAGGATAACCGATGGAGAAACTGACACATACTGATGACAGCGGAAGGGCACACATGGTTGACACCGGAGGCAAACCGGTACAGCACCGTACAGCCGTCGCCTCGGGAAGGATAAACATGCTTCCTGAGACTCTGAGACTGGTGGCTGAGAACATGATGAAAAAAGGAGATGTCATGACGTTGGCTGAAATAGCTGGTATACAGGCTGCCAAACAGTGCGGGCTGCTGATACCGCTCTGTCACAATATCGCACTTGACCAGGTCAAAGTCACACTGGGGGCTGACAACAGGGGGATTGCCGCCGTGAGCACCGTAAGCTGCACAGGCCGAACTGGCGTTGAGATGGAGGCTTTGACGGCGGTAAGTGTGGCCCTGCTGACAGTTTATGACATGTGCAAGGCTGTTGACAAGTCGATGATAATTACTGATATCCAACTTATTAAAAAGGAGAAACATGACATTACCTGAAGTATTCAAGGTTCATGTGATCACCCTGAGTGACAGGGCACACAGCGGGGTCTACAGTGACCTCAGCGGCCCGGTTGTGGTCAAATACGTGAAGGATGCTATAGCAGATGCAGGATGGAAGTATGAGATCAAAACCACTGTCATTCCGGATGACGCTGTCGCCCTGCAGGCGATACTGAAGGAAGCTCCTATGACGGATCTGATCATCACCACCGGCGGAACAGGTATTGGTCCCCGTGACATCACACCTGATGTGGTCAGACCACTGCTTACCAGAGAGATACCCGGTATCATGGAACAGATCAGGGTCAAATACGGCACGAAAAATCCTAAGGCTCTGCTGAGCCGCGCCGTGGCAGGCACCATAGGAAACACCCTCATCTACACCTTGCCGGGTTCAGTTAAGGCCGTGCATGAGTATATGGCGGAGATCGTTAAGACCATGGAACATACTTTCTACATGCTTTACGGTATTGATAGGCACTAGAATCGGCAGTCTTCAGTCCTCAGTCCTCAGTCTTGCCAGGCAATAGGCAGTAGTGTCAGTCTTCAGTCTTCAGTCAAATACGACCGCAAGACTGCATGACCAGGGCCGAGCGTTAAGAGTCAGCCCGGTGGGCTGACTTAGCGACGGAGCCAGATTGCAGGGCAGGACGGAGCGAAGCGACAGACCTTCATCCGCCAGCTGGCGGATCAGACCTTCAGACCTCAGATTGAGACCCGCAGGGTCACAACCCCGTACACGGAGTGTCGGGGCCTTCAGACCCTCCTACCTTGTGTTGGTTACAGTGACGCCGGTCAACCGGTCATACCTCCGGGTGGGATCCCGGAAGTAGGTGAGGATGAGATAATCATTTTCCGTCTCCCAGTGACTGCCCTCGAAATGAAATCCTTCAGGACGGGTTTTGCCGGATGGAACAAAAGCATATTCATAATTATACCACCCCTGCTTCAGAAGGATCGACGCCTCATAGGTTCCCCTGGCAGCGTTCCATGTCATCCTGTTATCAGGCCCGTATGACCATCCCGTGAAGTCACCCGTGACATAGACTGATCCCCCCTTCAGCTCGTTATACGAAGGCATTGTGAAGAAGACCTGAACGTAGTCAGCCTCCCTGTCCGGGTCATTGCTCTCTTCCATAGCCACAATATGCTTCCCGTTGAAGTCCTCATTGAAGAAATAGGGTTTGAACTCCCTGTCATCGGACGGTATCAGGAAGGCCTGGTAGAAGCCGTTGACATAATCAATGGACCTCACATTCTGCCTTGTCTGCCTGATTGTCTTTATGTCGAAGTACCTGAATTCATTTCCGCCCGGCATCAGAGTGTTGTCAGAGAGGGAGTTGAATTCAAGAGTTCTGTTACCGACAAAGTCGGGACTGAGGCTCATTGCGGCCCTGTCCCATCGTCCGTTCTGCATCACAGTGAGGGTTACCTGGCGATAGGGATCGGTCACCCCGAGACTACCGGTTGACACCGTGATCTCCGGTTGCTGGTGGGTGTCTGTTGCTCCCGGTTTCATGGGCCTGCGGAAGACAACCTGTGCTGTGCTGCCCGCCTCACTCACGAAGAAGCGCCTTCTGAGCAGGGGGGAGTCAGGCTCACCCGGAGCCCAGACGGTGATAATATAATTGCCTGACAACAGGAACCTGATATCTTCATTCGGGAGATTAAGCGAGTAGTGTGTATAGTTGATCTTTGTATTAAATGAGGGCATGTAACGGGTGATCTGGTTTTCCTCATAGCCCTCAAGATAATCGCTCTTGAACAGATCGCTCTCATTCCAGTCGCGGTCACAGTGTGTTATGCCGTACCACAGCGTCCCGCCATCGCCATCAATGACATCGAAATGCAGGATCATCTCCTCACCTGTGCGAAGCTGCACAAAGGGATAAGCCAGCCTCCATCCATCCTTCTCAAAAGAGATGCTCTTCACATTCGCAGCAGCATATTCCATGGAGGAAAAATCCTGGGAAAGGGAAGAAAAGGTTGAGATAAAGAGACATGATATCGATAAACTTAATATTTTTATCCCGGTTAATTTTTCGGCCATAACTAATATTTCCGGCTAAAGTACAAATATCCTGCCGCACTGTAATAAACCCTTCAGAAAATCAGAAATGTGATTTTTATTATCTCTTACTGTGAATGTTTTAACAATGTTGTATTATTGCAATCTAACAGGAATTAAGT
>JBFYPM010000030.1:0-31684 GCA_041303295.1 Bacteroidales bacterium
ATAGAGGGACCGCTGATGGACGGCATGAACGAGGTGGGCGATCTTTTCGGGTCGGGACGAATGTTCCTGCCTCAGGTGGTCAAAAGCGCCAGGGTGATGAAGAAAGCCGTGGCACGTCTTACCCCTTTTATTGAGGCGGAGATGAAGACGGGCGAGGCATCGTCAGCAGGCAAGGTGCTGCTGGCAACAGTAAAGGGTGATGTGCATGACATAGGAAAAAATATTGTAGGAGTGATACTGTCATGCAATAATTATGAGGTCATTGACCTGGGAGTGATGGTTCCCGCCGCCACAATACTTGACACTGCCGAGAGAGAGAAGGTTGACTTTATAGGGTTGTCAGGCCTGATCACCCCGTCGCTGGAAGAGATGGTTCATATCGCCTCACTCATGGAGGAGCGCGGCATGAAGACTCCCCTGCTGATAGGCGGAGCGACCACCTCAGAGATACATACGGCGGTACGGATAGCACCTGTTTATTCATTCAGTGCAGTATATGTAAAGGATGCATCAAGGGCGGTTCCTGTCATGTCAGGATTGATGGCTGCCGATGGATCCCTTGGGGTATCACTGAAGGAGAAATATGAGAAACTCAGGAAAGAGCATGAGGCTTCACGCAAGGTGAAGAGGCTTGTGATGCTTGATGCCGCAAGAAAGAATGGCTTCAGGAGTGATGCGGCTTCACCGGCACCGGTAATGACGGGAGTGGTCAACTCAGGCCCGGTAAGCATAAGGGAGCTTGTTGAGTACATCGACTGGACCTTCTTTTTCTTTGCATGGAAGATTAACGGCAAATATCCTGACATATTCAATGACCCGCTCAAGGGCATTGAAGCCAGGAAGCTGTATGACGATGCGCTGGCTATGATTGAAAGGATAATCACTGAAAATCTGATGGTTGTGGAAGCGCTCTCAGGAATCTTCCCTGCTGAACGTCATGGCGATGACATCAAAGTGCTTCCCGGTGCCGGAAGCAAAGAGGCATGGTTCCGCTTCCTTCGTAACCAGGAGGAGAAAGAACCCGGGCAGCGAAATCTCTGTCTTTCGGACTTTGTAGCAGAAAAGGGTGATCATGCCGGGGCGTTTGTGGTGACGGTGAAGCCGGAGAGAGAGTTGCCCGGCGGAATCGCCGGAGATGATTACAACACGATTATGTTCAGGATCCTTGCCGACCGCTTTGCCGAGGCTGCCGCTGAGTGGCTGCATCGTGAGATACGTGTGAAGCACTGGGGATACGCTCCCGGAGAGACCCTCACTGCTGCTGAGCTGTTCAAGGTAAAATACCAGGGCATAAGGCCGGCGCCGGGTTATCCTGCATGCCCCGATCATACAGGCAAGCAGGTGATCTTTGACCTGCTCAGTGCCCCGGAAACGATAGGAGTTACCCTGACGGAGAGTTTTGTGATGGTACCAGTTTCATCAGTATGCGGATATATCTTTGCATCTCCCGGGTCTTCATATTTCAACGTTGGGACAATTGGCCGTGACCAGCTTGAAGATTATGCAGCAAGATGCGGAATCACGGTTGAGGAGGCGGCAAGATGGCTGGCTCCGAATCTTTAAATTTATCAGATGAAAGGAGCTACAGTAATTGATCTTATAAACGGTTCGAAGAAACCGCTTTTCACGTTTGAGTTGCTGCCACCCCTGAAGGGGCATAGCATAGAGCGGATCTATCACACAATAGAAGGACTGCTTGAGTACTCACCGGCATACATCAATTTCACCTCCCACCGCAATGAGGTGGTGCTGACGGAGAGGCCTGACGGTCTGCTGGAGAAGCACACTACCCGCAAGCGTCCGGGCACCATTGCCCTGGCTGCCGCCGTGAAATACAAGTATAATGTGAATGTGGTGCCTCATATTCTCTGCGGGGGTTTCTCAAAGGAGGAGACGGAGAACGCGCTGATTGAGATGAACTTCCTGGGTATAAATGATGTGCTTGCTCTTCGTGGTGATCCGCCCAGGGGAAGTCGTGTCTTCCTTCCTGACCCCGGAGGGCATACGAACACCAATGAGCTGGTGGAGCAGATCGCCGACATGAACCGCGGGCATTATCTTGACCCGGAACTGAAGAATACCGCTGCAACATCATTCTGCATCGGGGTGGCCGGGTACCCTGAGAAGCATTTCGAAGCTCCCAACCTGAAGAGCGACATGGTCAACCTGAAGCGAAAGGTTGATGCCGGTGCGAGTTATATTGTCACCCAGATGTTCTTCGACAATGAGAAGTTCTATGCTTTCCGCGACGCTTTGCGGGCTATGGGAGTAACCGTACCGGTGATCCCCGGCATCAAGCCGGTATCAGCGATGACGGATGTGAACCTGCTGCCACAGACTTTTCATATTGACCTGCCAGAGGAGCTGGTGCATGCTCTTTCAAGATGCCGCACTGATGAGGAGGCGAGGGCAGTAGGTATTGAGTGGTCTACTGTGCAGAGCCGTGACCTCCTTAAAAACGAAGTGCCTGGGATACATTACTATACCCTCGGCAGATCGGATAACATTGCCCGTATTGTCAAAGCCTCATTCTAGAGGCCGAAAGCCCTCTTTATAGCATTGACCTTGTTCAGCTCCTCCCACTTGAAGAGACTGACTGTAATCTTTTTGTCAGGCTTGTCGTTGAATGAGCGGAAGCTTTTTTCCACGGTCTTGGGTTCACGGCCCATATGCCCGTAGGCGGCAGTCTCACTGTAGATGGGTTTGCGGAGACCATACTCCTTTTCAATCATGGCAGGACGCAGGTCGAACATCTTGTCAATCATCTTTGCGATTTCCCCGTCTTTCATCTTCACATTTGATGTGCCGAAGGTATTGACGAAGATACCTACCGGTTCAGCCACGCCGATGGCGTATGATACCTGTACGAGCATCTCGCGTGCCACTCCGGCGGCGACCATGTTTTTGGCTATATGGCGTGCGGCGTATGCTGCCGAGCGGTCGACCTTCGAGGGGTCCTTGCCCGAGAAAGCGCCGCCGCCGTGAGCGCCACGGCCGCCGTAGGTATCGACGATGATCTTGCGTCCCGTGAGGCCGCTGTCGCCGTGAGGCCCGCCGATGACGAACTTGCCTGTCGGATTGACGTGGTATTTTATCTTGCCGTCAAACAGTTTCTGAACCTTTTCGCCGAACCTGGCCTTCACCCTGGGCACAAGGATATTAATGACATCCTTTTTGATTGTCTCCAGCATCTTCTTCTCATCCTTGTTGAAGTCATCATGCTGCGTAGAGACCACAATTGTATGCACTCTCACGGGGGTTCCGTCATCTTTGTATTCGATGGTGACCTGAGACTTGGAGTCGGGTCTGAGGTATTTCATCATCTTGCCCTCGCGGCGTATCTCCGCGAGCTGGTACACCAGTTCGTGCGCAAGGTCTAGTGAGAGCGGAAGATAGTTCTCCGTCTCATTGACGGCGTAGCCAAACATCATCCCCTGGTCGCCTGCGCCCTGGTCTTCTTTCTTCTTGCGGACGACGCCCTGGTTGATGTCGGGAGATTGCTCATGGATGGCTGAGAAGATGCCGCATGAGTTGCCGTCGAACATATACTCGGCCTTTGTGTAGCCGATCTTGTTGATGACCTCCCTGATTATATTCTGTACGTCGATATAGGTTTTAGTTCTGACCTCGCCTGCCACCACCACCTGTCCGGTAGTGACGAGGGTCTCGCATGCGACTTTTGATTCGGGGTCCCATGCAAGGAAGTTATCAAGGAGTGCGTCGGAGATCTGGTCGGCTACCTTGTCAGGGTGGCCTTCGGATACTGATTCAGAAGTAAATAGATAGCTCATCTGCTAATTTTTAAAGTTTAACAAAGGCAGGGACGGATTGTTGAAAAGCAGCGGGTGAAAACCGTTTTAGCATTTTTTTCCGTGGTTGCAATCAGCGCAAATCTGTCCACCGTCATATATGGCACAAATGTAGTAAAAAAAATTAAAGTCAAGATGTCTGAAGTCAAAAGGTCTGATCCGCCAGCTGGCGGATGAAGGTCTCAAGGTCTGATGTCTGAAGGTCTGATGTCTGAAGGTCTCAAGTCTTGAGGTCTTGTCGGAGCGAAGCGGAGATCCCGACCGAAGCGTCGGGGCGGTCCTGCGGTCTTAAAACTATTGACTGAAGAGTGCCGACTGCCCACTTTTGCCAGACAGGTGCCTAACGATTGCCGGTGAGTTGCCGGAAGGTCTCTTCGAGGCGGGCGCCGGCGAGGGAGGAGATCTCATCAATGGGGCCATCGGCAACAATATGGCCGTGGTCGATAATGATCACGCGGCTGCAGATTGCCTCCACCTCCTGCATGATATGCGTTGAGAGCATCACAGTCTTTTCACGGCCTGCCTCGGAGATGAGGCTACGGATCTCTACTATCTGGTTGGGATCGAGACCGGTGGTGGCCTCGTCGAGGATCAGCACCCGGGGGTCATGAATCAGCGCCTGAGCCAGCCCGACACGCTGCCGGTATCCCTTTGAGAGCGCGCCTATCTTCTTGCCCTGCTCGGCGATCAGTCCTGTGCGCTCAATCACAGAGTTCACCGCTTCGCGGCCCTTGTTTCCCATACGATACAAGTCAGCAACATATCCGAGGTATTCCCGGACATACAAATCGAGGTAAAGTGGATTGTTCTCAGGCAGGTATCCTATGAGCCGCTTCATCTCTGTAGCTCCTGGTCCGGCCGGGAGGCCGCATACTGACACGCTGCCCGAGTCAGAAGAGAAAAAACCGGTGATGATCTTCATCATCGTCGACTTCCCGGCACCGTTGGGGCCGATGAAACCAACTATCTCACCGGCAGGAATTGTGAATGACACATCATCCAGGGCCTTCTGGTGACCGTATGTCTTCGTTACATTACTGACTATAATTGACATTGAAGGAGTGTCGATTGTAGATTTTGACTGAAGACTGCCAACTATCTACCCGTACATGAACTGCCCGAGGTTGGCAAATGCCGATGCCGGGTTAACACAGCAGACAGGTATCTTTGAGCTGTTGGCAATGATCTCCTGCTCCTTCGCACCTATAACATAATCTGCAAATGTGATGTCCTTGGTGGTCATGATAAGTATAAGGTCGGCTTTCAGTTCCTGGGCTATCTCGATGGTTTTCTCGGCCAGCTTATCTGAGGGCACCTCCTTAATGTCATACTCTATGTTGTTCTGTATGAGCATCCTCACCGTATAGTTGAGGTTCAGGTTGGCTTTTTTGGCAAGCGACTCATCCTTCCGGGTTGCCTTCAGTACATGGACCTTTGAATCAAAGTATTTACCCATGAAAATTGCCATTGAGAGCTTCTCTTTCTCCTCTGCACGCCAGTCGATGGGGCACACGATATTGTGATACCTCTCCTGGTCTGCCGGAGGTGCCTGTACAACTATATATGGGACTTTTGATTTGGCTATTACCTTCAAAGCCCAGCTGCCGGTCAGTTTCTGCATACCGCTCATACCGTGCGTTCCCATCACCACAAGTGATGCACCACGGTCATTGACAAACTCAGGTATATTCTTGAATATGGTGCCACGCTGTACATGTGTCTTTACCTTGACGCCGAAGTTTCGCTCAACCTCGTTACCCTTATTTGTCATGGCTGCCTGCTTGGCCTTGATGCCACCCTCAGTGGTGATCTTCTCAACGATGTGCAGAAGGCAGATATCATTGTGCGTCATGCGTGATATCTTGATTGCATGCTGCAACGCATAATCCGTGACCGGAGTAAAATCCCATGGCACTACAATTATCTTGCTGTCGACTTCCATAATGTACCCGTTTTCAGTTTGAAAGGTAAAATTACCCTTTTTAGGTGATAATTCAAATAGTACAAATCTCTAAAGGGAAACGCTCTCACCCACAGGAAAATTGCTTTTGTGCACAAAAACAGTGCCATTTATTAACTTACATTTACGGCAAGAGGAACAAAATGCTATTTTTGTGGACATAATGGTTTGATTTAATATGAAAAGGGAAAGAGTAAAGGAACTGCTTGCAAAACCGGTTACCGGAGAGAAGGTGCTTGTTAAGGGATGGGTCAGGACCAAAAGAGAGATCAAGAATGTGGCCTTTGTTGCTCTCAATGATGGATCAACGATTAACAACATACAGATAGTCATGGAGTTGAGCGCCTTTCCGGCCGATCTCCTGAAGGATATTACAACCGGTGCCAGTATCGGGGTTACCGGTATCCTGGAGCCGTCGCAGGGCAAGGGGCAGAGTGTGGAAATACAAGCCGCCGAGGTGATCCTGTACGGCAGATGCGATCCTGAGACTTACCCGCTTCAGAAAAAGGGGCATTCGATGGAGTTCCTCAGGGAGATAGCTCATCTACGTTTCCGTACCAACACATTCGGCGCGGTGATGCGCATAAGACATGCCATGGCTTTCGGCATACACAAGTATTACAATGACAGGGGTTTCTTTTACCTGCATACTCCCATCATCACCGGCAGTGACGCCGAGGGAGCGGGCGAGATGTTCCATGTCACCACCCTCGACCTGAATAATCTTCCCCGCACAAAAGAGGGGGGAGTAAATTTTGAGAACGACTTCTTTGGCAAACCCACCAACCTTACCGTCAGCGGACAGCTTAACGGTGAACTTGGAGCACTGGCACTGGGAGAGATTTATACCTTCGGGCCCACGTTCCGTGCTGAAAACTCCAACACCCCGCGTCACCTTGCAGAATTCTGGATGATTGAGCCGGAGATGGCCTTCTGGGATCTAAATGACAACATGGACCTGGCGGAGGATTTTCTCAAGTATCTTATCAAATATGCTCTTGACAACTGCAGGGAGGATCTTGAGTTCCTCAACAAGATGATTGACACGGCTCTCATTGAGAGGCTTGAGTTTGTCCTGGCCAACAGTTTTGTGAGGCTGCCCTACACGGAAGCAATCAAGATCCTCGAGGCTGTGGACCGCAAGTGGGAGTATGCTGTGGGTTGGGGACGTGATCTCCAGGCTGAGCATGAACGTTATCTCGTGGAGACCCACTTCAGGCGTCCTGTTATACTCACCGACTACCCCAAGGCTATTAAGGCCTTCTACATGAAGCAGAATGACGACGGCCTGACGGTAAGGGCCATGGATGTTCTGTTCCCCGGGATAGGTGAGATAATTGGAGGGTCGCAGAGGGAAGAGGAGTTAGATAAACTGACAGCAAGGATTGAAGAGCTGAACCTGCCTCTGAAGGATCTCTGGTGGTACCTTGACACCAGGAAGTTCGGCACTGCCCCGCACTCGGGCTTTGGCCTCGGGTTTGAGAGACTCATCCTCTTCATGACAGGGATGTCAAATATACGTGATGTAATACCATTCCCGCGGACGCCGCGGAACGCAGAGTTTTAAAATCCTGAACGGCAGGCGACATGCTCGACCAGAGGCTACAACAGAAACTGCTCCAGAAGCTTTCACCACAGCAGATCCAGATGATCAAGCTGCTGGAGGTGCCTGCCATGCAGATGGAGCAGCGTATCAAAAAAGAACTGGAGGAGAATCCCGCCCTGGAGGAGGGTCCTGATGATGACGAGGTGCAGGGTGAGGAAGAGGAGGATATCGATGTTGAACAGGAGGAGCGTGACCAGGAAGAGTTTGCCCTTGACGATTACCTCAATGATGAGGATATCCCCGATTACCGCCTGCAGGTAAATAATACCTCCAAGGATGAGGAGAGACGGGATGATATTCCCTTTGCTTCCGGGTCGTCATTCCATGAAAACCTTATATCCCAGTTCAACCTCAGGTCTGACACCGAGAGGGAGGATATCCTGGGTGAGTATATCATAGGTAACATCGATGACGACGGCTATCTGCGCCGCGAGGTTGAGAACATGGTTGATGATCTTGCCTTTTTGCAGAACATAACCACGGATACTGAAGAGCTGAACTCGATTCTCAGGATCATACAGGACCTGGAGCCTGCCGGGGTGGGAGCCCGTGATCTCCGCGAGTGCCTGCTGCTGCAGATAGAGCGGAAGGACAGGTCGGTGCGCTCCATAGCCCTCACAAAGACCGTATTGAGTGATTACTTTGAAGAGTTTTCAAGGAGACACTATGAGAAGATCATGGCAAAGCTGATGATCGGTGAGGAGGAGATGAAGAGTATCATTGACGAGGTACTGAAGCTCAATCCCAAGCCGGGCGGTGTTGTAAGTGATCCATACAGCAGGTCAGCCCAGCCTATAATACCGGACTTCCTCCTTGACCAGACGGACAACGGGTTCGAGCTTAGCCTGAACAACCGCAATATCCCTGAGCTGAAGGTCAACCGCAGTTACAGCGAGATGCTTGAGTCATATAGTCGCGACAAGGCAGCAGGCAAGCAGAACCGTGACGCAATAATGTTCGTGAAGCAGAAGCTTGATTCTGCCAAATGGTTCATCGATGCCATGCGGCAGCGTCAGAATACTCTCCTGCTTACAATGAATGCCATCCTGGAATACCAGAAGGAGTACTTCGTGGAAGGTGACGACACCAAACTCAGGCCCATGATACTCAAGGATGTGGCTGAGATGACCGGCCTTGATATCTCCACCGTGTCACGCGTGGCCAACAGCAAGTATATTCAGACTCACTTCGGGATCTACCCCCTGAAGTTTTTCTTCTCCGAGGGGATGCAGACTGACGGCGGAGACGAGGTCTCTACACGTGAGATTAAAAGGATACTGCAGGAGTGTCTTGGCAATGAGGACAAGCGCCGGCCGTTGACTGATGAGAAACTGACTGAGATACTCCAGGAGAAGGGTTACCAGATAGCGCGGCGAACGGTTGCCAAATACCGTGAACAGTTGAATATTCCTGTTGCCAGGATGAGGAAGGAGATAAAATGAAACCTGTAGAAAAGAGCCGGCGGACGAAAACAGCAGAGGTACTCTCAGTAATATTCCATCCCATTTTCATTCCATTGTACGGACTGCTGATCGTTTACAGTTCACCGACCCTGCTCTCCTTCATCCCCTCTGAGCTGAAGAGGCTGATATTTATCGTGGTGCTTACGAACAATGTCATCCTGCCGCTGGCACTGGCAGCGATACTTTACGTCAGGGGAGCCATAACCACCTTTAATGCACGTGACCGTAATGAGAGGGTCATCCTGCTCACCTTCGCGCTTATGATGTACACCCTTACGGCTTACCTACTTCTCAGGATGCAGGTACCGAACCTGTTCAGGGCTTACTTCATCTCTGTTGCCGTAGTCACTCTCATCACCCTGCTTATAACCACATTCTACCGGATTTCGCTGCATGCCGCCGGCATAGGAGGACTGCTTGTCCTAATTATTGTCATGATTGTGCTTTATGACATCAGTACGGTTTGGCAGCTTGCTTCAGTGCTCATTGTTGGCGGTGCGGTGATGTCATCAAGGATCTGGCTCGAAGATCACACCCCGTCGGAGGTCTGGACCGGACTGGCAGCAGGGGCAGGGGTGATGGCGCTGTCACTGTTTTTTTTGCTCAGGTAGTAGATTTCTGGCTGCTGTCACTGTTTTTTATGCTCAGGTAGTAGATTTCTGACCGCTGTCACTTTTTTTATGCTCAAGCAGTAGTTTTATAGCCTTTTCAAAATGGGAGGCGCTGTCGGCCAGAGGAGGACGGGTATCCTCCGCCCATTCTTCAGTCAGTCTGCCAAGTCTGTCCGTATCACTCTGCTTCACCGTTATGAAAGCGTGATGCCCGTTGAGATACTCACCAAGATACTCCTGCTCCGTCTGGCCGGGTGTAGGTATCAGCACCGCACCTTTCCCCAGTGAAACCAGCTCCATGACGGAGGTATATCCGGCTCTTGCGATGACCATAGTGCTACGTGATACCAGGTCTCTCATTGTGCCGGCGTCAGGCTTGGTAATTAATGTAATGCCATGGTCTCTGCTGCCGGCAACCTGCACAGGGGTTGCACTCAGCACGTAGAGCTGAACGCCCCTGAGTGCCCCGCTTACTTTTTCAAGCAGGATGGAACGCTGCGGCTCCGGACCTGAGAGTATAAGAGAGCAGATGGGATGGCCCGGGGTGATGTTTGAATCCGGCAGAGCGGACGCTGCGGATCCCGAAAGCAGCTCCGGTACCGGCGTAACAATGGATCCAGACAGCAGCTCCGGTACCGGCGTAACCCTGAATCTCGACAGCGGTCCCATATAATGCGTGTTGTTAAGAAGCTTAATGTCATGTGAGAGCCTGCCCGAAAGGTTCACCGGGCCAGGGTAGTCAGGCACAAGGCAAAGATCGAACCTGCTAATGATTCTTCTGTGAAGCCAGGCGCCAAAAGGCTCCATGAACCGCAGGAACCGCGGGAAGGGTATACGGAGCTGATGGGTTACATAGACCGAGAAGATCTTGCTGTGACAGAATCCGAAACGGTTATCTGATATTATGACAGACGGCTTTATCTCCCGTGCCAGGCGCTTTAAAAGATTGTGTTCACGGACCGCGGATAATAGAATCAGCGGTAACTGCAGGAATATGCACACATACTGTGGCAATATCCTGGAATACCTTATATCCAGTCCGGGAATCTCAATCAGTTTTATCCCCGGAAGTTCGCATTCAATAAGCGGGAGGAGTCGTGCATCTGCCCCGAAGACCACCTCGTTGCCTCTTCTTTGCAGCTCCCGGGCCAGGGGTATCATTCGTCCGGCATGGCCGAAGCCCCAGTTCAGCGGGCTTATGAGGATCGTTGTGCCGCTCATGAGGGTTACCCTGACACCGATGTACTGATCCCCAGTGCCTCCACCCTGCCGGCGATTGTCCTGAGTTCTTCAGCGGGCACCTTTCTCAGGTTGCTCCCAACTGGTGTATCACGGTCGATAGTATATATCATCACCGACTGGGGCCTGAGCCGGGCGATTGCCTCAAGCCAGGCCTCAAGCTCCTCCGGTGTGGTATTATTAATGGTTTCACCCCTGTATTCGCCTCTGACAAAGAGGGTCTGGATGATGAACCGGCCGTCAAAGTCCTTCACCTGCTTTTCAAACCTTGCAAGATCGATGGCGCCACGGGGCTGGTTCAGTCTCCTCACTGTGCCGGGGATGACGGAATCAAGCTTAAGGATATTCATATCGACCTTCTTCAGTGCCTCGCGCACATTCCTGTGGTGCAATGTTGATCCGTTGGACAGCACCGATACCTTTGCTTCAGGGAAAAACTCATCACGCAGTGTCACGGAGTCATCAATGATTGAGGCGAAATCAGGGTGCAGTGTAGGCTCACCGTTCCCGGCATAGGTTATGACATCAGGAGGGTTGCCCTGCTGCTTCATCTCTGAGAGTTTGGTTCTCAGAGCCTCATACACCGCAGAGCGTGATGGCAGTGACGTTGAGACATCATTGCCCAGTGATGTCCACCCGCATTCACAGTAGATGCAATTGAAGGAGCATACCTTCCGGCTCACTGGGAGCAGGTTGATACCTAAGGAGACTCCCAGCCTGCGACTGCGTACCGGTCCGAATACTATATCATTAAAGAGGAATGTTGGCATTTAAGGGTTTTTAGGCATTAAAACTACAATAATCTGCGTACCCGGCTGTGAGGGAGAAGGCGGAGGTTCACCAGGTCAACAGGCTCAAGGAGGAGGAGACCGGGTTTTTTCCCGGGTTCGATTGATCCAAGGCTCTCCGACATCTTCAGCGCCTCTGCCCCGTTGATTGTCCCCCACCTTATCACCTCCTCAAGAGGTGTATCGGGTGAGGCTTCATGAAGCAGTCTCAGCTCGGTGAGCAAATCAAGTTTGTCATTTGAGGCGAGGCTGTCAGTGCCTGCCACGATCCTGGCAGTTATTTTTCGGATGAGTGCCACCGGGGGCATGGTACCGGAGATGCGCATGTTGGATGATGGACAGAGGCAGAACCATGTGTTGCCTGCGGAGGCAAGTTTTACCGCCTCCCCATGTGTGATGACGGTATTATGGACCAGTATCAGCTGTGATGAGAGAGATGCCAGCGTGAGAGCCCGTTCCACATGTCGCTCCGCCATCTTGCGCTCATCTTCCGATTCGAGGAAGTGAAGCGAGATTACTGAATCAGGATTGATATGCTGTCTGACAAGAGAAAAAAGCTGTTCCGATACCGAATATACTGCATGTGGAGTGATATTACCAGGCAGTCCGGCCTTTGTGGCAGCGTCTGCCACCTTCAGCGCTTCATTCATCCGGCTGGTGGCCAGCAGAGGGTCTGAGCCAAAGAGCTCGGTAAAGGTAAGGTAACGGATCGGGCTCCTTCTCTTCACATCAAACGACGCCGGTGTGTTACTGATGTCGCCGCATGCCACAATGCCTCCGTCGCGCATCTCCCGGTCGGCTTTCTCTGCGGCGGTTGTCACTGCATCCTGTTCCGCCTCCCGGCGGTCACGGACTGCGAGGATGAATTTCTGCAATCCACCTCCTCCCGGGATGAGGTCACGCATGTGGGAGAGCTCAAGATGCGAGTGGGAGTTGACCATGCCCGGGATTATGATCCCGTTGTAGAACTCAGTCGCGGCTCTTTCAGTCAGCTCTCCCCCTGTATCTTCGACTGCGAGTATGGTGCCATCGTCGTCCGCAGTAACCACTCCTCTCCGGAGTGGCTTACCAGCCGAGGTAAATACATACTGGGCCGCGATAGTTCTCATTACTTTTTTCTCACGAAAGTGGTGTCAACCCGAAGGTTGATATTTGCTATCCGCGCATGTTTCTCCCACTTACCTGGCTGATTGTCATGGTTCAGCAGCCAGCCTCTGATGCGTGCGTTGGGTAAGGTATCAAGTGTGTGCCTGATAAGAACTTTCTGAAACTGACCGTCCCTGATCAGGCTTACCTCCTCCCAGTAATCCCGTTTTTCTTCCCCCGATTCGTCAGGATAGCTGAAGAAGACAGTTACCCTTGGGTTCAGGCTTTTATCATCCTCAAACAGCCGTATGTCGGCATGCAGGATGTATTCTCCGGGTATTTCTACAGGAATATCAAACCAGACGGGGTCGCGGGTAAAGTCCTCCGGGAAGCTGTAACTGGCCTTACCTGTCCACAGGTTCTCTTCCGATTCAGCATCCACAGGGACATTCTCGGTCATCACTACGGCCTCCATCTCAAGGAGGTTGCCTGTGACCTTGTCATAGATCCTTGACAGCTTCTTCGGTTTATCGGTGAAATAGTACCTGATGGTTGCGTCGAACTGTTCGTATGTAAAGCCGTGGCTGCGTATGACATCGATATAGTTAAGGATTGAGTCGCGCTGCGCCCATGAATCTCTCATCGGTGACAGGTCGATCATGCCGGAGGTGAGGTAGGTGTCAGTAAGTATTGAGACCAGCTTTTCATCCGGAATGAGCATCTTCCGTGAGGGTTTGTTGCCTCCGGGGTCGCCGCATGAGACCAGCATGAGTGAAGCTGCAGCAATTGTTATTATGGTTTTTATGCTCATTTCTTTGCCTTGTTGTTCTCTGTGAGAAACCTTCGTGAAAGATAGTGTACAGGGTACCATGCAGCAGCATAACCGATGGCAGTCACGGTGGCTGCCACGATGATAAAATCTTCAACCTGCATCCTGACGGGATAGGCGTCGATAAGGAGCGATTCTCCGGCCAGCCTTACGATGCCTAAGTGCTGCTGGGCAGCACAGAGCACAAACCCCAGAATCAGTCCGAGGAGTGTCCCGATGATCGAAATCATCCAGCCCTCATAGATGAAGATACGTTTGATGAGACGGTTATTTGCTCCCAGGCTCTTCAGGATGTTTATGTCTCTCTCCTTTTCAATTATCAGCATTGTGAGTGAACCGATAATATTGAATGATGCGATTATCAGGATAAAGGTCAGGATAACGTAGATGGCAAGGCGTTCGGCCTTCATCACCTTATAGAACATCTCCTGCTGTTCATACCTGTTACGTACAAGGAACTCATCGCCCACTACCTCCCTGATGGCGTTCTGGGTCTTTCTTTCATCTGCCCCGGCACTCAGCCTGACCTCAACAGAGCTTACCTCGGTTGTATAGTCAAGCAGTTCCCGTGCGAAGTCAAGGGGCAGGAAGACATATTTCGAGTCAAATTCCTGTTCAACAGCGTAGATACCTGAAAGGTAGATGTATCTACGGGTGAACTCGCTTCCCGGGTTGGCTCTTATTTTGGCCTTGCGGTCAGGAATGTATATTGCCAGCGGTGATACGAAATTGAGTCTCATACCAAGGTGGTTTGCCACACCGAGTCCGGCAATTGCATAGGGTCTTCCGTTCTCGCCCTGGAGCGTGAAATCGCCATCCCACATGGCAGTATCAAGATCAGTGACATCGGTATAGTTCAGGGAGACGCCCTTAACTGTGGCAATATACTGCTGTTCGTCATAACGAAGCAGGGCGTTCTCTTCCAGTGTTTCAGCATAGACCTCCACCCCCTCAATAGCTGATAGCCTCTTAAGCATCACAGAATCAGGGGTAAAAACCTTTCCCATTACAGGTGAGATTTTTATCTCCGGGTCGGATGTGCTGAAGATTGCCTTTACCATCTCTTCCAGGCCGTTGAATACTGACAGGATGGTTATAAGGGCCATTGTCCCAACCATCACACCGGCAACGGAGATGGCTGAGATCACGTTGATGGCGTTACGCGATTTCTTCGCGAAGAGGTATCTCTTTGCTATGTAGAGAGGTAGCTTCATCGGCTGTTACGGGCAATCACAAGCAACCCGGTTCCTTTAGAGTGTCTCTTATGCAGGTCGATGCAATTCAGCGCCAGCACAAAAGGCATTACGGCAAGATACCATATTGGCAGGAGAATGAAGAAGAGTTTTGAAGCCGAAAGCATGATGACGGGATATTTCATTGAGAGTCTCCAGGCAATGCTTCCCGGGGTGCCGTATGTATATTCAACAGAGACCTCATCAAAGCCTGCGGCGATCAGTTTTTCGGTGATCTCCTCCTTGCCGTAGCCGTCACGCACATGTTCTCCGATGAAGGAGGTGTCATCATCCGAGTGCACGTCAGAACCCCCCATGTCAGATGGTGTTGAGATGACAAGGTAACCTCCCGGGTTCATCATTGATTGGAATGATGAGAAGACCGTCCGGTCCGCCTCTATATGCTCCATCACATCAACGCAGAGGGTCATGTCATATTGATCAACGCTCCGCCACGTCACCAGGTCGGCCTCCACGGCATGCACTCTCTCTCCCAGTCCCGTTATACTGAAGAAGGCGTTGCAGTCAGCCACCTGTTCACTTTTAATGTCGGCAGCAGTGATTTTCCAGCCGGGGAATCTGGTGGCCATCCACCATGAATATTGTCCGAAACCCATTCCGGCATCGAGCACAGAGGCTGATGAGGGTATGGTCCCGCTCAGTCGCCGCAGGGCTTTGCGTACATGCCAGGAGCGCAGCAGGAGTATATTGAGAAGACGGTAAAAGAGCTTTCGCAACAGGGGATGGCGGTTGAACTGTCTCCCGAGGAGCTCTTTAATGGGGTCATAGTGCATCGGTCTTATTCCTTGAGCAGGTTGGAAATCTTGTCAATATAGTCATTGCTGTCATCAACGAAGAAGGCAATCTCCGGAACAATGCGCAGCTGGTTGCGTACCTTCTGCCCGAGCTCGTACCTCAGCCGCGGGACGCTGTTGCGCAATACTTCAACCACTGCGGCAGCGCCTTCTGAAGGGAAGATGCTGACATATGTCTTTGCAAGCGAGAGGTCCGGGCTGACGCGCACGGTAGTCACGGATATCATCTTTCCGGGCGCGAGCTCACCGCCATGGTGCATTATTATCTCTGCAAGCTCCTTTTGCACCAGTCTTGCAACTTTCTTCTGCCGTGTTGATTCCATTATTGATAATTTACCCGGTAAAAATACAAAAATTGTTGCAGTACTTGGCTTTTGGAGCTGTTGTCGACTGTGGTAGACAGATTGTCAGCCATCCGGTAACCTCAGCCGCGTTACGGCGACCGGTACGCTGTCAGGTACCGGCAGCCTGATTGTTGAACCGCCGGGAAGAATTTCGTTATTTATCCCTATTTTTGCATCGGATAAAATATTATTAATGGATACTGTAGTAAGCGGCATAAGGTCAACAGGCAATCTTCACCTGGGTAACTATTTCGGGGCTTTGAAAAATTTTCTCAGGATGCAGGAGGAGAACAACTGCTATTTTTTTGTGGCAGACTATCACTCGCTTACTACCCATCCCCATCCTGATGACATTCACTCGAACATCAGGCAGGTACTGGCTGAATACCTTGCTGCCGGCATTGACCCTGAGAAGGCTACTGTATATGTGCAAAGCGATGTCCCCGAGGTCTCCGAACTCTACCTCCTGATGAACATGAACGCTTATGTTGGGGAGTTGGAGCGCACCACCTCGTTCAAGGAAAAGATCAGGAAGCATCCTGACAACATCAATGCCGGCCTTCTGACCTATCCGGTACTCATGGCCGCCGACATAATCATTCACAAGGCACACAAGGTACCCGTTGGCAAGGACCAGGAGCAGCATCTTGAGATGACACGGCGCTTTGCGCGCCGTTTCAATACCATGTACGAGGTTGATTATTTCCCTGAGCCTGACGCTTACAACTTCGGGAAACAGCTGATGAAGATCCCGGGACTGGATGGATCAGGCAAGATGGGCAAGAGCGAAGGCAACGGTATCTTCCTGGCAGACACTCCTGCCGAGATACGCAAGAAGGTGATGAGGGCGGTGACCGATACCGGTCCGGAAAAACAGGATTCAGAACCATCCGAGGCTGTCAGGAATCTCTTTACAATCATGGATGTTGTCTCAGAGCCCTCAACGGTGAAGTTTTTCCGTGATCAGCATTCTTCATGCCAGATAAGGTATGGCGATATGAAGAAGCAGCTTGCTGAAGACATCATAAAGGTCACTGACCCTATACGGATCCGTATCAACGAGATCATCAATGACCCTGTCTACCTTGGCAAGGTAGTGGCCATGGGCGCCGAAAAGGCGAGGGCAAGCGCCTCCGTCACCATCAGGGAGGTCAGAGAGATAATAGGCTACAGGCCATTCTGACCGCTGATATTTTCAGGCATTCACAATGGAAGCCCTCTCGAACGGGGCGTTCCTGTCAAAGAGATAACGGTAAGTTATGTGTCTCTTTATGATTTTAGCGCCTATCTGGTCAAGCAGGTGCATCATTGACGGGTTGAAATCGCCTATCCAATTGAATTCAAGCTCTTTATAAGGAAATTTTTCAGACAATGCAAGCTTTGCGAATGACATTATAAGAGCTCCTTCAACCCCTTTCCTCTGGTGTTCGGGGACAATCCCGAAGATCAGGCCGAAGGCTTTTGTCAGCTCGTTCCTGACGTACCTGTACCAAAGGAATTTAAGCCTGCCAACATGATTAAGTTTGCCGTTCAGGTGCCGGACTATCTGGTTGACTTCTGGAAGCATGATGAAAAAGCACACCGGTTCATCCCTGTAAAATCCGAACCAAAGCAGTTTTTCGTCGTGTATCTGGCGGAAGCTTTTAAAGATGAGCCTGGCATGCCGTTCGCTTATTGTCTTGACTCCCGGGAATCTTGCCCATCCCTTGTTGTAGACGATCATGAAGTTGCGGGCTATCTCCTTCGCTTCAGATGTTTTCATGTACCTGAATGAGTATTCCGGGTTGTTGAAGATCCTCACGGCCTTTTCCCGGATCACCTCACTGAGGTTTTTGTCGGTGACGGGTGTATGGTATGTGTACTGATCGAAATAGTTCCTGAAACCGTATTTTTCGAACAGTTCCCTGTAGTAGGGAGGATTGTAAGGCATGCAGTAGTTTGGAGGGTAGAAGCCGTCTACCAGGAGGCCCCACCAGCGGTCGCGCTCTCCGAAGTTCTCCGGGCCTTCCATTGCCGTCATCCCGTTATCTGACAGCCAGTTGCGACATGCGTCAAACAGTAAGGCGGCCGCATCATGGTTATTGGTGCATTCAAAGAAACCCATGCCGCCTACGGGTTTCTGGTCTGCATTGGCGATCTTATGGCTGTAAAAGGCAGCCACCCTGCCGATACATTTGCCTGAACCGTCACGGAGGAGCCATCTTACGGCATCGCCGTTACGGAAGAGGCTGTTTGATAAGGGATTGAAGACAGTCTCTATATCTTTGAAGAGCGGTTTTATCCAGTTCCTGTCGCCTCTATTGATAAAAGCGGGCAGATCATGAAATTCCCTGATGTCTTTTTTGCTTTTTACCTCAGCAAGTTGAAAATCGCCGGTCATTACCCTTCAAATATCCAAATATGGTTGAAATTTAATCAATCATTTTGGAAAAGCAATGGCTCGGTCTGCAGACCGGGCACTATCTGGTAATCAGGCTGCACAGGGGTCCCGTGAAAGGAACGTACAATCAGTGGTGCCCGAGTCCAGGCGGTTTAAGTAGTCGTGCCGGGAGCCTGCCGGTCCGTCAGACCCTGATCCTTGCCGAGAAGATGAAGTTTCTTCCCGGGGCAGCGATACCTGATGAATAGGGTCTGTAGCGGAGATCAAGAATATTTTCTACCCCGGCGGAAAGATCAACGCGGTTGCTGATATTGAAGTATGTCTTGAAATTCAGGGTAAACCAGCCCGGTGACCAGGGGTTGCCGTTATCGTCGGTGGCGTACATATAGGCTTTTTCCTTCTCACTCAGGGCGAGCCTGTCATAGGTTATGCGTCCGTTGTAAACGGCGTATAAATCGGTTTTGATGAATGATCTTTCAAAGATTATGTGAGTGGCTCCGAATACAGGCGGTATATGACGTAACGGTTCCTTTTCATTGTCATGACCGCCAGTGAGAGTAAGTGATGACTTTATCCTTACAAATGATGCTGGCCGCAGTTCCGCTTTCAGCTGGGTGCCATAGACTATGGCATAACCGGTGTTGACCATGGCAAATACCGTACTCTCCTCGCCCTGGAATTCAATGGTTGGTTCTCCGTTGAAGAGGAACTCACGTCGCACCATTGCATTGTCAAGGTAAGAGAAGAAGAGAGACGCCTCAGCAAGCAGCATATTACCTATCTCCCGTGAGGCTCCCAGGTCGGCGTTGTACAGGTACTCCGGCCTGAGGTCGGGGTTTGGCACAACGAGGATACCAGGGGCGGATTCAAAAACTTTGCCCAGATCGTCGAGATTAGGAGCCCTGAAGCCTGTAGAGAGGTTGAGTGTCAGTTCCGTCCTGCCGTCGGGCCTCCAGACGGCACCGGCAGCCCCCGTAACCGCACTGTTGGCTGATTCAATTGTTGTGAAGGGGAAATTATAAAATGAATTGTCAGCAATCTCAGAATTCAGGGAGACGAAGTTATACCTCGCTCCCGTGCTCAGGGTCAGTTTGTTGTTCAGATTGAACTTGTATCCGCCATACAGTGAGAAGCTGTTGTAGATATTTTTCCCGTTGGGATAACGAGACCCGGCCGGAACAGTCTCTCCGGTGGTAATATCTTTTATGTCAGCTGTGCTCACGATATTGTTCCTGACATACTCAGCCCCGTAGTAGATAAGGTTTTTGCTGTTATCCGGACTCTTGTCGAAGTCGAGGTTCACTGACCATATACCAACATTCTCCTCCTGCTGGTTAAGGCTGACGTCATTAATTTTCCGGTCATGACGGCTCTCGCGGTAGTCCTGCCGTGCCACCGTCAGTCGTGCTTCATCGAAAGCAGCTGAGGCTTTGTTATAGCTGACTGTGGAGTTGGTCATCATCCATATCTGCGGACCATAATACCAATCGCCGTACCTGAGGGTATTGTTTTTCACCTGTATCAGCCTGTCATAACGGGGTACATCTGAGAGCCGGGAGTAATGGTGGGCGATGTCTATGTCGAAGTACCTTCCGGTTTTGAAGCGCAGCTTGTTCATGGTGTTGAGCTGTGTGTAGCCGGAAGCTACCTGTCTCCGGGGGTTATCATTGAGGATCACCGTGTCACTGCCGTTGATGCGGGTCTGGTATGCATTGCGAAGATATTCGGGGTGGGATCTGGATCCCATCATCAGATCGCCGAAGCGGGACCAGGTCACAGAGGTCAGGAAAGCTACCCTGCGGCCACCGGCGTTGATATCAACGTGGTATGTCTGTTCACTGGCGGCGGTGGAGTAGCGTGCCAGAGCTTCAGCCTTGTAGTAGACTGAATCACCTGTTGAGAAGAGCGCTCTCCTGGTATGGAAATCCATCACTCCGCCAAGTGCATCGCTGCCGTACATTGTGGCTCCGGGACCGAAGATTATCTCGGTGCGCTCTATCACCGTGGGATCGAGAGAGATGACGTTCTGTATGTTTCCTTCGCGGTAGATCGCATTGTTCAGCCTGACACCGTCAATATTTATCAGCACCCTGTTTGTGGCAAAACCCCTTAGCATAGGGCTTCCTCCACCCTGCTGGCTTTTCTGGACGAACACATCACCGCTGAGAGAGACAAGGTCAGCTGTTGTCTGGGGGTTCTGGATCCTTATTGATGGCAGGGCTATGCTACTTATGTAGTTGGGCACCTCATCCGACCTCTGTTCCCACCGGTTTGCCGATACAATGAACTCCTCAACCTCAAAAGTCTTTGTCACAAGCCGCACAACCCATCCGGACTCCTTCAGCTGCTCCGGCGTAAATGAGACCCTTTCAAATGAGAAGTGCTGGAAAAAGATCGGCTGGCCGGCCCGGAACCCGGAAAGGCTGGCTTTACCGGCGGGGCTGGTGTAACAAAATTGTGTCCGGGCTTCATTATATACTGCAACATCAGACACGGGTTTACCGTCATCGGCAGAAAGGACGGTAACAGTCTGCGCCTTCAGCATCATGAACGGCAATAGAAAAAGCGTGAGAAAAAGATATTTCTTCATTAGTAAAGAAGCTATGAACTGTGACAGATGCACAAAAAGCATTCCACAAATCTCAGGGAGAGTATGTTTAGCGACATATCCATTGAAATCCGTGGGAAAACTCTTTTGCCAAAGCAAATTAATATTTTATATTTTTGGAATTGGATATCAAGCGGAAAATTGTGCGTAAGAGAACCGGGATCATATTCGTATGTGTTTTTGCTGCAGCGCTGGCTGTGGCTGCTTTTTTCATCAGGAAAGACAAGCAGGTGATTGTTGTTGATCCGTGGGTAGCTGTTCCGTCTGATGCTTTTTTTATTGTTGAGACGAACGACTTCCCTGAGCTAATGACCCGTACGACCGATCCGGCAGGAATGATGACAGGGCTCTCGGGCATGAAATGGGCAGCATCACTTGTGCGTTCTGCCTCGGTCATTGACAGTATCACGGGTGTTCCTGATATTCGCGGGATGATCAGCGGCAGGAGGGTCATCCTCTCATTTCATATTACCGGTCAGGGCCGCGTCACACCACTGGCAGTGATGAACAGCGGACCCTCAATCACTCCGAGGCGTCTGACAAGCCTCCTCACTCAGTCAGGGGCTACACTGACGGATAAGAGAGAGCTTGGGGGAACCAGAACATTCACCGTGAATTATGGAAAAGGTAACAGTCAGAAACCGGTATACATCGCACTCACCTCGGGAATCCTGGTAATCACAACATCAGAGGAATTGCTGTCAGCATCTCTCGACAACAAGGGAGCGGGATCGGACATCCGTCATCAGCAGGGCTTTGCACCTGTGGTCAGCGCCGCGGGGAAGGAAGCAGACGAGATATATGTCCTTTTCAGGAACCTTGCCGGGTTCATAAAGCCCTTTGTTGATCCGGATGATATACCTGTTGTGACTCTGGCAGCGATAGCCGGTGGGGGTGATCTCAAGTCGACTGAAGAGGGGCTCTTTATCAGTGGTTTCCTCTCCACTGCCGGCACAGGAACAGGAGCTGACCGGCTGAGGAATGTCGCACCTGCGGAGTGTGGCGTGCATGAGTTGCTCCCGCGGGGGACCCTCAGCTACAGAACCGTGATGCACAGGGCTGCACTTGCCGGTGAGACAGTGACGGATCCTGCATCAATAAACGCCACCGATCTCGCTCTTATACTGAGTCCTTTTACCGGTGAAGAGGTTACTGAGGCACGCATCATGGCCGGAGGATCAGAGGCCAGAGTAAGGGCTTTCAGGATGACTGACCGCCAGTCAGCTGAGAATGTTCTCAGGGAGAGACTCACTGCCAAATACCGGTCAATGGGACTGAGGGAGAGTCATTTTGTGGCATCGGCCCCTGTTGCTAACGGCGAAGAGGCCGTTCTCTACAAGATGCCTTTCACTGGCGTGGCAGCAATTCTCTCAGGGGAAAGCGGCAGCAGTGCAAGTGACGGATGGGTCACCTTTGCAAGATCATACATGATCTTTTCTTCATCGCCCGAAGCCCTCGCGTTGTTGAGAAGTGAGTCAGACAATGAAAACACCCTGATCAATGACCCGGAATTCAGGGAGATGGAGAAGTCGATGCCGACAAAAAGTTCATGGATCTTCTATTCATCAGGCAGTGTGCTCAGCTCACTCATCGGAGATATCCTGAAGCCAGAAGCGAAGGCCGCACTTTCTGCCAGGTCGCTCTCCGGTATTGGTGGGGTGGCCCTGAGTCTCACTCCCAGTAACGGGATGGTCTATACGAGTCTCTCGGTAAGGTTCGGTACCAGGGATGGTCAGCCTGACCTGGAGCAGGCCGGAGACCGGATCACAGACACAGCCGGCACAGCCACTGCTGAAACCCCGGCATCAACAGCCCTTAAACTGCTCTGGAGGGTGAAGCTTGACGCCGAACCCGCAGTCAGACCCTTCTTTTTTCTTAATCATAACACCGGTACCACGGAGATTTTCATACAGGACCAGAATAACAATCTTTACCTGATAAGCGCAACCGGGAAGATATTGTGGAAAGCGCCTGTAAGGGAGAGGATTACAGGCGACATATTCATGATCGACTATTACAGAAACGGCAAGTACCAGCTTCTCTTCAACGGTAAGAATTATTTGCATCTGATAGACCGTAATGGTAACTATGTTGACAGATTCCCGGTCAAGATGAGGTCCCCGGCAACAAATTCGCTTGCCGTGTTTGATTATGAGAATAATAAGGATTACCGCCTGTTCATTGCAGGTGAAGATAAAAAGATTTATGCCTATGACCGTTCAGGTACGCCGGTGAGGGGTTGGAACCTGTTTGCCACACGGGGCAGGGTAACTGATCCTGTGGCGTTCTTCAGGGTAAGGGGCAAGGACTATCTCTTTACTGCTGATGACCAGGATGTATATGTACTTGACCGTACAGGTAATATCAGGGTCGCTCACCAGGAGTCTCTGAAAAAGGCGGCGGGATCAGCCGCCAGGATTATGTCAGGCGATGAGCCCGCCATTGTCTTCTCGGCCCCTGACGGAATCGTGGTACGCCTTCTTTTTGACGGATCGGTGAAGAGAGATACAATAAGCATCTTCTCTGCAGGACACAGGTCAGACTTTGAAGATCTGGACGGCGATGACAGCATTGACTATTTATATCTTGACCATGGAATGCTCCGGACATATGATAGCCATGGAACCGAGAGATACTCTTATACATTTGAGTCTGAGCAGCTTATCGGTCCGGCAATATTCAGCACGGGCCCCTCGGAGAGGAGAACGGCGGTTTATGAGACAGGCAGAAAGGTGCTGCATCTGATAGGAAGGAGCGGAAGCTCCATGCCGGGATTCCCCATGAAAGCCGGGCAACATTTCAATATTGGGAGGGTTTCAAACAAAAGTGCATGGAACCTGGTAGTCAATCAAAATGACTTGTACCTTTACGATTACGAACTTAGTACCTCGTCAAAATAGTTCATAAAGATGAAAATGAGATTCAAGGTGCTGTTATTGCTGCTGACGGTGGCAATTTCCGGCAATACAGTTGCACAGACAAGTCAGGTTCTTTATTTTATGAACCTGCCCCAGAGAAACGCACTCAATCCTGCTCTCCAGTACACAGGAAGGACATATGTCGGGCTTCCGGGAATTTCTGACATCTCGGTCAGGGTTGACAATAACTTTCTGAACCTCTCTGACATGTTCACTAACGGTATCGTATCTGACTCGACGTTTGTGTTCCTTGAACCCGGTGAGGATCTTGACAACTTCCTGGCCGGACTCGGTACCAATAACTCTCTCGAGCCGCAGGCAGGGGTTCAGCTTTTCGGCCTGGCATTCACTGTTGGCAAAGATCTGAGGATAACGCTGAATGTCACGGAGCGCGCCGATGCCAATTTTGTGCTTCCGGGAGACCTGATGAAGCTCGGGATTGATGGCAATGATGGTTACATGGGTCAGAATATTGATCTCTCTTCACTGAGGGCGGATGCAAAGTATTATCATGAGATCGGCATAGGCGCTTCTAAAAATGTAACTGAGAAGCTCAGAGTAGGGGCGAGGGTGCTGATCCTGTCCGGGGTTGCATCAGCCTACCTGACTAACAATGGCATTAAGCTTACGGTCAATGACGATTATACTCATAGAGTGGATGCGGATGTCTCGCTTAACGTGAGCGCACCCATCACCTTTCTGAAGGACGAACAGGGGATAATTGACAATGTAAGGTTTGATGAAGACCGGTTTGATGGGACCAGTGATGCTGTCTCCTATCTCTCCGCCATGGCCAATCCCGGCATTGGCTTTGAGGCCGGAGCAGAGTACAGGTTCAATGATATGTTCGCTGTCTCAGCTGCCATAACGGATTTTGGTTTCATCAAATGGAATAGAGACAGGTCTGAGATATATACCACTGGCACCTTTCAGTTCAGCGGGCTGACCATACAGGATGTACATGATGAGGTCGTTTCGTTTGATGATCTCTTAAACTGGGCCATAGATTCGATCCAGAATGCGATAGAGCTCTCTGAAGATCCTGGCGTTTACAAAACATACCTGCCCTTGACTTTTACTGCCGGCTTCAGCTTTACCCCGGTGAAATTCTTCACTGCAGGGGTACTCTCCCAGACACGGTTCATCGGCAAGCAGGTTCATGAGGCTTTCACCCTCTCCGGCAATCTCAACCTTGGGAACGTTTTCTCAACAACTGTGGCATATACAATTGCCAACAGGCGCTATGACAACCTGGGTTTCGGTTTTGCGGTGAGAGGCGGTTGCTTCCAGCTTTTTACGCTGATTGACAACGTGCCTCTCAAATGGAATAAGCTGACAGGCGGCGGAGAGAGTTTCCGGCTTCCCGGGAACATTAATACCGTTCATGCCAGGCTGGGCTTTAATCTTGTCTTCGGCAACAGGGAGAAGGAGCGGATACTGCCTGCTATGTGACTTCTATTTTAGTGAGTCTTTCAGCTGTTTGGCAAGTGCGTTGGCAAAGACGAACTCATTGAGCAGTTTGCATTCGGATTTCAGGATCTCATCCCTGTTTCCTTCCCAGCACTTTTCACCCTCTTCAATGAAGATGATCTTTTCACCGTTCTCCATCACGGAGTTCATGTCATGAGTATTGACGATTGTGGTCATGTTCAGCTCAACTGTAATATCCCTGATGAGTTCGTCTATTACAATTGATGTTTTTGGGTCTAGGCCGGAGTTGGGCTCGTCGCAGAACAGGTAGCGCGGTTTGAGGGCAATGGCCCTGGCGATGGCCACACGTTTCTTCATCCCTCCCGATAACTCAGCCGGAGAGAGGTGATTGGAGTTGACGATGTTTACCCGTTCGAGGCAGAAGTTGACCCGGTCCCGCTTTTCCTCCTGTGACATGGTTGTGAACATATCAAGAGGGAATATGACATTCTCTTCCACGGTCATGGAATCAAAGAGCGCACTTCCCTGGAAGAGCATCCCCATCTCCTTTCTTATCTCCTTCTTTTCCTTGAATTCGAGGCTGTTAAACTGGACGTCATTGTAAAATATCTTCCCTTCATCAACATCAAGGAGACCTACCAGGCATTTCAGGAAGACGGTCTTGCCGGAGCCGCTCTTTCCTATTATCAGGTTAGTTTTTCCGGGTTCGAATACTGCCGAAATATCCTTCAGGACCTCGCGGCCTCCAAATGACTTGGATATGTGTTCGGCCCTGATCATGAAAGGAGCAATTGTGTGAGGATGACATTGAACAGGAGAATCGTTACGCTGCTGTAAACCACTGCCTTGGTGCTGGCGCGCCCCACCTCGAGTGAGCCTCCTTCTACGTTGTAACCCTGGTGTGCCGACACGGTGGTTATTATGAATGCGAATATGACAGTCTTGATCAGGGAGTATGTTATATAATAAGGTATAAACGCATACTGTATGCCGTAGATATAATCCTGGGATGTTATCACCCCGGCCGCAGTGCCGGCGATCCATCCGCCCATGATACCCGTAATGATGCTGATAAGCGTGAGGAACGGGTTGAACAGTACTGTGGCCACTACCTTGGGGAGGATGATGTATGAGGCTGAGTTGACACCCATCAGTTCGAGCGCGTCAATCTGCTCTGTGATTCTCATAGTGCCAATCTCCGATGCAATATTTGAGCCCACCTTGCCCGCAAGAATCAGAGCCACAATTGTTGAAGAGAACTCAAGGATGATGGAGTCCCTTGTACCGAGTCCAATCAGGTAAGTAGGATAAATGGGGTTTTCGGTGTTGTATGCGGTCTGCAGGGCGAGGACGGCACCCATGAAGAAGGAGATGATGGTTACTATGCCTATCGACCTGAGACCGAGACTTACAAGTTCCTTTACGGTCTGCCTGTAGTAAATGGAATGCTTCTCAGGCCTGGCAAAGACCCTTCCCAGTAACATCCAGTATGAACCGAAGCCTGACAGAAACCTGAACATCGTTTAAAAGTTTTGTCAAATTTAACAATAATTCACCGCACCCGAAACCGTGCCGATAATCGTCACATGGAATTTATATATTTGTAATTGTGCTTATAAATACTGGAAAATCATGAAAAACCGCTATTTACTGATCATGGCCGGTGGTGTCGGAAGCCGGTTCTGGCCGCTGAGCAGGAGGGAGAGAGCGAAGCAGTTCCTCGATATCCTCGGTACGGGCGAGACGCTCATTCAGATGACCTACCGGCGGTTTAGCGGAATATGTCCTGCTGAAAATATTTATGTTGTGACAAATGAGGACAGCAGTGAGATGGTGATTGAGCAGCTTGGCATTGACAGTGACCATGTGCTGTCCGAACCGCTGAGGCGTAACACGGCGCCATGCATTGCCTACGGTGTCTTCAGGATTATGGCTGAGAATCCCGAGGCTGTTATAGCTGTAACGCCGGCCGATCATCTTATTAAGAAGGAGGAGGAGTTCAGGGCGGTAATGAATGAGGCCTACAGGTTTGCCTCCGGGAATGATGCTCTTCTCACACTCGGAATAAAGCCTGACCGTCCGGAGACGGGATATGGATACATCCAGGCTAATCTTGATCAACCGGTAACGGGATTCAGCAGTCTGCACAAGGTTAAGGCCTTTACCGAGAAGCCTGAGCTGAAGATGGCAAGGGTCTTCATCGAGAGCGGTGACTTTTACTGGAACAGCGGTATTTTCATATGGAAAGCCAGTACGGTACTCTCTTCATTTGAAAGGCATATGCCCGATATGTATCACTCATTTGATGAAGGACGGGAGAGTTTCAACACCCCGGCAGAGAAGGAGTTCATCAAGCAGGCGTATGCCCAGTGCAGCAGTATCTCGGTTGACTATGGTCTGATGGAGAAGGCTGACAATGTCTATGTCATATGCACTGACCTGGGATGGTCTGACCTGGGCACCTGGAGTTCCCTGTACCTTCATTCAGAACATGACAGGAATGACAATGCCGTAATTAACGCCAGGGCCCTGACATACAATTCCGAAGGTAATATAGTGAGCTTGCCGAAGGACAAGATTGCGGTAATCCAGGGGCTCGATGACTATATAATCATTGACAGCGATGACGTGCTGTTGATTGTATCGAGGGACCAGGAGCAGAATATCAAGAATTATCTCGATGATGTAGGAAAGGCTACCGGAGAGAAATACCTGTAAAAAAAAGAGCCCCGTTTTGCGAGGCTCTTTTTTTTGTGTCATATTTCTAGTATTCCCAGAGATCCTGTTCCCAGTTGAAGATCTCATTCTTGATCCTCTCAGCCTCGAAGATCTGGGCAGGGCCCATCTTATACTGGTTGATGGATCTGTCATCATAGACGTTGGACTCAGCAACGATGTAACCGTCGAACTTACGCTGAAGCATCAGGTCTTCAAAGGAGATCCGCTGCGCGTCACTGAAGGAGTTGAAAGCCTCGCTGCTTGCAAGTGCCTGCCTTACATCCTCGTACCTGATCCAGAAGAGGCGTCTCTTCACGAGCCTGGAGGTGATCTGGTCATATCCCATATAAATCGGGCATATCCCAATGATACGTACGTCAAGCCGTGAATGCTTCTTGTCAAAGAACCACTCCTCAAGCAGCATGAGCTGTTTGATGTCTGCAGGGTTCTCCATGTTTGTAACGGTTGAGTCCTGCTCCATACCCTCAGCATTGATCACGGTGATTGTAAGTGTATCACGGTTCATCTTTGCAGCGATGTCGTTGTATGTTGTGGGCACTGTCATGGCATCGCCGTCAGTAGCCACTACCCTGCCTGAGAGGATCTCGTTGAGGAGTATCCCGGAGAAGTTCATCCTTCCGTCCGACATCTCTGATACAAAGCGGTTGGCGGCAGCATCGTACCTGAGTGACGGATAGAAGAGGTTGAGATTCATCTTCTCCCTCAGGTCAATGATACGGTATAGTCTTTTTGACCAGATGACATCTGATTCTCCCAGGTATGTATAGTTGATCTTCTGGTTCTGGGGCATCTGTTTGGTGTAGATGTCTCCGAACGACTGGGCCATTGAGGCTGTACAGATCAGGAGGCCCAAAAGGCCTGCCAGAGTTCTCCTGTTCATGGTTTGTATCTCTAGTATTAGTTAATCTTAAGAATAATAGGGTTGAGATCCCTTGTTTTGCCGTCGGGTCCAACTGCCTTAATCTTTTCTATTATAAGTTTCTGTCCGGCGCGAAGGTTGCTTATAAGGCCCTTCTGCTTGTCGGTAAGCCTGTTGTTGTTTGATTCAGCCGTGATTTCAAATCCCTTGTCGTTGACTGAGACTGTGAAGCCGGTGACTGTATAGGTAAGGTCGAACTCGAAGTTTTCAAGGACAGCGGTCACAACCTGCTGGGCTGCTGCCACGCTTCTGAGCACGTTACCTTCTTTCATGTTTGCAAACCGGGCCTCGGGGTCAGGCAGTCTTCTTACCCTGAACTCCACGGGCGGGAAGGTTTGCACCTTGCCGTCGATATTTGCTGACACTATGATCTGTGCATTCTGGCCCACGGTGCGTGGCTGTGCCACGTATTCACCGCGGTAGTCCTTGTACTTGCCTCTCTTGATCTCACCGTTGGTCATACGAACTGTAAGCTTGTCTGATCCCACGCCAGGCACTGATATATCAACCGGGTTCTGGATGCCCTGGTAGAAGACGTTCATGGCGGTGGGGGAGACAACCACGTTTGGCATGCCCACGGAGTACTTCTGATCGAAATTGTAGGTACGTACACTGCCGTCAGGTGCCTTCATCCTGATGACTCCTCCCCATGATTTTTCTCCGACTGAGCCGGCCCTCACGTTGTAGACCCCCCTGCCTGATTCATCTATGTCAAGCTTTTGGGCGTTGCTGGATGGCTCATATGTCTTGGTTCCGTCAGGATTGTTCTTTGTTGTATATGGTCCTACGAATATTTCCAGGTCCTGGGTGGTGTCTGTAGCAGCCACAAAAACACGCGCATCATACATATTGCCCTGCATCACGTAAGAGGTGTTGGTAGTGACTGTGGGTACGATATTGTTGAACCTGAACGCGCCGGCGTCAATCTGTGTGAAGAGGAAGTTGAGCACGTCGGTCTCTGCGTTCCTGACATCGACCTGCATCTTTGAAAGGATGGTGATCACTGCAACAAGCGGCAGGGTCTGGAAGTTGGCATTCACCCAGTTCTCCGTCCCGGTACCTTCAAGGTTCTGCGGATCGTCGGTGTTCAGAATGTCAAGTACAGAACGCTCTGCGGCTGCGTCCTTGCCTTCTAGCGTCTCCACCAGGAGAGAGCGGTAATCCTCAATCTGGGCCTTGAGATCGTTTCCCCTCCCACCCTGGTCAGATGCAATAAGCACCTCAGAGGGTACGTTGTTCTCGTCAATCTTCTTTACCTTGTTAATATCGATCTGGTTATCGGGAAGGAGAGCTTCCGAGTCCGGGCCTTCAGCCGTGGTAATGATTTCAACCTTGATATCCTGGATGTAGTTATACAGTTCATCAGCGCGGGCCTTGACTTCGTAAGCCTTCGTCCTCCAGGCTCCCGCCTTCTCAGGATTCTCCTCTGCCGCGGCATCAAAAGCTGCATAGGTGATATCATTCTTTTTGATGTAGTTGGCGGTGGTCTTGGTGAGGCTCAGGTCAACTTTCCTGAAAGCCTCTATTGCCTCCTTCGAAACGTTAAGAGCCAGCATGGCGGTCAGGATGAGGTACATCATCCCGATCATCTTTTGCCGTGGGGTCTCTTTTCCCTTAGACATTTGCGGATAGTTTAGGTGTTAACGGATATATTGTTGTACTTGACATTACTTCACGTTCATGGCTGCAAGCATGTTGCCATACACATTGTTCAGAGAGCTGAGGTTTTCATTCAGTTTGGCAACCTGTTCACGGTATTTCTTTGTATCATCGGCTGAGCCGGTAAGGTCTTTCATAAGGCCTTCCATGCCTTTGTAGATGACCTCAGTGCTTTTGACATGGTCATTGGTTCCGCGCAGCTGCAGCTCATAGGCTGCATTGAGTGCCGAGAGGTTCTTGTTAAGGGCCTCCAGTTTCTCATGGTAGCTTTTGCCGCCTGTCTCTATGGTCTTCGATGTTTCACCGAGAGTCTGGTAGACAGGGTTGGAGTCAGTCATTGATCTGGCGGTCTGTTTTGCTGACTCAGAGAGGTTCATGAGTGACTCATTTGCTTTCCTGATGGTGCCGGCATACTCATTGGTGGTGGCAGCCAGGTCGCCCATGGCGTTGAAGTTGTTTGTGGTCTCGGTGAGCTTCTTCAGTCCCGAGCTGAGCCTGTCAAACACATCGGGAGTGATTCCCGCGTCGGCAAGCATCTTATCGAATTGTGATAGTCCGGATCCGCCGCCGTAGCCTCCGCCACCGCCGCCGACAGATGCAAATCCAACCTCCTCACCAGAGAAGCTGGGGTCCAGCTGTGGATAAACCAGTTTCCAATCCGGTTCCTCCTTCAGCGGCTCAAAAGCAGAGAAGAAGAAGATGACAGCCTCTGTAATAAGACCGACTGCGAGCAGCAACCCTGCGAAGGGGTAGTGCTGGATTTTGAAAAGAGCACCGATGATTACGACCGAGGCACCCCAGCCGTACAGTTTGGACATGAAAGCTTTCCACTTACTGGTATGAACAAATTCCGAAAGGCCCATATAATTAATTTTTAGGTTAAACAGTATTAGTTATTGACTCCAATATAAGTTCTCACATTACGGAACCCGACAAAAGACTTTGTAGAGTCCTGGTATTCATAATCCCTGGATGATGTCTGCATAAAGTATGCGATATCCTTCCATGAGCCTCCACTGATGACTTTGCGCTTAAGCACCGGAGGATCTTCCGGGCGTGCGTTGTACTCATAGTCGGGGTTCAGGTCGTGGGTGAAGACATATGCTGAGGGGTGGTAGGCGCATGAAGTCCATTCTGCCACATTGCCTGCCATATCAAACAGTCCGTACTCATTGGGTTCAAAAGATGCGACCTTTATAGTATATACTGCTCC
Organism: Bacteroidales bacterium; assembly: GCA_041303295.1. Lineage (GTDB taxonomy): Bacteria > Bacteroidota > Bacteroidia > Bacteroidales > VadinHA17 > SR-FBR-E99. The sequence continues at coordinate 31,650 of JBFYPM010000030.1, forward strand.
GTCGTCGATGTAGTTACCACGAAGGGGTTTGAAAT
>JBFYPM010000031.1:0-10403 GCA_041303295.1 Bacteroidales bacterium
TCTTAATGGCTTCCTATTCAATGAGATATACGTCGCTCACAGCCTGACTATGCTTGACTCAATATGCGAGGGCATGGTACCTCCAAGGCTTACCGGCACCCGACCGGTCGGAGGCAGCGGAACATATACATACCAGTGGCAAAGAAGCTATGATAATGTAGCCTGGGCAAACGTCATGGGAACGGGCATCGACTATACTCCTGCTGGAGCAGAAACTGTATCTCTCTGGTTTCGGAGGGTGGTCAATGACGGCGCAGGAATAACCGACATTAGCAAGGCCGTTCGGATAATAGTCCATCCCCGCATAACCGGCAACCTGGTGGGTGCAGACACAACCCTGTGTTATAACCAGGACCCTCACGCTCTCTACCAGCTTAATGCAGGGCCTGCCGGAGGAACGGGTATCTTCCTCTATTCATGGGAGCAGAGCCCTGACAATCTTACCTGGGCAGATGCATCCGGAACGAATACCAACCCGAAGTATGATCCGCAGGCTCTCACAGCAACGGCATACTACCATCGTATTGTCAACTCGGGGGCCTGCACTGACATCAGCGCTCCGGCCACAATTACAATACTGCCTTCTATCACCGGCAACACTGTTGCGGCTGACCAGACCATCTGCCAGGGGACACTCTTCAGCAATCTTACGGGCAGTACTCCCGGCGGCGGGGCATCTCCCTCATACACATACCAGTGGATGAGCAGTCCGGACAACTCCACCTGGTCACCTGCTGCCGCCGTCAATTCAGGCATCGGCTATGACCCCCAGAACGACTCCCCCGGCACTACATGGTATCAGCGTGTAGTTAGCAGCGGACCGTTTAATACATGCCAGTCGGTCAGTAATTCGGTTCAGCTTGTATCACACCCATCAATAACTGGAAACTCAATTTCGGCTGCCCAGACAATATGTGAGGGTTCCTCTCCAGCTACACTCGACGGTACAATTCCTTCCAACGGTGCCGGGGCAGGGACCTATGTATACCAGTGGATGAATAGCCTCAACGGCATTTCTTTCAACAACATAGCAGGGGCCTCAGCTGAGGATCTGCCCGGCACAGTGCTGACGGCCAGTACCTGGTACAGGCGCGTGGTCACCTCTTCTGCCTGCACCAGTACAAGCAATGATATCATGATCACCGTTGACCCCAGGATAACAGGATTCGCAATCGGACTGCCGGCCCAGGGTCATGATACTATCTGCACGGGGAGCGCTCCCGCACTGTTGTCAGGCACACCGGCAGGAGGGCTCGGTACCTTTACATATGCATGGGCATCGTCAACAGATAATGTGAACTTCACAAGCCTTGGCACAACTGCCCAGACCTTCCAGCCGGGTAACCTGACGGCAACAACATGGTACCGGAGAACCGTCATATCAGGAGCCTGCTCTGAGAATTCAGATTTCAGGATAACAGTCCTTCCTCTGATCACCGGCAACACTGTCACTGCGAACCAAACCATCTGCAACACCTCTGTACCGGCCGCACTCACAGGAAACGCACCCGGAGGAGGAGATGGTATATTCAGGTACCTGTGGGAGAGTAAAGCCTCTTCATCCCCTGACTGGGCACCAGCAGCAGGTACAAATAACACGGCCGGATATCAACCGCCGCTTCTCGACGGCACCACCCAGTTCCGACGTAATGTCTATTCCGGCGAGAATAACTGCTGCACCTCGGTCTCTTTACCTGTTACTGTTACTGTTGACCTCATGCCGGAAAACATCAGTGCCGGCGCTGACAGAACACTCCTTCCTTACCAGTTTGCTGCATTGCTTGAGGGTAGCTTTGACGGCGACGGGACAGCATCATGGAGTTATGACTTTGCCTCCGGTGAGGGTGAGCCGGTTTTCTCCTCGCCCGGGGAGAAAGTAACGGAGGTCAGGAAACTCGGCTTTGGAGATAATTTATTCATTTTCACTGTGACAAACGGCCAATGTGTAGCCGGTGATGTCAGCGTGATACTTACGGTACCTGAGCTGACAATTCCTCAGGGAGTGACCCCCAACGGGGATAATATCAATGATTACTTCAATATTGAAGGACTGGAGTATACATTCAACGAACTGGTAATTATAAATACCGGCGGCGCTGTGGTTTACAGAAGAGAAGATTACCGGAGTGATGACCCCGTCAATGCCTGGGCCGGTCTCGATCTCAACGGAAATGAAGTACCTGAGGGTACATACTATTTTCTGCTTACAATCAGGGGCGCACAGGATATAAGTGTGCCGGAGTACACGGCAAATATCAGCGGTTTCTTAATTCTCAGGAGATAGAATGAAGAGCAGGATCTATATATTACTCCTTTTTGCAATTGCCTTTCAGCAGTCTGCATCAGCACAGCAGACACCTATCACCAGTCAGTACCTTACAAACGGGCTCATCATTAATCCGGCATATGCCGGTTCACGCGGCGCACTAAGCGCAAACCTCTCATACCGCAAACAGTGGGCGCGAATTGTTGGGGCACCACAGTTCCAGAACCTATCACTTCACAGCCCGGTTAACAAGCGTGAGAAGGTAGCGCTGGGTTTTGCGGCCGAATACATGACCTACGGCGTGACAAAGGATATCGGGATTTACGGCTTCTATGCCTATAATGTACGCCTTGGAAAAGGAAAACTCTCCATGGGACTGAAGGGCGGTCTTGATCTTAGCAACACCAACTATAATAACCTCCGGTTCCCTGACGGAAATCCTCCTGATCCGCTGCTTACAGGGGACATAAGGTATGCACTTCCCAATGTCGGTGCCGGGTTATATTACTACACTGACAGGTTCTTTGCAGGCTTGTCGGTGCCTTCAATACTTACCTACATCAGCGACGAGCAGGATCAGTCAGCAGTGACGCCAGATTTCATGATGTTCAAGACATACTTTCTGACCGGAACGCTGATCAGCTTCTCTGACGGATTCAAGGTCAAACCCTCGGTGCTGGTACGCTATTCAATGACGGAACCACTGGAAGTTGACATTAATGCAAACCTGATATTTGCCGACATGTTTTGGATAGGAGGTTCTTACAGGATTGCCGAGAAGGCGGCTGTGGCACTTCTTGACCTGCAGGTAACCCCGCAGCTCAAGCTTGGCTACTCCTTTGATTACCAGTTGGGGCACCTGAATAAATACACCTCAGGTACACATGAGGTGTCATTGAGATATGAGTTTGAGTATTCCGTAAGTGCCACTTCACCAAGGTATTTCTGAAAAGATGAAGAGACTTCCGATACATATTGCAGTTACGTTGCTTGTACTTTTTGTCTCTCTCCCTCTACTTAACGGACAATCCGGTGGTGCTTTTGAGGTATTTAATGTAGCTGAGATTTCATCCGGTTCAGACGACATGGCTCCGGTAATACTCAGTAATGGGATTTTGTTTTGTTCCAACAGAAAGTCTAATCCATTCCTTACCAAGAAAAACCTTGAGGGGATACGTCTCTATGAACTTTATTTTGCCCCCTTTAACCTGGCAGGGGAGCCTGACCGGCCGGTTCGTTTTGCCACCAACCTTGGCAAGGATGCGAACATTGGGCCTGCCTCAGTCTCCACCGATGGCAACACACTCTATTTTACACGGAATTATTCCGCGGGCCGTAAACTGGGGAAGAGTGAGCCAAACAGGCTGGGCATCTTCACTGCAAAGCGTAGCGGTTCTCAATGGACAGATATCCAACCGTTTGCATATAACAATCCGGAATACAACCTCTCCTATCCGTATATCTCGGCTGACGGCAGGTATCTCTTCTTCTGTTCCGACATGCCCGGCAGCCTGGGGAACTATGATATTTACATATGTGAGTTCATTGGAGGAAGATGGAGCGAACCGGTCAATCCCGGAAACAGTGTCAACAGCGCTGATGCCGAGATCCATCCGTTCCTTCACAGTTCCGGGAGGCTCTATTTTGCTTCCGACCGTCCGGGCGGCATGGGAGGACTTGACATCTGGTTCTCGAACCTTGCCTTTGGATCATGGACAAAACCCGTGGTGCTGGGTGAGCCCATAAATTCTTCGGCAGATGATTTTGCCTTCTATGCTGTACAGGGTGGGTTGCAGGGTTACTTTTCCTCAAACCGTCGTAATTACAGCGACGATATTTACAGGTTTGCATCAACAATCATACGCTGGTCGGCCTGCGATACCCTTAAGACGAATAGCTATTGCTACGAATTCATCGATGAGGCTGCTCTTAAGCAGGACACTGTTAAAACCGGATTCAGGTGGGAGTGGAACTTCGGTGACGGCACCAGGGCTGCCGGTATTACTGCTGAACATTGTTATGCCGGACCAGGGGTCTATGATGTCAGCCTTGACATTGTGAACCTCATCACCGGGGGGATTGAGAAAAGACAGGCCTCCTATGAACTGGAGATAACCGATATTGAACAGCCGGTGATCACTTCCCCTGACAGGATAAGAGCGGGAGAGACACTGGTGCTGAACGCCGGAGAGACTTATCTCCCGGGGATGGAGATTGGTAAGTACTACTGGAACTTCGGTGATGAGACTGTTGCCACAGGATTGGAGGCAAGCAAGGTTTATCATGTTCCCGGAAAATATAACATCCAACTTATCGTTAGTTCTTTGCCGGGAGCAGGTGGTGTGGTGCGCGAGGTTTGTGTTTGTAAGGACATTGAGGTTACTGCCAACGGAAATTGATTATTTTTGATGAAGACAATGAGAGTTACCCGCAATATACTGTCACTCATTCTTACCCTTATTACTGTTACGCCCTCCCTGGTTCATGCGCAGGAAGTACCGGGTCCGGATGAGAATATTCCTTTTCTTATCACTTTCGGCCCGGCCGGAGGGGTAACATCATGGGGTGATGATGACTTTTCCCAGACATTTTTCTTTACTATTCCGAAAGATTTCAAGGACCCATTCTACATCAGGATCTATGATGCCGACATTGGAGGCAAGACCGATGAGCTGAACAACTTCTGGAACACCCGCATGGTTTATTCAGTCTATGGCGGCAAGGGCTGTTATACCCATCCTGATGCAAAGGGTATAAGCCCCACCGGAATCTATAAGAGCGGAACCCTCCTTGCCACCCGCGCCTTTGGAATGGATAACAAGCTTGATGAGCGGTGGTTTACTTTCGGACCCTTCAACCCGGCCGACGGCGAGTTTTACCCCAAGTTTTCCAGTAATGTCTTCAAGATTATCTGTGACGGTGTCTCGGGCGATGACGGAAACCTTTACAGGTATGCCCTGTCAAGGAGACCAGACACCAATGTTCCAATCGAGGGAGCCAATGCCTTTACCTACGAATACACTTTCAGGATGTGGAACAACAATGACACATCGTTCGTCTCTCATATCTATCCCTACATCGACAGCGGATGTGTTTACATAAAGCAGAGGAATTTCGACTGGGACAATGACGGCAATTTCATGGTTGTATCAGTTGAGAGAAAAGGTCAGACACTACCTCTCTCGGGGGAGGATCACTGGGTTGAGGACCGCATGCCAATTCTTGATGCAGAGATAGGAAAATCACTCGACTTCCGGTTTTATAAGAGGAAGGGTGACCTTGTCAGGAACAACAATGTGGTGATGACCGTCGAGAACCAGTACGGTGAGAACCTTCAGTTCTTCAGTGCTCCTATCGGAGGAGTGCCAGTATACAAGCCAAGGATAAAGGTTATCCCTAAAAAATAAGCATGTTCAGGAACGGAGGTATTTTAACTGCAGCGCTATTTATATGCCTGACAAAGCTGTTTTTGCCGGCTCAGGCACATGCCCAGACTTTCAGTTACAGGACCTATGACCTCAATACTGGCCTGCCGGGCAGTTACCTGAGTGTCATTGAGCAGGATAAGAGCGGGTTGTTGTGGATAGGTCTTGAGACTGGTCTTTTCAGGTATGACGGATTTGAGTTTTATCCTGTGACTTTACCCGAGATCCCGACCGGGGTTTATCCCAATGCGCTTTACTGCGACAGGGAGGGTACCATGTGGGTCGGACTGACTGACGGGTCGCTCTTTACCTGGAGTCCGGGAGGGGCGATTGTGCCCAGGACTCTGGCAGAGCCTGACAGGATCAACAGGATCACCGAGGGACCTGACAGAAAAATATGGATTGTTACCCAGACCGGTGGAATATATCTGGCTGATGCCGGTGGAGGGGAAAAGATCACCAGGCTGAGTATGCCTGAAGGGATTGTTCTCTTCGATGTCTCTTTCGCCGCCAGGGATACAATCCTGGCAGCGACACAGGATAACCTGTACCTCTGCGCAGTGGAGGGCGACAAAGCCGTAATATCACGCTCCTTTCCGGAGCTTGAATATACGTGGATACAGACATTGAACCAGATGGATGAGAACACCTGGTTTGCCGGTACTGATGGTGCGGGCCTCTTCATGATAAGACGAATTGACGGTCTGCTCAGGGCAGGAGCCGTCAATGACACCCTGTTCATGAACCTGCGGATACCGGCACTCATTGCCGGACCTGGCAGGCGACTGCTTGTTGCCTCACGGGAGGCTGGCGTGATAAGGGCTGAGTTCAATGACGACTACTCCACAGTGGAGGCCAGACCAGCTTACGACATCAACAGCGGTTTGGCAGACAATGATGTACGCACGATCTTCAGGGACCGGGAGGAGAACATCTGGATCGGCCTCTTCAACCGTGGGCTGGCAGCAGTTACTACTAATGCATTTTCCTTCAATGTTCCTGATGCTAACAAAGAGATAAACTTTATCAGTAATACCGGCGGTAATATTGTAATGGGTACCCGGAACGGCATCTACGACTTCAGTCCTAAAACGGGAGCCTTCACCAATTACCGTAACTTAACCGCAAAAACCGGGGGATCAGGGATTGCCTCCTGGGCGGCCGATGACCATGGTAATATACTGATAGGGACCATAGGTGACGGGCTCTGGCTAATGACATCTGATGGTAAGGTCAGTCAATTCTACGTTGACCGTAACCCGGCACAGAACCACATCAACTCAGTTGCAGTTGATAAGGACTACATCTGGCTTGCAACACTGAACGGGGTAGTACTGCTCGACAGGGAGACCGGTAAACAGAAGGCCGGCTACACAATGTCAGAGATGCTTCCTCACAACAATGTGTCACAGGTGGTTGTCAACAGGGAGGGAGAAATACTTGTAGCCACTCAGACTGACAGACTCTGTTACATTCATATCACCGGCGGTGTCCGGACTGAGGGCATGATTATGGAGGGGGCGATGATCAACCGGATCCAGAGCATATCAGTATCACCTGACAGGGCTGTTTGTGCAGGTACACGCGGCAATGGCCTCTTCCTGTTCGCAGGTGATACTGTACTTAACTATACTACTGCTGACGGCATGCTGTCAAACTACTGTTACAGCACTCTCATTGCCTCTGATGGTCGCATATGGACAGGACATGAAAAAGGCTTCTCCATCATCAATCCTGCCTCCGGTTCGGTCAGATCATTCAGTACGGAGTTCGGGGTAATAGGTGACTGCCTGTTGAACGCAATTACGGAGACGGCTGACGGGTCAATTTATGTTGGAACCACGGAAGGCATCGTAGCTTATCATCCGGAGATGGAACAGAAGATCACGGCAGCACCTCAGGCCGGAATTATCTCAGTGGTGATCAACAATACCGAGTACCCTTACCAGGAGAGCTATACTCTTCCCTATCGCTCATCATACACCGTGGAGATAACCTATGCGGGTATCTCCCTGCGTGATCCGCTCAATGTAGTATACAGGACCAGGCTTGAAAACTTTGACGAGGAGTGGGGTGAAGTAACTACTGACAGGTCAATCTCATACAGACTAAGTGACGGGCATTACAGGTTCAATGTCGAAGCATTGACGAGGGACGATCCGTCGAATTCTTCAATGGCATCATTCAATCTTGTGATACAGAAGCCATTCACCGAGACCTGGTGGTTCATACTTTCACTGGTTGCCCTGGTTGCGGCAGTAGTATATGTAATCATAAGGCTCCGTGAGAGGGCTCACAGGAAACAGCGTGAGTTTCTTGAGAATGAGCTGCAGAAGCGGACGGCTGAGGTCTACGAGCAGAAAGAAGAACTTGCCCAGAAGAACCTTGACATCACCGAGAGCATCAAATACGCCAGGCGAATACAGAGCAGCGTGCTGCCTGATACTGCACGACTGGGTACCGTCTTCAGGGAGGCTTTTGTCTTTTTCCAGCCGCGTGACATTGTCAGCGGAGATTTCTACTGGTTTGACTGGATTGACAAGGACAGGTTTGTTATAGTGTGCTCCGACTCAACAGGCCATGGCGTCCCGGGGGCATTTATGTCAATGATCGGCACTGCACTCCTGCAGGATATTATCACAGTTAAAAAGATTACAAGGCCATCTCAGGTGCTGCATGAACTTGACCGGCAGATCTTCTCAACCCTGAACCAGAACCAGGAGGTGGAGGCGTCAAATGACGGGATGGATATCGTAGTGTGTGAGTTTAATCTGAAGACCCGCCAGCTTGTCTTCTCATCAGCAATGAGACCAGTGATACTTGTGATTGATGGCGAGCAGCATTATGTAAGAGGCAACCGCTCTTCTGTCGGCGGCGAGTCCGTTACGGAGAAATTTTATGACGACCAGGAGTACCATCTCAGGGAGGGAGATACGGTATACCTCTTCACTGACGGGTATTGTGACCAGTTTGGCGGACAAGGTGCCAAGAAGATGAAGATTAGTCGTTTGCGCACCCTGATTGATGAGATTGTCCTTCTCTCAATGGAGCAGCAGAACAAAAAGATCAAAGATTTCTTTGATGAATGGAAAGGAGACAATGAGCAGGTTGATGATGTGCTCTTTATGGGATTGAGGGTCTGATCATTCCGGCCTGCAAGTGCCGGTTTCACCGAGGACGATTATACAGGTTGAGGCCGTGTTGCTGTCATTCCCCTTACGGTCACGTATCCAGAAGTCGTAATAAAGCGTGTCCGTTGTATCGTACAGGTAATACATCAACGTCACGTCAACAGTTCCCCTGAGTATTTTGTTCTGTCCCCCGGTTTCCAGAAATGGTATCCGGTATTCTGAAGGATAGAGCGGGTCAGTAGGCCCTGCCAGGTCAAAGGTGGTCCCGTTCTTGCGGTAAAGCTTGAAAAACAGGTTTCCTGACGGATCAATACCGGGGACCTTAGGGGCATCCAGGCCCAGATCGCCGTCACCGTCTTCAAAATAAAAAGTGAGCTTGCCTGCTTTAACAGGGTTCCCGAGAGTATCAACCATGTCAAATAGAGAAAAGGCCCTGAATTCAATCGCCGGCTCATCGGGAAGATTCTCGATAGGCTTACACGATCCAATCAGGACAATAGCGGAGATGATTAATATGATAACCGATCTTTTCATTCCTCTCTGAGAGTTAATTCCAGCAAAAATCACACCAAAGCTATCTATTTTTTTCTGAAAAAGATCTTGACCGGGGCACCGGTGAACTCGAAATTTTCCCTCATCCTGTTTTCAACAAACCGTTTATACGACTCTTTGATATACTGGGGGAAGTTGCAGAAGAATGCAAATGTGGGATATGCTGCCGGAATCTGTGTGGCGTATTTGATTTTTATGTGCTTCCCCTTGATTGAAGGAGGAGGTGTTTCGGTGAAGTATTTGAGCATAATCTCGTTCAGTTTGGAGGTAGGTATCTTTCTCCGTCTGTTTTCATAAACCTGCATGATCAGCTCCAGCACCTTGTGTACCCTCTGTTTGGTGATGGCTGAAATAAACAGTATCGGGTAATCGGTGAAGGGCTCTGTACGTAACCGGATCTCCTGTTCAATTTTCTTGGTACTGTCCTGCTCCTTTTCAACCAGATCCCACTTATTGACCAGGATTATGAAACCCTTATTATTTTTTTGAATGATGCTAAGGATACTGAGGTCCTGTGATTCAATGCCGCGGGTCGCATCAATGAGCAGAAGGCAGAGGTCGCTCTCTTCAATAGCTCTTATTGATCTTAGTATGGAGTAGAATTCAATATCCTCATCCACCTTTGCCTTTTTCCGAAGCCCGGCAGTATCTATCAGCAGGAACTGTGTATTGAACTTATTGTAAAGGCTATGGATTGAGTCGCGGGTGGTGCCTGCAACAGGGGTAACAATATTACGCTCCTCATCGAGAAGGGTATTAGCCAGTGAAGACTTGCCAACATTAGGCCGGCCTACGACGGCTACTCTTGGTATCTCCATCTCGGGCTCCTCAACCGTATCGGGGAGGTGCCGCACAATCTCATCAAGCAGTTCGCCGGTGCCGCTTCCGTTATTGGAGCTGATGGGAAAGTAATCTCCGAGGCCAAGCCCGTAAAACTCCGAGGCATTAAGCAGACGCTTGTTATTGTCAACTTTGTTGACAACGGTGATGACCTTCTTTGCAACTTTTCTAAGCATCTCCGCAACGGAT
>JBFYPM010000032.1:0-3446 GCA_041303295.1 Bacteroidales bacterium
CATCTACAGGAAGCTTTACTCGATGCAGACGTTCTAGGCAGTAGGCAGTAGGCAGTAGGCAGTAGTGTAGTCTTCAGTACACGGTCTTCAGTCTGCAGTCAAATACGACCGCATGACCGCATGACCAGGGCCGAGCGTTAAGAGTCAGCCCGGTGGGCTGACTTAGCGACGGAGCCAGATTGCAGGGCAGGACGGAGCGAAGCGACAGATTGACGATCCGCCAGATGGCGGAGAGGAAATCCCGCATCCGCCGGCTGGCGGATCGGGACCTTCAGACCTCAGACGGACCTGAGGAACAATATTCCGGTGTATTTGTTAAATAGCTAAATTGTACCTGAATATACTCAAAAAAAATATGGAGACGAAAAGCACAACTGACATTCTGAAAGAGGCGATATTGCTTGAGCAGAGAGGCAGAGCCTTTTATTTAAACATTGCCTCCCAGACGCAGAGCGACGCTGTAAGGAGGATATTTACCATGATCGCAGAAGAGGAGGAGCAGCACATTCGCTTTCTGTCTGATCAGTACCGGCACTACCAGAAGCATAATTTCTTCATGGATGTTACCCTGCAAACCGGTGACACTCCCGATGATGTGACAAGGAAGGTACTCTCTGAGGAGATGAAGAGTCAGATCAGTGCTTCAAGCTTTGAAGCAGCAGCAATAAGTGCCTCCATGGATTTCGAGGCTAAGGCTGTGGAGCTCTATGCATCGCGTGCGGAGTCGGCGGCTGACCCTAATGAAAAGGAGTTATACCGTATGCTTGCTGAGTGGGAACGGGGACACCACAAGTGGCTGATGAGGATAGACAAGGATCTGAGGGAGCAGGTATGGTATGACAATAACTTCTGGCCATTCTAGATTTTGGAGCTGAGGCTCCTGCTTCCGGGCTGGCGGTGATTTTTGGAATTATTAAACCATCCGCCGGAATTTCGCCGGCACCTTTGATTCAAAACGCATCTCTTTCCCTGTCACCGGGTGAATGAATGCAAGCACGCTGGCATGGAGCCCAAGCCTGCCGATGGGACTGCTGGTGGCTCCGTATTTTTTGTCCCCTGCAATGCTGTGGCCCAGTTCCTGCATGTGAAGCCTTATCTGGTTTTTCTTGCCGGTCTCCAGCATTATCTCCAGGAGAGTATACTCCTTGTTGCTCTTCATTTTCCTGAAGCGGGTGATGGCAAGGTCACCCTTTTCCGGGTTACGAGTTGTGTGCATCACCAGTGCCTTACTCTCGTAGATATATGATTTGATCACCCCCTCCGGATCAGTAACTTCACCTTCCACGAGAGCCACATACGTCCGGGCGGTTACGTTGTGCTTCCAGTCGCGCTGCAGCAGGCTCTGCACCTTCTCGCTCCGCGCGAACATCATCAGTCCCGACGTGTCACGGTCAAGCCTGTGAACGATGAAGATCCTGTTTGAAGGTTTCTGCTGCTTGACGTAGCTGCTTAGAATGTTGTATGCGGTGAGATACTTCTCATTGTCGGAGGCCATTGAGAGCAGACCGGCGTTCTTGTCGATGACTATCAGGTAGTCATCCTCGAATACGATGCGCATGTTGCGTGCGACGATTCCGTCAGCCTGACGCTCTCCCCGGACATTCACCTGGTCGCCTGCCTTCAACTCATGGTTGAACTGTGTCACTGGTTCACCGTTAACCATAACCTGTTTATTGCGCAGGAGCGACTTGATGTTGTCACGGCTTTTATTCTTCAGTGTTCCGAGGAGGAATGGCATGAGGGTGACGGGCTCGGAGGCAGTCAGAATTATCTCTTTGTTCATCTTGGAGAAGGTTGGTGCAAAGATAGCACAAATTGTACAGGGTGTAGTGCTCATGGCACAGGGTGAAGTTATCAGGGCTCATGGCACAGGGTACAGGGTGAAGTGCTCAGGGCTCATGGCACAGGGTACAGGGCGAAGAGCTCAGACCGGAGGAAATACAGCTGGTATAGCAACACAGAAACTTATAAGGAAAGAGTTTGAAGCATAGGCCAGACCTGCTTTCACCGGTATAATGCCTTTTCAGGCCAGAATTCATCTTCAGGGCTATCAAACTGCAAAAGCTCTACCGGAGCACCGTTCTCAACAATGAATGCCACTGTTATTCCTTTTGACGGACTGTTGGGCTCAATTAGAATATCTTTTTCCTTCAGGGCCTCCATTAAGTTGTCGACAACAAAGGCAATATGTGGTACCGATTTTACAAGATCAGGCAGCTTGCAATCATCATCAAAATTCATCCATTCGATCCCGTATGGACTTTCCTCAAATCCTGATGCATATAATTTCAAATGCTGAACGTAATCTTTTTCGGGCAGCTTCCTCTTTGTAGGGATTCCCAGGTGATGGTATATTAATCTGCTCATCCTGATCTTGTTGTATTAACTGTATTACTCATTTGCGAAAGAAAAATGCATCTGTACAATGACCCAGTGGCCATTTCGCTTTTCCAGCACTCCGGTCCACCGGGTATTCTCCCAGTTTGCCGGCTCTCCTTTCCACATGTTTATGTCATCCAGGATACAATACCACCAGGCGACTGTTCCTGATTGAGAGATATTGATATTCATATCCTGTGTCTCAAACCGCACTGCTTTAAAATCGGGATGCATCCAGAAATCTTCAGCCTTTTTGAATTCGGCTATCCCCTTGACCACCCTGTTGGTTGGCTGGACTTCAAGGTAGCAGGAGTCATTGGCAATCACGCTGTAAAGGAGTTTGAGATCCTTATCCTTTGCCCAGCCTATGCTGTTCTGAATTGTTTGCTCAATCAAAGCCTTTTCTGTTTCAGAATTGAGATTACCGGTGTGCTGCTCTGCGCAAGACAGAATCATCAGGGTTGCAAAGCAACAGAATACCACTTTCAGGAGCGATGTTTTCATATGTAATGCTAAATTACTAAATATAAGACCGCCCTGTTGTTGTTGTTCCCTATAAGGATATACTCTCCCTCCCTGTGGAGAAAGATGAAGCAATGAATATTGCCAATTCGGCAGTTAAGTTATATTCTGTAATTTTGACCCAGATAATGTCTGGATATGAAAAAGACCTACAAAAAAGCTGTTCTGGAGGCTCTGGAGCGCACAAGGAACTTTAAGAGAGATATTCTGAGTGAAGAAGATATTCAGCACATACCCGCCATTGTGCAGAAGTATCTGCATTACTCCGGGTCGATCGGGAAAGAAAAGGTGCTGAATTTCAGGGCAGAATTTACCGGAGGGATCAGATCCGCATCATCTGAGGATTTTATGCCACTCAAATCGGTACAATACAATTTCATTGACAATCCTACCCGGCTATTTTATATTGTGGCAAAGAAAAAGGGAATTCCTGCGAAAGGGATACACCTTTACAGGGATCAGACAGCAATCATGCTTGTAAAAATTCTTGGATTGTTTACAGTAGTTGATGCGAAAGGTAAGGAAATGGACCAGGGTGAGACAGT
>JBFYPM010000033.1:0-15881 GCA_041303295.1 Bacteroidales bacterium
ACCCATCTCAACAGCCTCCGACTTTGGACTGTACGACCTGTTCTGCCCGAGCGTGGCCTCACGAAAGGCCTCGCTGCCCTTTGGAAGAATACCAGTATTGGCAATGATAATGCCAACAGCATAGGCTAGTACAATGGCACCGATCTTTTTTACCAGCGGGTACTTCAGTGTAAGCCAGATCAGAAAGAGAGGAAACAGGATATAAAACAATACCAGAAGGATCAGATTCAGCATGGCGGTCAGGTTTTGGTCCACCTAAAATAAACAAAGCACCCTGCACGAGCGACAGGGTGCCTGTAAAAGAGGTATTAATACTGATTCAGGTAAGTATAATTACTTATCCGGACACTCATCAAAGCTCTTCCGGTACTGCTCTATTGCCCTCTGGCTCATCCCCATGCTTGAGAATCCCCCGTCATTGAAGATATTCTGCATGGTAATCTTTTTGGTCAGCTCCGAGAATAGTGTGATACACACATCTGCGCAGTCGGCTGCGTCAGCATTGCCAAGCGGCGACATCCGGTCGGAGAAATCGACCAGGGAGTCGAAGCCCGATATACCCGCTCCGGCTGTGGTAGCTGTGGGTGATTGTGAGACAGTGTTCACCCTTACATGTCTTTCTTTGCCATAGATATAACCGAAGCTTCTTGCTATGGACTCAAGCAGGGCCTTTGCATCGCCCATGTCATTATAGCCTGCAAGGGTACGCTGGGCAGCCACATAGGTAAGTGCCACCACGGAGCCCCACTCTTTTATTGCATCAAGTTTATAGGCTGTCTGCAGTATCCGGTGAAAACTCAGGGCTGAGATGTCAAGTGTCTTGAGCATATTTTCATAGCTGATCTCAGCATAAGGTATCCCTTTGCGCACGTTGGGCGACATGCCTATTGAGTGCAGCACAAAATCGATCTTTCCGTCAAAGTGCTCAACTGATTTTCTGAAGAGCTCTTCAAGGTCTTTCATACTTGTGGCATCAGCTGATATGACTTCGCTGCCGGTCTTCTCAGCCAGTTCGCCGATTGTGCCCATGCGTATCGCCACAGGGGCATTTGTCAGGACCAGCCGGGCTCCCTGTGCATGGGCTTTTTCGGCTACATGCCAGGCAATGGACTTGTCGTTCAGGGCACCGAAGATTATACCTTTCTTGCCCTCCAGGAGGTTGTTGATCATAGTATTTTTGTTTCTGTTTAATTCTGTTCAGTGTCACCTTTGTCCGAGCAGTTCACGGGCGTTGCGCATGGCAGCCTCGGTTATTGTGCTCCCGCTCAGGAGCCTGGCCACCTCAGTAACCCTTTCGTCGTCATTTAACAACCTGATGCGGGTAATTGTTGAGTGATTGCTCTCTTCCTTATAGACATGGTAGTGGAGGCTGCCCATGGAAGCTACCTGGGGAAGGTGTGTGATGTTGATGACCTGCATGCTCCTGCCCATCTCAGCCAGTATACTGCCTACCATAGAGGCCACCTCTCCTGACACTCCTGAGTCTATCTCGTCAAAGATAATGGCTGGCAGTCCGGAGCTGGTTGCCAGCACCGATTTCAGGCAAAGCATCACTCGTGATAGTTCTCCTCCGGAGGCGCAGCGCGAAAGCTCTTCAGGCTCAACCTGCCTGTTGGCAGTGAAGAGAAAATCAACCTTGTCGAGGCCTCCCGGGCCGGGGGAACCAAGGGTGAGGATGCCCGCCTCGAACCGGGCGTGTGGTATGCCAAGCTTATGCAGCATGACTGTTATCTCTTTTGCCAGCGGGCCAGCCGAACGGCGCCTGGCTTCAGAGAGCCGGCCCGCGAGCTTCACTGTTTCGTTGTATATCGCTTCAGCCCTCTTCTTCAGTTCACCTGTCTTCTCATCTATGTCAGCGGTAGCTGAAACAGCCTCCTCAACCTGTTGCTGCCGTTCAAGCAGCTCCCCCAGGTCACGGCACCGATGCTTCTGCATCAAAGAGTAAATAGTATCGAGCCTCTGCGTCACATACTCAAGCCTGCCCGGATCAGCGACAGCCCGGTCATTGAGTTTTTCAGCTTCGTATGATATGTCATTGAGATCAATCAGCTGCCCTTCGATGCGCTTCTCCAGTTCACCGGCTCCGGGAAGCCATGCTGATATCTTCGACAGACCGGTCCGGGCCAGACGGAGCAACGAGAGGGCGGAGACATCATCGGCTGACAGTGCTGAAGTAGCTGTGGTCAGAGCCTCCTTTATTTCCGAAGCATTGGTGAGCATCTCCTGCTCAATCTCCAGAGCCTCCTGCTCGCCCGGAACAAGTTTGGCTGTATTGAATTCATCAAGCAGATGCGAGTAATACTCATGGTCTGCCCGCCCCTTTTCAATAACGAGAGCCGCTGATTCATACTCGCGCCTGGCTGACAGATACTTTGAATAAGCAGACACATATTCCCTGAAAAGAACCGCACTTCCCGAATAGGAGTCAATCACCCGCATCTGGAACATATTGTTCCCGAGGAGCAGGGTCTGGTGCTGTGAATGGACATCGATAAGCCTGTCTCCCAGCTCTTTCATCACACTGAGGGTAACGGGAGTGTCATTAATGAAAGCCCTCGATTTGCCGGCAGGAGTAATCTCTCTGCGAAGTATCACTTCGTCATCATAATCGACACCTCCCGCTTCAAAGAGCTCCGCTAAATCATATCCTTTTATACTGAATTCAGCCTCTACAATGCATTTGTCCTTATCACTGAGCAAAACCGAGGTGTCTGCCCTTTCTCCAAGTACCAGCCCGAGTGCCCCGAGCAGGATGGACTTGCCTGCGCCGGTTTCCCCCGTGATAATGGTAAAACCCTCACTGAAGCCCATGTCAAGCTCTTTTATGATGGCATAGTTCTTTACTGTCAGTCTGCGTAACATGGACCTATTTTATCCTGAAGGTGTAAGAATCTTCTGGTACTTTGTTTCGTTGGCAGGGTCAATCTCTGTGAGAATCTGTACCACCCTGTTCTTTTCCTCAGGGAAACCCTGCGAAAAGATATTGACAATCTCATCAGCCTTCGCATCGATAATTACAGTCATAAAATACATGAACGGGTCAGGACGGCGGCGGTAAACCTCCTGTAACCTTCTCAGGCTCTCATAAATCTCTGTTCTTGCCTGGGTCATGTCTGATTCCATGCGGTCAAGCCCCTTGATATGATACAGGTAGATGAACTGTCTTACACCCGAATACTCATTGTCAAGGATATTCTTGACGAGCCAGTAACGGTTTCTGTTCCGTGAGCCGTCATAGGGCTTCCACCCGGACTCAGGTGCATTCTGGGCGTTGGTGACAATCTTTTCAGCTATCTGGAAGTAGGGTGTGCCGCCCCCCTGTGAATAGGTATCAAAATCCATTCCTATAAACAGGTATGCATAATAGGCCAGCACCGAAACGAGGTTGCTTGTATGGCTGTTGGGGCTGAACTCAAGAGGCTGGAATTCAACATACCTGAACTGAAAGTTATTGTCAACAAAGTTCAGAACAGTTGATTCATATGTGGTGTTATATACCGGTCTGCTGAGCTGGGCCTGGATGGTGCCGCGAAACTCGTCAGCCGAGAGCTGTTCATCAAGGTTGATAAGCAGGTTGCACTCAATCCTCTCCTGAAAACTGAAGAGGTTGTCAGTCCAGACCATGCTGTTCATGAACTCATAGATATCACGCTGCATGTTCTGAAAGACCTCCCGGTTAGATCCCTGAATCTTCTGTGCCGAGACCTGTACGTTGCAGTAAAGTTCCTGCGTCATGGCCACGGCCGAGCTGAACAGCAGCAATGCGGCCGTTAGAATCAGTCTGCTTTTATATGATTGATTCATGCAGGGTCAGCGTATAAGTGAGATGATCTTCTTCAATATATCTGAGGCAACCTCGCCTTTGGATTTCAACTCAAATTTATCAATATTATTGACACTGTCAATGATGGTAATCCTGTTGGTTTCATGGCCGAACCCGGCACCCTCATCCCTGAGAGAATTAAGTATGATCAGGTCAAGGTTCTTCTTCTGAAGCTTGCCCTTGGCATTGGCAATTTCATTATCTGTTTCGAGGGCAAACCCGGCAAGCAGCTGGCCCTTCTTCTTAACTGACCCCAGGTATGCAGCAATGTCTTCGGTAGGCCTTAGTTTAATTGCCGTAGCCTCCTTCCCCCTTTTTAACTTTGTCTCTGAGGCTGTTTCGGGAGTGAAGTCAGCAACGGCAGCAGCAAGAATCCCGATATCGCACTCCCGGAAAGCCTTAACGGAAGCCTCCTTCATCTCTGCGGCGGTTCTTACGGCTACTATTTTTATATTATTGGCCGTTGGACTGATTGCCACAGGACCAAGAACCAGTGTTACCACAGCGCCAAGCCTGGCAGCCTCATCGGCAAGGGCGATACCCATACGACCGGATGAATGGTTGCTTATAAAACGGACAGGATCAATAGGTTCAACTGTGGGGCCGGCATTGACAAAGACCCGCTTGCCCTTGAGGGGGAGTTCAGCTATTTTTTTTTTTGAGAGGAACTGCTTCAGCTCCGCAACGATTGCTTCAGGCTCTGCCATCCGCCCTTTACCTTCAAGGCCGCTGGCAAGCTCACCGGTGCCAGGATCGATTATATGATTGCCAAATGATTTCAGCGTCTCAATATTCCGGACCGTAGCAGGATGGGAAAGCATGTCAAGATCCATGGCAGGGGCCAGAAACACCGGGCATCGCGCTGAGAGATATGTTGTCAGAAGAAGATTGTCGGCGATGCCCGCAGCCATTTTCCCCATTGTATTTGCAGTTGCAGGAGCAATGAGATAGAGATCAGCCCACAAACCAAGATCAATGTGACTGTTCCAGCGACCGTCTTCCGGATCAAAGAAATCAACCAATATTGGGTTTTTGGAGAGTGTGGCCAGGGTGAGCGGGGTAATGAACTCCTTTGCCAGGTGAGTCATGACTACCTTTACCTCGGCTCCCTCCTTAACAAGCAACCGGATGATAGTTGCAGCCTTGTAAGCTGCAATACCCCCGGTGACTCCAAGCAGTATTTTCCTGCCTTTAAGCATATTACGAGTTTATTTCTTCTGCTTCTGCTCCTTCTCGGGATTGCGGTAATAGATCTTGTCTTCCTCAAATTCAGCGAGGGATATGAGGGTCGGCTTCGGAAGCCTCTCATAAAACTTCGAGATCTCTATCTGCTCCCTGTTCTCAAAAACCTCCTCCAGATTGTCATTGAAAGAGGCAAATTCCTCAAGCTTGGAGTTAAGCTCCTGCTTCATCTCCACACTGATCTGGTTTGCCCTTCTGGTGCAGATGAGGACGCTTTCGTAGATGTTACCCGTCTCGATGTCAAACTTATCCAGGTCCCTGGTAATAGTCGTGTAAGATGCCGATGTCTTTTTATAATCCATGTTATTGCTTATAATTCAATTAGTTACTGTCTTTTGTACGGTTGTGTCCACCTTGAGAAATTTTGCCGTTGTATCGAAGATTCTTTTAACATCCTTCGCATACTTGCTCTGCGGGAACTCCTCTATAAACGAATAATACTCGTCCAATGTTGTCTGAAACCGTTCCACCTTTCTCGCCGGGACACTCATCTCTGCGTAGAGGTAAAGGGCATCAAGTTTCAGGAACATAAGCTCCTCGCGGTATTTTGTATCGGGATACTCTTTAAGACTGTTGGCAAGCGAGACTGTTGCCGCGCGATACTGTTTAAGGTCATAGTAGAGTCTTGCACTGAGATAGGACTTCTCCACAAGCTTCTCCTCAAGCTCCAGCACCCTGGCCTTGCAGTCATCAAGCCTGGTGCTTGTGGGATACCTTTGCATGAAAATTGTGAAGCTCTCTATTGCCTTCCTGGTGTTTGCCTGGTCAAGCTCTGCCCTGGGACTGAGATAATAGTCGCACAGTGCTGACAGATAAGAAGCCTCCTCCGCATTGTTGCTCCCCGGGTAGGTGTCGGCAAAATTCTGGTAATAGGTGCCGGCCATCATGTAGTCACGGATCTTGTAGTGAGCCTGTGCATTGATCCAGTTCAGCTGTTCAGCTTCATCCGTAGCCCTGTACCTGGGAAGGATCTGTGATAGCAGTTCGATGGACCTCATATACTTACCGTCATCGTAATAGTCGAAGACCTTTTGCTTCTTAAGCTCATAGTCACTGCTCTTGAGAAGCTTTTCATACTCACCGCATGATGTAACGGCAAGTGCAAGTAGAATGAATGTTATCGGCCTGATTCTCATACCCGGAAATGTTGCGCAAAATTACTACTTTTTTTGATTCATTGGTTCAATCAGATGCAAAAGTGTTCCCTTTTAGTCGTTAATGTAGTTAAAGGAGTGTTAATTTATAAAAACAAATAGGTATAAATAGGTACTTTCACACAGATATGTTTTTAATAAATTTGCGGGCGTTAATCAAAACTTAGACAGACGTGGATATTTTCGACAAATTCAGAAAGAACCGTGGTGCATTAGGGCAGTACCAGGAAATGGCTGACGGATACTTCATGTTCCCGAAGCTTGAAGGTGAGATTGGTCCAAGAATGAAATTCATGGGCAAAGAGGTGCTGAACTGGAGCCTCAACAATTACCTGGGACTTGCCAACCATCCTGAGATACGCAAGGTTGATGCCGAGGCGACTGCGCAGTACGGACTTGCATCGCCTATGGGAGCCAGGATGATGTCAGGGCAGACCACCATGCACGAGAAATTTGAAAAGATGGCTGCTGAATTTGTAGGAAAGGAATCCTCCTATCTTCTTAACTTCGGTTACCAGGGAATGGTCTCTATTATCGACTGCCTGGCCGGAAGGCATGACGTGATTGTCTATGACTCGGAATCACACGCATGCATTATGGACGGCCTCAGGATGGTTCTGTCCAAGAGGTTTGTATTTCCCCATAACGATATGGAAGGATTCGAGAAACAGCTTGAACATGCACAGAAGATTGTTGCAACCACCGGAGGAGGTATCCTTGTCATCACCGAGGGTGTCTTCGGAATGGCCGGTGACCTGGGCGCACTCGATAAGATAGTCGAATTCAAGAAGAAATATAACTTCCGACTGCTGGTTGATGATGCACACGGCATCGGCACCATGGGTAAAACTGGCGCCGGCACCGGTGAACACTTCGGAGTTCAGGATCAGATAGATGTATATTTCGGAACATTTGCCAAGAGCTTTGCAGGTATCGGCGGCTTCGTTGCAGGTGACAAAGATGTTGTCAGCTATCTCAGGTTTAACCTCCGCTCACAGATTTACGCCAAGTCGCTGCCTATGGCAATGACCATCGGGGCTATCAAGCGTCTCGAGATGATGAAGGAACATCCTGAATTGCGCGAACAGCTGTGGAAAATAGCCCATGCCCTTCAGAAAGGCTTCCGCGAGGCAGGCTTCGATCTCGGCAAGACACAGTCACCCGTCACCCCGGTCTTCCTTAAGGGTGGTATTCCACAGACAACCCAGGTCGTCAAGGATCTGAGGCAGAACTACGGTATCTTCTGTTCGGTGGTGATCTACCCGGTGGTGCCCAGGGGTGTCATTATGCTTCGTATTATTCCCACAGCAGTGCATACAATGGATGATGTCAATTACACCATCCAGTGCTTCAAGGAGGTCAAGAAGAAGCTTGAGACGAACGCCTATCCCGATCAGATAGCGGATTTCAGGAACTGACGCCTCCCCGCCGGTCCTCTTCCAGGTCATTTATGCCCAGGAAGGAATACTGATATTCCATAGGTAATATCCTTGCATAGTCTTCCACTGTGCAGTCGTCAAGACATGCATTTATGATCTTGCGCCCCAGCGGCAGGAGATCAGGTTCCAGGAAGCGTACCAGCTCCTTTCGGAAAAAGTCGCGCAGTATTGCCTGCCCTGCATCATATCCCGCTTCTCCTACCTCTGCCTGACGGTAGACCTTAAGGAACCGGGTCGGAATGGGTGAACCCTCAATTGTAAGATAATTCAGCTCATATCCCAGTAGCGGACAGCGTGCAGGCCTGAGCTGATCATGCCGTAATTTCGCATTACCTCTCCGGGTAAGATACTCACGCATAAGCAGCTGAGGCCTGAACCCCACCTTCCATGCTCCAATGTGCTGGTTGGGGGTCAGGGTATACCTTACCCTTGGGGTATTCACTATCTGTTCCAGCAGGAGGTTGGCGTGCCTCACCCTCCTGCCGGTGGCAAAAGGCCAGTATGATCCTGCCCCCTCACTCTCCATGTCACCGCCCCCGGTAATACTCGGATTGGCATAACCACGCGGACTGACCAGGCGCCAGAGCCATGCCAGGGCCGGAGGCAGGACATGAAACATTCCGGCTATCCCGTAGGTAGGCTTGGCAAGCGTGCAGGGAGGCATCCTCACCCCGAAGTTACGGACGTCAACGGTGACAGGCTTGTTGATGATGCCGGGCACAATCTTCCGCGGCAGCACTACCCTGGGATTGGGACAGCGCTTTCCGGGTGAATCTTCTGTATGATTCCATATGAGAGCCGTACCGTCAGGCCTGGTGTCAATATTCAGGAAGAGAAGCGGCTCTCCGGGATTGATTGTAACCTTTTCAAGGAAGGGGTCATCGCCGTACCCTGTGATGCCGTCAACGCGGATGAACCATGCGTTCTCGGCATCGGCCACTGTCAGCTTGCCGTTGCTCTGCTGATACGATGGATGACAGAGAGCCATATCATCTGTGGCCGGGAAAAATGAACAGAAAAGCGGAATGGAGATTACCCGCCTCTCTCCTGTTATTGTATTCTGACCTATAAGTATCTGGCCGTTCGGCTCACGAACCAGGTTCTGTATCATCTCGCTCTTGCCCCCGCCACTGGCACCCTCATGCATGAAAGTGGTGACATTGTCATACGGACTCACCACCTGCACTGTTGAGCAATGCGTCGTCAGCCATCCCTCTGATTCTCCCTTGGTAAGCAACACACTGTAGAAGCCCTTCTTCGCACTCGGACCCGGATATAGATTGTAGGCAAACATCTCATGAAGCCCGCTGAGCCTGTTGTGAACCACCGCCTGTTTACCCTTAAAATGGGTGTGACGGAACGGAGGAGCCACATAAACTGCTGACTCCACCGTGAATCCATCAGGCAGGTCATCAACCGGTAAAATCTTCTGCAACAGTGAGAGCCCGAAGGCAAAGAAGGAGGCATTCAGCGGCGTGACTACCACACCCCCGGCTCCAACCGGATAGTTGCCTGCAAAGCAGAGAAAAATACCAAGCTCCTGTCCGCTGAGCCACTCAAATGTCTCCTCCCGCAGCCTGTTGAAATCGTAGCCCAAAGCATCGGAGAACCTTATCTTGTCTGTAGGCTGATCATCGCCTATAAGCATGGTTTCAGGATCACGCCGGCGCATGTATGGCTCAGGATAATTCGCTGATAATCCGTTGGTAACACGGTGCAGCGTGACCTCGGTTACATCGCCCCTGCCCGGGATATAATATTTAACCTCGTACGAAAGTTCCTCCCTCCCTCCTGTCGATTCCTTCAATATCTCCCCTGGTGTGTTGAAGAAGAGGACCCTGGGAGAAGAGGCCGCCAACCGTATAACCTCGTCCGGGAGTATCACTCCCTGCCGGCTGATACTCGCTATTGCATCGGATAGATCCATTTGAGTGAAAATTGTATTTCGTTTATTATCTTAATTAATAAGACCATCTGAGTGTAATATTATTACTCTGATGGCGGTAAAAATAACATTTTAACACTGCCTTTGCAGTGTTACTGTCAGTTTGATATCAACAGGTTTTTAAATAGCTGAGAAATTCTGTAATGTTTTTATTGCCTGATCGTCATATGATAGATAACTATTCAATAATCTTTAAAATGGACAGTCATGAAAAGAATGGTTTTAACAATTTTGTTTGCCGCAATGGCGGTTTCACTTTTCAGTCAGAGGAATTTGCTCGATGATTTTTTCGACAACTATTCCGGCCGGGACGGTTATACCTCGGTAACCATCGACGGTAACCTATTCGGCTTGCTCAGGAACTTTGACGACGATCCCGGGCTTGAGGGACTTGACAGGAAAATTACATCTATCCGGATTGTAAGCAGGGAGAAGAATAACGGCTTTCCCGGTGAGGCTTTCCTGTCAGAGATAAGGGGAGTAATCAGACGCGGACGGTATGAGGAGCTGGTGACGGTGAAGGATCCGGACACTGACCTCAGGATCATGGTCAAGAGTTCAGATGATGCCATCAGGGAGATACTGGTGGTTGCATCCGGCGAAAATGAGGCTGTGATCCAGATCAGCGGAAACCTCACCCGTGAGGATGTTGACCGTCTGTCTGAAAATCATGCGGAGGGTCTTGCCCGCCTCGAGCTGCTTGAGACTTCAGGGAAATGATAACTTTGGGGAAGAGATCAGAGACGCATGACCCCCGAAGAATTCAGGAAAATAATCCTGCCGGAAGGACGACGGCTTTATGCCATCGCCTTCCGGTACCTGAACAACAGGGAGGAAGCTGAAGACATTGTACAGGAGGTGATGATGAAGCTGTGGGCTTCGCGAAACAAGCAAATGGCCTTTGACAATCCTGCCGCCTGGTGCACGACGGTGACACGAAATGCCTGCCTCGACCTGCTCAGAAAAAATAGGAAAATTAGTCACGAAGAGCTTAGTGATGAGATAATGATACCTGAAACAGGCAACAGCACCTTGGAGAACACAGATGACATGGAGGCGGTAAGTATGATCGGCCGGATCGTAAACCGAATGAAGGAACCCTACAGAAGTGCGGTCATCCTGCGCGATATGGAAGGATATTCGTACGAAGAGACGGCAGAGGTTATGCAGACCAATATCAATGCCCTGCGGACTGTGCTCTCACGAGCCAGGAAAAGCATTAGGGAAGAGATGGAAAGGATTTATAACTATGGAACAGGAGAGAATAAGAGAGTTGCTCGATAAATATTATGAAGGCCAGACCACTGCGGAGGAGGAGGCTCATCTGAAGTCATTGCTTGCTGATCCTGCAGTATCTGCTGTTCAGGGTACTGAATTCGGGTACCTGACAGGCATGAGCCCGGAGGTCCCTGAGCCCTCAGAGGAATTTTATGCCAGGCTCGAGGCTGTGACCCGGGGCGAGACAGAAGTGATGCCCGGGAGAGCACCCCTCCGTGGAGAGCCGCCACAGACCCGCATTACACCCCTTCGCGGAGAGCTGCAGCAAAGACGCATGACACCCCGGTACAACAGGCTTAGGTACGCGATGGGCATCGCCGCTGCCGCTGCTGTAATGACAGGGGTCTACCTGCTCTTTAACTACATGAGCAGGATCGAAATGCAGGATACCTACAAGGATCCTGAAATTGCCATGGCTGAGGTCAGGAGCATCCTGATGTCAGTCTCGGAGAAGATGACGTCAGGTACAGAACCCCTCGGGTCAATCAATTCATTGAATATTGCCCCCGGGACACTTGACCAACTGGGAAAGATCAACAATGTGGTTGGTGGAAGCCTGTCAAGGCTGAGATACCTTGACCGTGTCACCGGATCACAGCAAAATAAGGAAAACAATTAAACAATATACGATGAAAAGAGTGGTACTTATACTGGCTCTCACGGCATTCTCACTCCAGGCATTCTGTCAGAAGAGCGCTGTTGACGAGTTGTTCGAAAGGTACAACGGGAAGGAGGGATTCACCTCGGTGTTTATCTCATCTAAGATGTTCAGCCTGCTGGCAAGGATAGACAGTGAGGATGATGAATTCCGAAACCTGGTTACACGGATAAAGAGCATCCGGATACTCTCCATTGACAGTGCTGCTAATAGCTCAGGAATAAATTTCGCTGGTGAGCTCTTGCCAAAACTGAACCGGACGGGCTACGAAGAGCTTATGACCGTGAAAGAGGATGACGGAGAGGTCAGGTTCATGATACGCGAGATTGGTGGAAGGATCGCCGAGCTTGTAATGATTACAGGGGGTGAGGGAAGCTCTATCGTTTCAATCACAGGCGATCTCGACCTGAAGACCATTGCCAGCCTCTCTGACAGCATGGGAATTGAGGAACTGGAAGGGCTGGAGAAGGTCAAGAAGTAGTCAAAATCAGTCGGCAGTCGGCAGTCAGTAGTCAGCAGTCGCCAGTCAATCAATTAGTTAACGACTGAAGACTGAAGACTGAAGACTGAAGACTAATTTCAGGTTGAACTTTTCCCCCGGCATCATGTTATTGCATTAAAAGAACCAAAAACAATTGATGACCGGCCCTATAAACACAATGAACACCCCTGACGAGCTTCTGCAGGCATATACCGCCCTCTTTCTCTTCCTCGGGGGATCAGTATCAATGACACCGGGGGAGAGCGACCTCCCACACCTCTGCGACTCAGGACTGTTAAGGAACCTGCCGCTGGAGAGCCGGAACAGCAAATTCATGCAGGCAAGCCATTTGCTAAAATCACCCTGCCCTTTCAAACAGCAATGCCATTTAACCGTTGACAACAACTACGGGAATCTTCTTTCAGGCAAAAACTCTGCCTCAGCCTACCCTGCAGCATCACACTGGAAAAACAGCGGTATTGCAGCCGAAGATCATCACAGGTCTCTTAGCCTGCTCTACAACCGGTACGGATACAGCAGTGACAGCGATGAAGGTCTTGAACCGGATCATCTCGGGATACAACTCCTGTTCGCAAACCTGCTCATAGAGAAATATCTGACAGAAGATGATAACGAGATCAGGGGGATGATCAGAAAAGACCTGCTTGAATTCATCAATACCGAAATGCTCTCCTGGCTGCCGCGATGGGCGGAGAAAGTAACCGGGCAATCAGTTACCAAATGTTATACCGGCATATCAGGACTGATTCTGGGAGGCCTTGAAGACGTAAAAGATATTCTTACCCGTCAGAAATTGGGGTTATAAAAGCGTTTTATCGCTCCCATATAGTACTCATTCCACCCCTCAGCAATATTCTGGTAATCTTCAACAGGTATATTGGTATGCTCAACCGTCACGGCTGAGTTACCACCGTTGCCTGCAATAGTGATTGTCACCTGTGAATCTATCTCCCTGTCGCCAAAGTACCATTCCTGAACTACCTTCCTGTCAGGAACCAGGTCGATGATCTTACCGCAAATGTCCCCGTCCCACATTATAAACTCCTCTCCTGCCTTATCCGGCATCTTAGCCGGGTAGCCCGACCAAAGCTCAATGGTTAGCGGGTTGGTAAGTGCTGCATAGATATCTGCAGGCTCGGCATTTATATGAAATGTCTTCTTGAAATTCCGCATAGTCAGCGTATATTTTTCTCCTATAATGTAGTGTTATCCCTGTTCCGCGAGGTACCTCTCTGCATCAATTGCAGCCTTGCAGCCGCTTCCGGCAGCTGTTACTGCCTGCCGGTAGACGTGATCCATCACGTCGCCGCATGCAAATACTCCAGGCACCTGTGTCCGGGTAGAGCCCGGCTCAGTATTAATATATCCTGTTGCATCAGTCTCAATCCATGGTTTGAATACCTCTGAGTTGGGAGTATGTCCGATAGCCAGGAAAAAGCCGTCTATCTTTATATTGAATTTCTCCTCTTCCGCAGTGCCCTTATGGCGTATGACTGCGGCTCCCTCAACACCCTGTGTGCCGAAGAGGTCCTCCACCTGGCACTGCCACAGTATCTCAATGTTGGGGGTGTGAGTCACCCTGTGCTGCATGGCTTTGCTGGCGCGAAGGACATCACGTCTGACTACCATGTACACCTTCCTGCACATTCCGGCTAGGTAGGTTGCCTCCTCGCAGGCTGTGTCACCACCACCAACAACAGCAACATCCTTCCCGCGGTAGAAGAAGCCGTCACATGTGGCGCAGGCTGATACTCCCATACCTGCATACTTCGTTTCAGCCGGAATACCGAGATACTTCGCCGTGGCCCCGGTAGCAATGATGACAGATTCCGCATGGATCTCCATGCTGTTGTCAATTATCACCTTCAGGGGTTTGGCAGAGAAGTCAACGGAGGTTGCAATACCAAACCGGACGTCGGTACCAAAACGCTCCGCCTGCTTCCGGAAGTCTTCCATCATTTCCGGTCCGGTGACACCGTCAGGATATCCCGGATAATTCTCAACCTCGGTTGTGGTGGTAAGCTGCCCTCCCTGCTGCAGTCCGGTATACATTACCGGCTTAAGATTGGCCCTGGCTGCATAGATGGCCGCTGTGTAGCCGGCAGGCCCTGAGCCTATAATCAGACATTTGATTCGTTCAGTTGTGACAGGGGTCTTTTTCTCTTCATTTTTTCCTGTCTCTAGGGGCTTGAATAACTGCATTTGGTCTATGATTTTTTGAGACCACAAAAGTAGCAATAATTAAAGCTCTTTTCAAAATGTAATAATTATGTGGTTGGGTGCGATTACGGAAACTGTCGTATCTCCTCTTTCTGCGCCCTCTCTCCCATCCGGAAAAAGCTTTTTTGACCGTAGAAAGTCGTTGACAGCCTTGTCGTCGTTAAACCTTAGTGAGGCGAGTGTATCCTGTCCCCTCCTTATCATGAGTCCGCTGTAGTCACTTGCCTCTCCAAGCTTATCAGAAAGAGTGGGTATTCCGTTATAGATCCCTAGCGGGCCTCTGACCAGGACGGCTCCCCTCATCGTCTCATCGTCCACACCGTCAGTATAGAAGTAACAGGGATCGAACGGAGAGTCAGCAATCTGATCAATAATAAACGCTGCTATCTCTCCGGACTTTCGCTGATCAGCTTCTGTGCCTGTGTCGTTAACGATGCTGAAATAATAAGGTCCTTTTGCGAACTGCACCTGGTATGCAGACCTGCATAAGTGTTGTGTAAGTCTTGGTCCTCCGTTGCAGCGGAATCTCGATACGGAGAATATCCCGAATGCAGCCTCCGGATCCTTCATCCGGTAGGCCTCCACCCTGATATCTCTTCCCTCACTTACAACCTCAGTGACTATAAGGGTATCGAATCCGTACTCCAGGTATAATTCAGCGCCACCATTAATATAACCATAAAGTGAAGTTTCGGTAAAAGTCCGGCTCTGGGATAATTCGATTCCCTGAACTCCTGAAAGGGCCCGTGAAATGAAAGCACGCTGGCCCATAGACGAAACTGTCAACAAAGTCAGTAAAGCTGCTGAAACTATATATCTGAGGCTCATCTCCGGTTATTGTTTACAGATTTAACCCAGGACCACTTCCCTGAGGTCGATTTTGGTCCTGTCAGCCACTCCCAGTGAGAGGCGTTCTGCCTGGAGCATGAACTCAAGTGCTGTTGGTGAGCCCTCTTTCTGCAGTCCTTCAGTAATCCGTTTAGCCAGGACTATGTCATAGCCGATTCTGTCAACAGCCACCGGGTCGCTCCCGGTGATTATGGCGTTATAGTCGCAGAAGAACTGCGGGTTGGCACCCGGACCGCCGTTAAAGCACCCTTTAATACCGTCAACGATATTCAGAACCACTTTGTCACGCAGTGGGGCAAAGGCACATACCTGTGCACATGTCTCACTCCACAGTTTTGCATGAAGCCTGCCGGTGTTGGATACTGACCCGTACGCCAGGTTCTTCAGTGCAAGGGTAACGGTGGCACCGGCATTCTTGAGAATGGGGATGTTAATGATCTTGTCAAGATCCTGTGTGACTATCTTAGTGAAATAGGAATATTTGCCGCCGTTGACCATGTATGGCATTGTATACTCGTCATATTCGCCCTCCACATCAGCCCAGTAATACCAGTCGCGGTCAATCATATGCTCACCGTAGAGCTTGCCATCTTTACCGTAATAAAGTCCCTCCTTATCCATCTGCTCCGTGCCCACAATTTTTATCCCGGGATAATTTTCAGCATTAAAACCCACATCTGTCAGCTCGAACTCCCGGCGATCCCATATGGTGATCTGCGAGCGCTCTATCCCGCTAAGTTCCAGTTGTGCTATAACCGACCTAACGACAGA
>JBFYPM010000034.1:0-10083 GCA_041303295.1 Bacteroidales bacterium
AGCGAAAGTTTGAGGACTGTCAGCATTATAAGGAGAGCAATTGGGATTAGGATCATGGCATCATGGTTAACATCCCTTGTTATAAATTGCCTTATATAGGGGAGTCCGCCCGTCAGAATAGCTGCATCACCCTGCTGTGCATCGATGACCGAATCAACCCTCGTGAGGGTCTCATACTCGGGCACAGCTGAAGTGATGGTTCCGGTTATTGCCGCGGCGGTCATATCAGATGCCATAACTATGTCACGTGCAAACCGGTTGTCAAGGATGTCATGCCTCAGTGTCTCCAGCTCATTATCTGTTTCCGGAATTTTGTCAATAAGAGGATCAACGACCATCATTCCGTCAATACCTTCGATCTTCCTTGCCGTATATAACGAATTGATCATACCTATGCCTTCCATCCTTGACAATGCTCTGTCAACCTCCTTTACCTGCCTCAGGTCGCCAGGTTTAAGCATGGTGCTGTCAGTGAAAAGGACAATGATCATATCCTGTACACCAAACTCCTTCTCAATGGAGTCATTGGTGATCCTCGAGGGCATATTGCGAGGTATGTAATTCCTGATATCAGGATCGGTTTCCGACGAGGGTATCAGCAGACCCAGTCCAATTGCAAGGGCAACTGACACTGATATTATCGCCCATCTGTATTTGATTATAAAGTTTGTCATAGTCCTAAAAATCTATCCTGACAGATAAGTAAGCCGCCTTCATGAAGTCGTCAATAATATCGTACATTCCCCCCCTGGCACCTGAATAGTGCTCATATCCCGCGCTAATTGTTACACCGTCCGAGGGTTTGTATTTCAGTGCCGGGCGGACAAGCAGGTCTTTAGAGGTAAAGTTGTAAACAGTTGTTAATGAGGGAATCAGTCTCCCATAGAAGAGTTCCGCCTCAAACCTCAAACCGGCAGAGTGATAATACTCGTATATCTGGTTGTTATACAGCCTATTAAAGGCTTCGATCTGGAGCCGTGTAAACTCAACCGGATCAAACCCCGGTGTACTGAACAGTTCCATAAGTTGTTGCATGTCAGGTTCAGTGCCCAGGATGGGGTCATATGGGGCCTCGTAAAAGTCGAGAACCTTTTTTCCAGAATACTCGGCCGTCACCCTTACTGCCCCGGGAGTCCAGTCCAGTCCTGCCACCCATTCTATCTGCCTGAAAGGAATCTCCTCATTGCCTTCCTTCTCTTCCACCGGGCTGGTTATGGCCGCAGTACCACGCAACACAAAAGGCGATATCGCAGTCTCAAAGTCAAAACCGGTACTGTTAATAATATAAGGTATCCCGTTAACTGCAATGGCAGGCTGGGCAGGGTTGGTATAATCGGCATTTGTCAGGATCAGTCCGGGCATAAGATCGGGGCCATGATAATACTGGATACCTGCATCAAATCCCCTGGCAATAAAATCGCCCCTGACACCGTAGGAATAATACCCGTTGCCTGTTCTCAGGCCTGCAGGCAGTGAAACCTGCATGTTCTGAGGAAGCTCTACAGGTTTGATAATCAGGATTGACGGGTTCCAGAACGGAGTAGCCACAACGGAGAGCCTGAAGAACGGGGCAGGAGTGAAGGTTATCTCGCCAAGGATGTTACCCAGTTCGGCATCCTCGAAATCAGGAGATCGCAGGGTATAATCCAATGGGCTGAATCTCGAGAGGGGAGTGAAGATGTCTGTTTTTCCCCACTTGACGATCTTTTGCCCTGCAGAGACACTCATGAAGCTGTTATAGTACATGCCCCATGCCTCCCGGAGAGTCAGGGAGTTTACATTCTCTCCGAACTGCTGGCCAAAGCGGATTCTCAGATCAGCAAAGCCTCTGAAACTAAAGTTGTCGGTGGCTGTAAGGGTCAGGGCCGCATCGCCAAATGCAGCATTTACGTCATGCTTGTAATCGCCGGTACTGAAATATGCGCCCCCCCTGATAAATCCGCCGGGGGTGAAGGATTTTTCCTGTGAAGAGAGAGAGAGAGGAAGAAGCAACGAAAGTAATAATATGAATGGTTGTCTTAGCATGGTGATCTTTTTATGCAAAGATCGTCATGAAAATCCGCGATATCGTCCGGACCGCATGGTTAGGACAGCTAACGTGATGCGATATGGTTTGAGCCGCTCGGATCACACCCGCGGAGGCGGAGGAGACGGCCCGGATTACATAATTGGGGAATGCATTGGATGACCAGGATCAAACCTTGCCTGACTCTCTTGAAATCTCTTCCCTGTAGGCGCTTGGCGTCTTACCGGTATAGGCTTTGAAGAAGGTGTTGAAGGTTGATTTTGAGTTGAAGCCGGCATCAAAGGCTATTGCCA
Source organism: Bacteroidales bacterium (assembly GCA_041303295.1). Lineage (GTDB taxonomy): Bacteria > Bacteroidota > Bacteroidia > Bacteroidales > VadinHA17 > SR-FBR-E99. The sequence continues at coordinate 2,320 of JBFYPM010000034.1, forward strand.
GGATCGTATAATGCTGATATTTCGGGTCGCTGATTCGACTGATGACCTCTCGTATCCTGTACTCATTGACAAAAGAGAAGAAGTTCCGGTGGTGTTTTTCGTTCAGGACCTCGGTAATATGATGGCGGGGAATTCCCGTTTTCCGTGAGAGGTCGTTAATTGTCATGTCGCCGTCGAGGTATGGCTTCTCCTCGTCCATGTAGTGCAGCAGTTTAGTCAGGTATTCTTCGGCCTGTTCATCCCTGAGGCCACTCCTTGCGTATTTTTCAACACCTGCATTACCATTGCCGTTCTCTTCTTCCTCTCCGGAAACAGGATAATCAAGCATTTCTGGCTGTCGGATGGCATAGAAGCTGTAGGCAAATGAGAATATCGAAATGAAGGCAAAAGTTATAATATATGGATCAAACGGAAGCAGACCTGCAATGATGTTGATCCCGCCAAGGATAAAGACAACCACATAGCCGGTGTAAAATGTTATTGAGAGAATCTTGAGCCAGTTCAGGGTGATTTTTGCAGAGGTATAGGAGACTACATCGTGGAGTCTCGTCTGGTGCCGTCTGATCTCAATGAACGCAAGAGTGCTGTACCCTGTCACCGAGAGAAAGAAACATACGCTGTAGACTATCCGGAGAGGGATGAACCTGTCAATCACAAAGAAACCGCTCAGATCATCGAATATGGGCTCTTCACGGAAGATAACTGAAACGGCAAAGAAGATGATGAATGGTATGAAGTGGAGGGCATTCCAGGGTGAAAATCTGAGCGCAGGCAATGTCATATGGCGCACGTAAAGAAAAAGCAACGGTCCGTAGGTGAGAGAGATGAATGGAAATGAGTACATGTCAAGCACAGTGCTGTTAATCAGCGCAAATATCATCTCAATGCAGAAGAGAAAGACCCATGCCGTCATTATCCGGTTGGCGGCGGTGAATGGTCTCCTGGTGGCAATAAGCATCCCGGCAAAAAAAGACTGGGAAATACCCAGGTATAGAACCGGTTCAATGAAATCCATGGTCACGATAATATTCTGTAAATTTAACAAAAGCAGGAAAAATTACCTTACATTTGAGATATAAGGTATTAATAGAGCATAACTATATGAGTATTTTACTGAACTCCGGATCAAAGGTTATTGTACAGGGCTTCACGGGAAGTGAAGGTACATTTCATGCCGGTCAGATGATCGAATACGGAACGAAGGTGGTAGGAGGTGTCACTCCAGGTAAAGGCGGTCAGACTCATCTTGGCCTGCCCGTCTTCAACACGGTCAGGGAGGCTGTTAAAGCTACAGGGGCTGACACGTCGGTAATATTCGTGCCACCTGCATTTGCTTCTGACTCCATAATTGAGGCGGCAGAGGCGGGGATAAAGCTCATAGTGACGATTACTGAAGGGATCCCCGTGGCTGACATGGTGAGGGTTAAGAAACTGATGAGAGATTATGACACTGTGCTCATCGGACCGAACTGTCCTGGTGTCATTACTCCGGGTGAAGCCAAGGTGGGAATAATGCCGGGATTTATTCACAAGCCGGGCAGGGTGGGAGTTATATCCCGTTCAGGAACACTGACCTATGAGGCTGTTGATCAGCTCACAAAGCTTGGCCTCGGACAGTCGACTTGTGTCGGTATCGGGGGTGATCCTGTTATTGGATCAACATCGCTTGACATCCTGCAAATGATGATGAACGACAAGGATACAGACGCTGTGGTGCTCATAGGAGAGATTGGCGGCGTGATGGAGGCCGATGTGGCCCATTGGGTCAAAGACCACGGAACCAAGCCCGTCATAGGATTCATTGCCGGACAGACAGCACCGAAAGGAAGGCGGATGGGACATGCGGGAGCAATAATCGGAGGAGCAAACGACACTGCCGAGGCTAAGATGAAGATCATGGCCGAGTGCGGGATTCATGTGGTCAAATCGCCTGCCGACATAGGTGTCACGGTGGCAGCAGTGCTGCATAAATAATTTTTTATCTTTGTGCCCAAAATTCAGAGAAATGAAGTTACTCGAAGGAAAAACAGCGGTGATCACGGGCGGGTCAAGGGGCATTGGCAAAGGTATTGCCATGCGTTTTGCCGCAGAGGGTGCAAACATTGCACTCACTAATATCATTGACAATGATGAGTTTGCCACAACGATCCAGGAGATTGCGGCGATTGGTGTGAAGGCAAAGGGATATGTTTCCGATGCTTCAGTTTATACCGATGCGGAGAATGTGATTGAGGAGATTGTGAAGGATTTCGGACGGGTTGACATACTCGTCAACAATGCCGGTATTACCCGTGACACTCTTTTGATGAGGATGTCAGAGGAGCAGTGGGACCAGGTGCTGACGGTTAACCTCAAATCAGTTTTCAACCTGACGAAAGCGGCCATCAAACCGATGATGAAGCAGAAGAGCGGTTCGATCGTCAACATGAGTTCGGTGGTAGGTGTCAGCGGCAATGCCGGACAGTCGAACTATTCGGCGTCCAAGGCTGGGATTCTCGGATTCACCAAGAGTGTAGCCAAGGAGCTTGGCTCGCGTAATGTGAGATGCAATGCGATAGCACCTGGATTCATACTTACAGAGATGACCAGTAAACTGCCTGACGAGGTAAAGAGTGAGTGGATCTCAAAGATTCCGCTGCGTCGTGGCGGGTTCCCGGAAGATGTGGCAAATGTTGCCCTGTTCCTGGCCTCGGACCTGTCATCATATGTCACCGGGCAGACCATTAATGTCTGCGGTGGTATGGCGATGTAAAATAATTTTCAAATTAAATTATTTATTATATTTGCAACGGCAGGGCGCTATTCCCTCAAGCACGAGGAAATGCAGCGAGACATAATTATTCCACACTTATTTCTTATGCGCCCTGCTTTTTTTTTTGTATATATGCCTCCTTAGCTCAGTGGTAGAGCAGCTCACTCGTAATGAGCAGGTCGTGGGTTCAACTCCCATGGGAGGCTCGGACCAGGCAGTAGGGAGGAAAAAAGTCGGCAGTTAGCAATAGGCAGTAAACAGTCAATCAATAAGTTACTGACTGAAGACTGAATATAAGCGGGAGTAGCTCAGGGGTAGTCCGCCAACTGTCGGATCCCATGCTGAGGGGCAGGATAGAAATTAAATAAGCGGGAGTAGCTCAGGGGTAGAGCATCAGCTTCCCAAGCTGAGGGCCGTGGGTTCGAATCCCATTTCCCGCTCAAACAAAAAGACTGCGCAAGCAGTCTTTAGTGATTTACACAACCCGACTCAGGCTTGCCTGGAGGAGGGGTGTGGAAATCAATAAAGATCGCCACGACAGTGGCGCTTTTTGTTTGAAAGCATCCCCGACAGGGAAAGCCGAGCCGGCGGCGAGGCAATCCCTATTTAATTTACACAGACCGGATCAGTGATAATTAGAATTTATTAAGGAGTGATATGACCTCCGCCTCAGGATCAACAGCGGTCTTCTCATTGAAGTTGCTCTCAATTACCATTTTCTTATCGGGAAACAGCTTTATGAGAGATTTGCGGGTAAGTTGTACCCTGTGAAAAAGCGAGTCAGTGCCAAGGATGAAATATTTACTGACGGGCTTGAACTCATCATACCTTATATCCGGACCATATAGTCGCCCATAATCTGCCTCCTGAAACTTCTTATCCGGGATCATGATAAACTGGAAAGGGCCCTCTTTCAGCACCTGGTAAAACTTGTTCCCTTCCACCTCCTTGTCTAATCCAACCTCCCTGGTGGTCCTGAAGACCAGGTCGCTGCCATCCTTGTGAAAGATCAGTTCGGTGACATGTTCCGAGTTGATCTCCATCATCTCATCTGTGTTAAACCACTTGAAAACAAGCCTGTTATTGACCACGTCAAGGTCGCTATGCATACGTATGTACTCCTTTTCCCCACTGACAAGGAGTGATGATGTGACAAGAGTATCAAATAACCTGGGGGAGCCCTTTACACCCTGGTACCTGTCATCGAATCCAACGGCGCCGGAATATTGAGAAGCATTCATCACGACTTTTAGATTCTGTTCGCTCGTACTGCCAACCTTGTAGGTCAGTGAATTCTGTGCTGCTAAACCAGCAGACCACAGGAAAAAAAGTGTCAGAATTAAATACTTTTTCATATCTGTAAAATTTAACCGAATACTAGACTTCCCGGTACGCCTTTCGGGGCAGGTCAGAACTGTCTCAGGATGGCTATCCGCTTTTCAATAGGCGGATGAGTCTTGAAGATGGAGCTCACGGAGAATGAAACTGGTCTCTCAATCCTGGGCTGAGGATTGTCGATGAACATCTGTGCCACATCATTGCGCTTCACAGCCTCAATAAGGGGGTCAGCCGATATCTTCTCCAGGGCTGATGCCAGGGCCAGGGGATTCCTTGTCATTGAGGCCGAGCCGGCATCTGCCATATACTCGCGCTGACGTGAAATGGCAAACCTGAATATTGACGAAAGGAAGTACCCTACTGCGGCAAGGAGAAGGGCTATCAACACAACCCGGCCGTCTTTCTTTCCGCGGCCTCCTCCGGTGAATCTGACCGAGCGAACCAGCGCCTCGGTAACGAATGCAAAGATCCCGACAAAGATGATTGAGATGATCAGCAGTCTTACGTCCCGGTTTCGTATGTGGGTAAGCTCATGAGCTATTACTGCCTCCAGCTCGTCATCCTCCAACTTGTCAATTATCCCCCTTGAGAGAGAGATGGTAAAATTTGACGCATTGATACCACTGGCAAAGGCGTTAAGAGAACTATCCTCAATGATGTTTACCTTGGGCATGGGCATGCCGCTGCCGATACAGAGATTCTCAACAAGGTTGTAGACCCTCTTGTTCTCCTTTCTGCCAAGAGGAGAAGAACCTGTTGCCCTGGCTATCATGGCGGTGTGTGTGAACCATGCAATTATGAACCACACAAGAACCCCGATGGCAACCCATGGCACACTACTGATGAACATGCTGTTTGCGCCAGCAATCCTGTACTCAGGATCAGACTGGACAAAAAAGCCGAAGAGCCATACCAGTCCTATGATCACAACAGGAAACAAAATGAGCAAGACAACAGACTTCAGGTTGTTGTTCCAGATCTGCTGATTGAGCCCGGCATATTTCATATCAACTTAGAAGTTCAGTTTAGGCGTCTCCTCAGCCTGAGCCCTGGTCTCTCCCAGGTCATACATCGTTTCACGCTTGAATCCGAACATTCCTGCGATGAGATTTGACGGGAAGGTCTCAACGGCGTTATTCAGCTCCCTGGTTGCCGAGTTGAAGAACCTGCGGGCCGCAGCCAGCTTATTCTCGATGTCAGAGATCTCCTCCTGGAGCTGCATGAAGTTGTTGCTGGCCTTAAGGTCCGGATAGGCCTCGACAGCAACACGTAGTCCCTGAAGGGCCGACGACAGCCTGCCGTCAGCAGCAATCTTCTCGTCTATGCCTTTGGCCTCGATGGCGCTGGCACGAGCCTTTGTGATCTCCGTAAGAACTGTACTTTCATGCTTCATGTAGGCCTTGACAGCCTCCACCAGCTGGGGTACAAGGTCAAGCCTCTGCTTCAGCTGCACATCAATGTCAGCGAATGCATTCTCGCGGTTATTCCTCAGTTTGACAAGCCTGTTGTAGAGGCTCACCGCAAGGAGGGCCGCTACAGCAATAATAATCAGAAGTACGTAGAACATCTCACTTGAGTTTTAATTATAGATGTAAAAATACAATTTATATGGATTATTCTGAATGATTCCACTCCCTGAAGAACTGATCGAGGTACCTGACCATGAAGTCATGTCTCTCATCGGCAAGCTTCCTGCCTGTTGGGGTATTCATCAGATCTCTGAGTACAAGCAGCTTGTCATAGAAATGATGGACTGTAGAGACGGAGTTGCGGCTGTTGTGGGAGTGTGACGGGGGAGTGATGTAGCCAGCCCGTGAGTCATAGATCTCGCGCCCTTTGAAGCCCCCGTAGTTGAAGGCCCTCGCAATGCCAATGGCTCCCATCGCGTCAAGCCTGTCGGCATCCTGCACGATTTGCAGCTCATCGCTTTTAATAATGCGGTTCTCGCCCTTTGAGAAGGATATATTCTCATTTATATTAACAACCTCCTCAGTTACTGACATATCAACCCCGAGGCTGCCCAGCAGCCTGCGTATCTCTGCAGGACCGTCATGAGAAGCAAACTTATGGTCGCCTATGTCGTGCATCAGTGCACCAAGCTCAACGACAAACCTGTCACCCTTGCCCTCAGACCCGTGAATATGGAGGGCCAGTCGTACAACCCTCTCAATATGAGACCATCCGTGCCCGGTGTCATACTCTTGCATTGCCTCCTTCACGAAATCGCTAACCTTATTGATTATCTCCTGTTCATTTTTCATTTTGACGATGACAATTCCTGACACAAAATATTGATAATTTTGCCTCCGCCACCAAATAGGCATGATAAAATATGAACAACGCTGAAATCATAACAATAGGTGACGAGATACTCATAGGCCAGACTGTTGACACCAACTCTGCCTGGCTAGGCTCACAGCTAAACCTTTACGGTATGAGGGTCAACAGGATAACCTCAATATCAGACAAGAAGGAGGAGATTATCAGCGCTCTTGATGAAGCCCTTGGCCGTGCCGGACTAGTTCTAATGACCGGCGGGCTGGGTCCGACCAGCGATGACATCACGAAGGAGACGCTGGCGGAGTATTTCGGTTCACGGTTGGTGACTGACTCTGGAGTCCTGGAGGAGGTCACAGAGAGGCTTCGAAGGCGGAATCTCGAGATGAATGAGCACAACCGGCGCCAGGCCCTTGTGCCCGACAGATGTACAGTGCTTGTCAACCACGCGGGCACTGCTCCCGGTATGCTTTTCAACAGCAACGGGAAGCTCGTCATCTCGATGCCTGGCGTCCCATCCGAGATGAAACATATCATGCAGGTACATGTGCTGCCAATGATGGCAGCAATAGCAGGAGGGATGGTAATTCTACATAAGAACATCATGACTTACGGCACTTTCGAGGCGAAGCTTGCAGAGCGGCTTGAAGGATTTGAACAGGGGCTTCCCCCTGAGATAAGGCTGGCATACCTCCCTGCACATGGGGTGATCAAACTTCGACTTACAGGAAGCGGCACTGATGCTGAACTTCTCCGGACAAGGATGGCAGAGCAGGTACAGAAACTCTATGCAGTTATCCCGGACGTGATCTATGGCGAGGATGAAGTGACACTTGAGGAGATAATAGGTAAGTTACTTATAAATAATCACCTGACACTGTCAACTGCAGAAAGCTGCACAGGAGGTAAGGTTGCCTCGATGATTACCTCGGTGCCTGGCAGTTCAGCCTGGTTCAGGGGGTCGGTTGTGGCTTATGACAACAGCATCAAGACAGGGATCCTCAAAGTTGACCCTGGCATAATCAGCCGGTACGGGGCTGTCAGTGAAGAGACAGCAGTGGCGATGGCAAAGGGAATACGACAACTTACCGGAACCGATTATGCCGTGGCAGTCACAGGAATAGCTGGACCAACGGGAGGGACACCCGGGAAACCGGTGGGAACAGTGTGGATAGCTATCGCCTCCGACAGGGGCGTAGTAGCTGAACAACACCGCTTTGCCGACGACAGGAACATCAATATCGCGCGGTCGGCAACTACCTCCCTTAACATGCTTAGAAAACAGATAATCAGCAGATAAACATAAGCGTCAGAGTGTTGTTGGAAAAAAATGAAGGAATTATTTGGTTAATAGAATAAAAATCACGTATTTTGCGAACCGATTTTTGGAGTTTTTC
>JBFYPM010000035.1:0-24048 GCA_041303295.1 Bacteroidales bacterium
GAATGATGCCTCAATACCGCTTTCATAGAGTGACTGTGCGCTGGCGCCGGTAGTGATAATGTTCTTCTGCCTCAGCTCTGCAAGATTGAAGAAGTGCTCAGCAAGAGTAAGGATTGTAGCATCCATGTCAGCTGCCTTGAGAATGCCGGGGCCGATGTTGGAAACCTTGTCAGGCATGTACTGGTCAAGAACCGGCGTGTCATAGTCGAGCAGACCCTGCGGCACACCGAGGTGACCGGTTGAGGGCTTCTCATAGATGTAGTCGATCCTTGGGTCAGCTGTTGCTGTCAGGTAGTTCAGAACATAATCCGTAGCGCAGGTTGCGTTATAGCTCATTGTCTTGGTACCACTCTCATCCCAGCCAAGGGAGTTCCACATGGGATTCTGTTTGCCGGTGTTCTTGGCAATGTAACCCGGGTTGACGCTCACATCGGTTGTTATATAACCGTGGCCTTCGCTTGCGATGGCTGCGAGTTCGGTCTGGATGTATGCAGCCCTGCCGGTCATGTCAGACTGGCGGGTCAGAATCCTGATTTTCAGAGTATTGGCGAATTTGATCCAGTTGGTCATGTTGCCGTTGAAGATTGCGTCATCAGCTCCGGGAACATCTGCATCGGAAGCGTTCCTGATGATGTTGATGGCCTCGGTCAGCTGAACGATAAGGTCTTCGTAGATCTCCTGTGCATCGTCATACTTTGGCGTGGCCTCAAGGCTTCTGCCGAGAGCTTCCGAATAGGGAACGTCTCCGTAGCAGTCAACAAGTTGCTGGAAGTGATATGCCTTCATTATTTTGGCAATAGCCCTGTAGTTGTCATATTTCGGATCTTCAAGATTATTGAGAATCTGATACTGCTTCAGGGTGTTTGCGAAGGTATTGCTGAATACACCTGAGTAGAAGGAGGAGGTCACATTGTACTTGAATTCATCTGAGTACCATGAGAAACCGTCACTCTGGCTCCAGTTGACCATCATCATGTTGCCGAGATGGCTGAGACCTCTGTCAGTCGAAAGATAAAGCGCAGTGTAATACTGGCCGACGGGCAGGACAAGATCCGGTGTTACTGATGTGGGATTATTCGGGTCGACGTTTACGTCCAGATAATCTTCACATGAGACCAACAGTCCGAAGACCGTCAGTACAATAGCGAATTTTATAATACTTTTCATATACTGGTCTGTTTTAAAATTCTATGTTTAAGTTCACACCAAAGGATCTTGTCGGAGGCATCTGGAAGTAGCCGCCAACACCAATCGTGTTGCTGTTGGAGTTGTTGAATTCAGGGTCAGAGAATGCGTTCTCTGCCGGAAGGAGAGTAAAGAGGTTTCTTGCAATGAAACCAACTGAAACCTTCTGCAGGGGAGTCTTGCTAACAATGGATGAAGGAAGGGTATAGCTTACAGCAAGTTCCCTGATCTTGAATGCTGTTGCATCAACAACATAATTTTCCTTGACATCGTTGTAGGTGTCGGTCCAGTAGCTCTGACGTCCGTTCTGGATGGGAATGTTGGTGTTCTCAACATAAACGCCCGGGCTGGTCTCGATAACCGAGTTGGGAATGACAAAGTCCTGCCTGTTGGCTGACACGCTTGCCATTGATCTTCCTACGAACTCCATTGCATCCTGGCCCTGTGCATAGAAAATGTGGCCGGTTCTGTAATCGATTGTAGTTGACACTGCAAATCCATACAATTTCAAGGAGGTGTTCAGACCCACAATATGCTTCGGAGTTGTTCTTCCGAGTGCTGAAAGAGCAGCATTGGTCTTGGGGAATCCGGTTGCCGGATCAATCACGAGCCTGCCCTGGGGATCTCTTACATAGGTGTTGGCTTTCAGCTGAGGATAAGGCATGTCAACAATTGCGTAGACACCGTACTGGGCCCATGCGCCTACTGCTACCTCGTCAAGTCCTTCATATATCTCCTTAACGATAGTTTCAGTTGTTGAGTAGTTGACACTCAAATCCCATGTGAAATCCCGTGCCTTGATGATTGATCCGCCCAGTGATACTTCAATACCTTTGCCTTCAAGTTTACCAATGTTGGTAAGGAAAGCGGTTGAGCCTGATGCCACTGACGGTGTGGTGTTGGTGATGAGGTCAGTGGTGGTGGTCATGAAGTATGATGCATCAAGCATGATCCTTGACTGAAGCAGACCCAGGTTAAGACCTATCTCAGTGGTGTTAAGCCTTTCCTTCTTGATGTTGGCATCAACAGTGGTGCTTGACAGAACGAAACCGTTGACAGCGCCGTAGGGGAATGCTCCGTGCTTGCTGTAGGTCTCATTGATCCTGTAGGGTGAGAGGTCATTGTAAACCGTCGAATTGGATGCGGTGATCTTGGCATATGAGAGGACATTATTGTTCTTCAGGGCATCGAATGCATCCGTCAGAACGAATGAAATACCGACTCCGGGATAGAAGTAGTTGTTGTTTCCCTTTGCGAGAGTTGAAGTCCAGTCATTTCTCCCCGAGAAGTTAAGGAACACGAAGTTGCCGTAACCAAGGGTGAAGTCGCCGAAGAAGCCGAAGTTGACCTCCTGTGAAGCGTCTGCCCTCACTGTGGGGGTTCCTGTACCGTTTGAGATATCATAGAAGCCGGGGATGCTGAGGTTGTCAGCCCTGATGCTGCTGTAACGGTAGATATAGGTATAGTTTGCTCCACCAAGGATAGCCTTGAGTGAGAAGTTGCTAAACTCAAATGTACCGGTGACAAGCAGGTCTTCGAAAATCTCTGAGGACTGTGATTCATTGTCTTCAACAAACGATGACACAGCTCCGGCTGATGGCTGCAGATCTGCATCATAAGTCTGAGCTGCACGCCAGTCTTTACCGCTGCTCCAGAGGGTGTTGGTACCGATCCTGGCAGTAACGTTCAGCCAGTTGAGCGGATCCCATGATGCCTGCACGTTTCCGTTGAGCCTGTTCGATTTCTGGTTGTTTCTGTTTGTGCCTACTGCCCAGTAAGGGTTCTGATAATATGCATTGTAGTAACCGTCCGGGGTGGCATAAAGATCAGTCTGCCAGTTCGCATAGCGTGCAAGAGGAATATTTGCCGATGTGTTCAGCAGGAACCAGTACAGGGGCCTGTCCTGGTCACCGATGGTGCCGCCGACGACGTCTGTCTCATCCTTGAAGAAGCTTGAGTTCAGTGAGAGTTCGACTTTACCGACCTTTTTGCTTGCGTTTACCCTGACGGTGTTTCTCTTGTATGTATCGTCAGGAACGATGCCGGTGGCTCTCTGGTCACCTACGGAGATGTAAAACTTGCTTGCCTCGTGGCTGCCGCTCAGGTAGACGGTATTATTAAGGTTATGGCCTGTGTTGAAGAAGGCAAGGAGGTTATCCTTGACGGGTGCGTAGGGAACAGCCTGGTATGTGCCGTCAGGCCATGTGGGACCGATCTGGCGAAGGGTGCCGTCGAAACGGGGACCCCAGTTGGTGTTCTCAACAGCGTCATAGGCGCCTTCCCATCCTGTACCATACTCAGTCTGGAAGTCAGGCATGTATGCCACCTTCTCAGCGGTGTATGATGAGATAAGACCGATGGTGATCTTCTCGCCTGCCTGGCCTTTCTTTGTGGTGACGATGATAGCGCCGTTGGCAGCGTTCGAACCGTAGAGTGCTGCTGCCGTAGCACCTTTGAGGATGCTAAGGTCGGCAATATCGTTAGGGTTCAGGTCATCAAAAGCTCCGAGTGATGCAATACCACCGTCAATTACAACCAGTGCCTGGTTGTCAGATGTTATTGACCTGAGACCTCTTAAGATGATCTGCGTTGTAGGGTTAACACTGTTGTCCTGAACGTTGATCTGAAGACCGGCAACCTTACCGGCAAGTGCGCTACCGGCTCTCGTCGGCTGTGCTGCTGCCAGTTCGGAGTTGTCAACCTTCTGTGTCTGATAGGTGATCTCCCTCTTTTCTCTTTTGATACCGAGTGCTGTCACAACGACCTCATTCAGACCAACCACATCAGACTCCATCACACAGTTTACTACTGAGCGTCCTGAGATGTTAATCTCCTGCTGCTTCATTCCGATGAATGAGAAGACAAGAGTTGCTGCATCTTCGGGAACTGTCAGTGTGTACCTGCCGTCGACATCTGTTGATGTTGCGATGGTGGTGCCTTTGACAAACACAGATACACCGGGAACTGCACCTTCCCCCTCCGTGGCGGAGGTAACTGTACCTGTAATGACTTTTGTCTGCGCCCACAGGGTGCTGGCACCCGCTAACACAAACAAAACAAAGAACAGAAATAGTTTCTTCATAAGACTTAGATTTAGGTTAAAATTCAAGTGAGGCAAGGTACAAAAATTATTTTTTTATAATGCAACCATCAGGAAAAAAAAACAGATCGGATACGTTATTGCGTATTTATACCCTGGCTTCGTGCATGATTCATTAAACAAGTTTCATTAAACTGGAAAAAAGCCGAGCCCGGGCAGCAGCCCGGGGACCAACTTTATGTTTTTTCTTATGTCTGAAGCATGCTTCATCCCTCCTAAAAAAATAAAGCTGTCCCCGCTTTTGCGGGTCAGCTTTTTATTACAGGGTGGAAGACCGGGTTGCCGTTTTCGCTTCGCTCAAACGGCGAACCGGAAGGGGAATGTCATTGTCATTAAAAGCTGCCCCCGGGTTGCTCCCCGGAGGCCAACTTCATTTTTTTTCTTCAGGCTGAAGCGGGCTTCATCCTTCATTGAAAAAAATAAAGCTGTCCCCGCTTTTGCGGGTCAGCTTTTTATTACAGGGTGGAAGACCGGGTTCGAACCGGCGACCTCCAGATCCACAATCTGGCGCTCTAACCAACTGAGCTACAACCACCGTTTTACGGAGTGCAAAGAAACAGCAAAAAACGCATTTTGCAAATTTTTATCTTTTTTTGTTTTCATTGTCCGGCAAACATTATCTTCGTCGTGCGGAAACCCGCTGGTACAATTATTGCGGGTTTTAAGCGTTCCTGTCACTATACCGGAAAAGCTTGACCAGATTAAAGTTCATAGACAATATTTCAGGATTGCAGGCCGTACAACTGCTCAGATTTGTCACCTTCCTCATTATCAGTATTATCTTTACGAAGAGCCACCTGTCAAGGGCACAGATAGGCAACTGGGAACTTTTCCTCTTCATCTCAAGCCTGCTTAGCTTCTTTTGGGTGTCAGGTATCATCCAGTCGCTCCTTACTCTCTATAACCGCAACCGGACCTTCAGGGAGCCTGGTGATACAGCAGGCCGCAAATCGCCCGAACTGTTCAATGCCTTCCTGCTTATAACATTCTTCAGTGTACTGGTCTTCACAATGGGAATACCGGTGAAATTCATCCTCTCATCTTCACAGCAGCAGCCGGAGATACCTTATACAGGCTTGCTTCTCCTCTATATCCTCCTGAGTAACCCGGTAACACTAATAGAATATATTTATCTTCTTAACAACAGGCCGCACCGAATCCTGCAGTATGGCATCTATACCTATGGCGCACAGCTGTTGTTTGTGCTGGCACCAGTGGTGGCGGGGTTTGATGAGAAGTATGCTATCCTGGGGCTGTTCGCCATAACCGGGGTGAGATGGGTCTGGCTTATAATCTTGCTGCGCCGCTATACGTTGATAAAGGTATCATATGACTTTATCCGTGAGCACCTGAGGGTTGGCATGCCGCTGATCCTGACATTTCTCATTAGTGGATCGGCACAATATATCGACGGAATAATCATCTCAGCCCGCTATGCTGACCCTGGCGTCTTCGCAATGTATCGTTACGGGGCCAAGGAGTTTCCCCTTGTGCTGCTGCTTGCCAACGGTCTGAGCAACGCGCTTCTTCCACAATTCAGTACAAGAGAGGGTATGCGCGAGGCCCTGGTAACGCTCCGACAACGGTCCGACAGACTCATCAAGTACCTGTTCCCTATTATAATGGTCACCATGCTCGTGGCACGGTGGGTTTACCCGCGCCTGTTCACTCCGGAATTCACCCGTAGTGCTGACGTCTTCATGATCTACCTGCTTCTTATCATTCCCAGGCTTGTATTTCCTCAGACAATAGTGATAGGCCGGAGAAAAACAAGAGTGACACTCATAGTGGCAGCCGTTGAGATAGCAGTCAATATTCCGTTGAGCCTCCTTCTGATAAAGCCCTACGGGGTCGTAGGGGTTGCTCTGGCAACCTTTATAGTCTATTTACTTGAAAAGGGATTCCTTATATATTATGTCTGGAAAAAAATGAAGATCAGGCCGGCGGAGTACATCCCCGTTACCCGATGGCTTATTTACTCCGCCCTTCTGATGCTGTTGTTCGTGCTAATTGACCACCGCATCATTGACTTCCACTAATCAGATGCCGGATAACGCTACAACCCGCATGGAGCTTTAACTGAAATCAAAAAGAATTATATTTGGGGCATCTAAACCAAACCGGCGGATATGCCTGACAGAAAAAACAATAAAGAAGATTATTTCAGTGCATTCAGAAAGAATATTATTGGCATTGACCAGGAATATTCTACACCGTACGGCTTGAAAAAGATCATATATTGTGACTGGATAGCAAGCGGCAGACTTTACGGACCTATTGAACAGATGCTGGCCGGCACCTTTGGTCCGTTTGTCGGCAATACTCACACTGAGACCTCTGAGACGGGATCCAGGATGACCTGGGCTTATCACCATGCCCAGGAGATTATCAAGATGCACGTCAATGCCGGACCTGATGATGTCCTTATTGCTGCCGGAGCCGGCATGACAGCTGTGATAAACAAATTTCAGAGGATACTCGGACTCAAGGGGTGCAACTACCCCAAAACCTCACGCTGTCTGAGCGATAATGAGCGCCCGGTTGTCTTCATAACTCATATCGAACATCATTCAAACCAGACATCATGGTACGAGACCATGGCTGATGTGGTGATGATTGAGCCGGGCAGGGATCTTACTGTTGATCCTGATAATCTGCAAAAGGCGCTTGACAAATACAGGGAGAGGAAGTTCAAGATAGGGTCTTTTTCCGGATGTTCAAATGTAACAGGGGTATTCACCCCATATCACAAGCTTGCCCGCATAATGCACGAGAACGGCGGCCTGTGCTTTGTTGACTTCGCGGCGTCGGCGCCTTATGTTGATATAGACATGCATCCTGCCGACAGCCTTGAGAAGCTTGACGCCATCTTCTTCTCACCACACAAGTTTCTTGGCGGACCGGGATCTTCCGGCATAATGGTCTTTGATAAATCGCTCTACAAGTCAACTGTCCCGGATCAGCCCGGCGGAGGTACAGTAGACTGGACGAACCCCTGGGGCGAATACAAGTATGTTGACAGCATTGAATCAAGGGAGGATGGCGGTACGCCCGGCTTCCTCCAGCTGATTAGGGCGGCGCTGGCCGTCAGGCTGAAGGAGATGATGGGAACGGCGATGATACGCGCCAGGGAGGAGGAGCTGGTGAAGAGGACCTTTGAGGGTCTGCTACCTCTCCCCGGGCTTCATATCCTCGCCCCGCAGGTGAGACACAGGCTGGGGGCCATCTCCTTTTATATAGATGACATGCACTACAACCTGGTGGTAAAATTGCTTAGTGACCGGTACGGGATACAGGTACGGGGCGGATGTGCATGCGCAGGTACCTATGGCCACTTCCTGCTTGATGTGACTTATGACCACAGCCATCGCATCACCGAGATGATCAGCAAGGGAGACCTGTCTGAGAAACCCGGATGGGTAAGGCTCTCTCTGCACCCTACAATGACGGATGAGGAGCTCGAGACGGTGATAAAGGCCCTCAGGGAGATAATTGAACATGCCACTGAGTGGAGCACAGATTATACATACAACAGGAAAACTAACGAGTTCAGCCATAAGGACGACTCCGGCGAAGGCAGGGAAAGAGTCCGGTCATGGTTTAACATTCAGAGCTGAAAGAGATGAGAGTAACGGAAGTGACCACCGGGGAGCACAGGAAGGAGTTTGCAGACTTTCCCAGGAGACTCTATAAGGGAGACCCCTTCTGGGTGTGCCCGCTCGACAGCGAAGCCGAAGCTGTCTTCGACCCGGATAAGAACGCCGCTTTCAGGCATGGCGTGGCCACACGCTGGATACTTGCCGACAGCAGTGGCAAGACTATAGGAAGAGTGGCAGCCTTCATAGACGAGATACGCTCAAAAGCCAACAGGCAGCCAACGGGCGGATTCGGATTCTTTGAGGTCATTGAATCACGCGAAGCTGCATTCATACTCTTTGATACGGTCAGGGACTGGCTCTCAGCCAGAGGCATGAAAGCAATGGACGGACCCATTAACTTTGGCGAGAATGACAATTACTGGGGACTCCTCGTTGACGGATTCATGCAACCCGGATTCGGCATGCCTTACAATAAAAAATATTACAGGCAGTATTTTGAAGATTACGGGTTTGTCTCCTACTTTGAACAGTATAGTTATCATAAGGATGTTGCGGCTGTGGAGGTCTTCCCGGAACGCTTCAGGAAAATAGCCGAATGGATTTCTAAGAGACCAGGGTACACCTACCACCATTTCGAATATAAAAATAAGGACAAGTTCATTGCCGACATGGTTGAGATATACAATGCAACCTGGTCGGTTTTCAAGGTGGACTTCACACCTCTTGACCCGGCAATGCTGAATAACACCCTCAGCCAGGCAAAGGCCTTCATGGATCCGGAACTGATATGGTTTGCCTATCATAATGACAAACCTGTGGCTTTCTTTATCCTGTTCCCCGATCTCAATCAGATCATCCGCCACTTCAACGGCAGACTGAACCTCTGGAACATGATAAGGTTCGTATGGTATAAGATGACACACGAGATGACACGTGCCAGGGCGCTGGTAGCGGGAGTGCACCCGTCATACCAGAACAGCGGGATAGAATCAGCCATATTCCTTGAGATCTTCCATGTATTCCGCAGAAAAAGGTTCTACAAGGAGCTTGAGCTCTCATGGGTGGGTGACTTCAATCCAAAGATGATTTCAATTTATGAGGCCATCGGGGCAATCAGGGCAAAGACCCACCTGACCATGAGATACATGATTGACAAAACTCTTCCGTTTAAAATGTATAAGGATGAGATGGAGGAAAGCAAGGCTGAAAGACAGGCAAAAGTAAAGGAGTAAAAAAATTTTGTCACAGCTTTTGTATTTTTCTTATAGTTCATTATCTTTGCACTCCCTTGGAAAAGGGATTTTTCAAACAGTAACAAATTATATCAGAAGATGAAAGAAGGTATACACCCGAGCAATTACAGGATGGTTGTATTTCAGGATATGTCAAACGGCACGGCATTTATCACAAGGTCAACAGCCTCGTCACGTGATACCATCAAATGGGAAGACGGGAATGAGTATCCGCTCATCAAGCTTGAGATTTCAAACACATCACATCCCTTTTATACCGGCAAGATGAAACTTGTTGACACTGCCGGAAGGGTAGACAAGTATATGAACCGTTACAAGAGCCACATCGATAAGAAAGCGAAATAGGTGACCATCATTATCAAGGAAGCTGCCTTAAACAAGGCGGCTTTTTTTTTGTTATCAGGGCACGCCCCTGCCTACCTTTGGAAAGATGGGGTAAGATATATTTGACTAAATTTGCACAGTTTAACTTATTATGGAGAAAAAGGTTTTCAGGAAGTGGGACAGTATCGGTTTTCAGGAGCTGGTTGACGAGGGGAGGGAGATAATACCCATTCTTTCTGACGGTGATGACCAGGAGCTGGAGGAGGTTGAGATACCGGGAAGTGTGCCATTGCTGCCGCTTCGCAATACGGTACTCTTCCCCGGGGTTGTTATACCCATAGCCGTTGGCCGTTCCAAGTCGGTGCAGCTTGTGCGTGATGCCTATCGCGGCGATAAGCTTGTTGCCGCCGTGGCACAGCTCGATGCAGAGGTGGAGGATCCGCAGATGCGTGACCTTAACGTGGTGGGCACCCTCGGACAGGTGGTGAAGCTGCTTGAAATGCCTGATGGAACCACTACTGCAATAATACAGGGACGCAGACGCATATCGGTGGTCAACGTACTGCAGACATCACCCTATATGACGGCACAGGTAAAGGCAATTCCTGAAGCCAGGGGCGGGGAAGACGAGAAGGACTTCGATATAATTATCGGTTCGCTCAAAGACCTATCAGTCAAGATAGTAAAGCTGAACCCAAACATCAATCCTGAAGCCTCATTTGCGGTTAAGAATATTGAAAACAGCACATACCTTATCAATTATATCTGTGCAAACACGGAGATCAATGTCAATGACAAGCAGAAGCTGCTGGAGGCGACGACACTTCGCGAACGCGGAATGAGACTTCTGGAGCATCTTGTACGTGAGATACAGTTGCTGGAGCTGAAAAACGAGCTTCAGTCGAAGGTCAAGTACGAGATAGACCAGCAGCAACGCGAGTTTCTCCTGCATCAGCAGATGAAAACCATACAGAATGAACTTGGCGGCAACCCTGTTGAGAAGGAGGTGGAGGAGTACCGTCTAAGGGCTGAGAAGAAATTGTGGAATGATGAGGTGGCGAAGGTCTTCGGCCGTGAGCTTGATAAACTGGCACGCCTCAATCCTGCCGCCGCTGAGTATTCGGTGCAGGTGAATTATATCCAGACCCTCCTGGAACTGCCGTGGAATGAGTACACCACTGACAACCTTGACCTCAGGAATGCCCAGCGCGTACTTGATGAAGACCACTATGGCCTTGAGGAGGTGAAAGAGAGGATACTGGAGCACCTGGCAGTGCTGAAGCTGAAGGGCGACCTCAAGTCGCCCATACTGTGCCTCTACGGCCCTCCAGGGGTGGGAAAGACCTCGCTGGGCAAATCCGTTGCACGCGCCCTTGACCGCAAATATGCACGGATGTCTCTCGGTGGGCTTCATGATGAGGCGGAGATAAGAGGCCACCGCAAGACGTACATAGGCGCAATGCCCGGAAGAGTGGTGCAGAACATACGCCGTGCAGGCTCATCAAACCCGGTCTTCATCCTTGACGAGATAGACAAGGTGGGACAGGATTTCAGGGGCGATCCTTCCTCTGCTCTTCTCGAAGTGCTCGACCCGGAGCAGAATACTCACTTCTATGATAATTTCCTTGAACTGGAGTTTGACCTCTCCAAGGTACTGTTCATAGCTACTGCCAATACCCTTGCAACGGTCAGTCCTGCCCTTCGCGACAGGATGGAACTTATAGAGATATCGGGATACCTTGTTGAGGAGAAGAGGGAGATAGCCGTCCGGCATCTTATTCCAAAGCAGCTTGAAGCCCATGGTGTTACTGCTGACCAGTTCAGATTGTCGGGCGAGGTGATTGAAGATGTCATCCAGAAGTACACCCGTGAGTCGGGTGTCAGGGAGCTTGATAAGCGCATAGCCAAACTGGTCAGGTTCCGGGCACGCGAGATAGCCTTTAATAATACACCTGAAGCTGATATGACCAGTGAAAAGGTGGCGGAGATACTCGGCCCTCCGAAGTACCTTAAAGACATCTATGACGGCAATGACCAGGCTGGTGTTGTCACCGGACTGGCATGGACCGCCACCGGAGGCGAGATACTTTTCGTAGAGACCAGCCTGAGCAGGGGCAAGGGTAACCTTACTCTGACCGGTAACCTCGGCGATGTGATGAAGGAATCAGCAGTGATCGCCCTTGAATACCTGAAGGCACATGCTTCAATGCTGGGCCTGCCCGAGTCGTTCTCTGAAAAATGGAATATTCATATCCATGTCCCCGAAGGGGCCATACCCAAGGACGGACCGTCGGCAGGAATAACCATGGCAGCTTCCGTTGCCTCTGCATTCACGCAGCGAAAGGTGAAGAAGTATGTCGCAATGACCGGCGAGATAACACTTAGGGGAAAGGTCCTTCCCGTGGGTGGCATCAAGGAGAAGATACTGGCGGCAAAACGTGCGGGTATCAGGGAGATTGTGCTCTCAGAGCAGAACCGCAAGGATGTTGAGGAGATTAAGGATAAGTATGTCCGCGGTCTGAAGTTCAGGTATGTTGACACCATCATGGATGTGATTGAACATGTGTTGCTCAGGCAGAAGGTCACCAATGCCAGGAATATTGAATTTGACTAACAGATATCCCTCATTATGAACAAAATTGCCGTTTTCCCCGGTTCATTTGATCCCTTTACGGTTGGGCATGAGGCCCTCGTGAAGAGAGCTCTTCCGCTGTTTGAAAAAGTCATCATAGCCGTCGGCGAGAATGCTGAGAAGAAGAGTCTTTTCAGTATTGAGATGAGGCTGAAGATGATCTCGAAGGTCTTTACAGGCGAGAGCAGGGTGGAAGTTACAAGGTTCAGCGGCCTGACTGTTGATTTTTGCCGGAAGCATCAGGCCCGCTATATCATTCGCGGGCTGCGTACCGCGGCAGACTTTGAATATGAGAGGGCCATGGGGCACATGAACTGGAAGATGGCCCCTGAGATAGATACCGTCTTTTTACTTACAAGCACGGAGCATACCCCGGTAAACTCCACAATTGTCCGTGACATAATAAAGAATGGAGGTGATGCCTCGATGTTCGTCCCTGATTCAATCAATATTTCAGATTATCTCACCGACTGATCACTTTACCCTGAGGGTATAGTTCAGCAGGTCAAGAAGCGACTGGAAGGTGTTTGACTTTATCCGCGCTATTTCCGCCGGTGTCAGCCATTCGGCGTGCGTGATCCCCTCCTCGGCCTGTGGTTCGGTGATCATCTCGCCATTGTATCCCATACGGAACCACCATGTCTTTTTCATATGAGGCTTGTTGTCAAAGAGGTAGGTGTGGTAGCTGGGAGGGAGGGAGCCTTCAATGAAATGGTCCCGTAAATTGCACTCCTCGGTCACCTCCCTGAGAGCACACTGCTCAGGTGTTTCCCCCTTTTCTATGTGGCCTTTCGGCAGATCCCACCTGCCGTATCGCATGATGAAGAGGTATTTTCCGGACGGATGACCAATCAGCCCGCCTGCAGCTTCGATCACGGTAAACCATGATGAGAATACATTCCACAAATTGTTGATATCCGATGAATAAATATTAAGAGAAGGGATCTCATTATTGACTGCAAACTGTGATATTTGGGCGAAGAGCTCCTCCTCCACGTTGTATTTGTGGAAAAGGGCGTATTTTTGCACTCTGTCAGGCTCGGGAGAGAGAGTGATTACCCTGTTGTCAAAATATATTTTATACCTCAACATATGAATGATATCGCAAATAGAACTGCAGAATACCTCCTGCAAATTAAAGCAATTAAATTACAACCCGCAAAACCTTTTACCTGGGCCTCCGGCTGGAGATCGCCCATTTACTGTGACAACCGGATGACCCTCTCTTTCCCGGAAGTCCGGGGTTTCATCAGGGATGCCTTCGCAGACAGGGTCAGGCATTTATATCCGGATGCAGGGCTGATAGCAGGGGTGGCCACAGGTGCCATTGCTCACGGGGCCCTTGTAGCAGACCGTCTGGGACTGCCTTTCATCTACGTCAGATCTGGCGCCAAGGATCACGGTCTGGGTAACCAGATAGAAGGATACTTTGAAAAGGGACAGAAGGTGGTTGTGATTGAGGATCTGATCTCCACGGGTGGCAGCAGCCTCGGAGCCGTCAGAGTACTCCGTGAGGCAGGATGCGAGGTGCTGGGGATGATTGCCATCTTCACATACGGCTTCGGAAAGGCAGTTGAAGCTTTCAGCAATGAGCAATGCAGGCTCGATACCCTGAGTAACTACGGCACCCTGGTAGACAAGGCGGCAGCATCAGGCTATATATCGCAGGCAGATGTCGAGACCCTCAAGGAGTGGCGGACAGCACCTGCTGAATGGGGCAGGGAGATGCATGGATAAAGAATTAAGGATAAAGGTTAAAGCAAAAAGTGAAAGAGAATAGGAAAAGAAGGGAGGACCAGGAATGAGCCCCTTGACGACATACACCAGCAGAAGGGGTGAGGTGCCCTGTGGCGACAGTGATCTCTATGCTTTCCTGACAGACATGCGCAACCTCAGGTCGGTAGTGCCAGAAGGCATGATAACCGACTTTGAGGCAACGGAAGACCATTGCAGCTTTAAGGTTGAAAAGACAGGGAGAATAGCAGCATCGCTTGCTGAGGCACTGCCTCATTCATTGATCAAATATGATGCTGAGACGTTCCTGACCGGAAGAATGACAGTACAGGTGGAGATTGAGTATATCACCAATTTAAGATCATCATTTCACCTTACTGCCGGAGTGAAAATGAACCCCATCATGAAAATGTTCCTGGGAGACTCGGCCGGCAGGTTGCTTGACAGTCTCATTGATTCAATCGAGTCGTATGATGGGTTTGATAAGGTCAGAGGATATAGTCAATCTCTTTAAAGGCATACTCTGCGGTCTTACCTTCACTTCTGCGCACAACCAGCATACCGTCAGCCCTGACGCACTCGATCATGCCTTCGAACTCTCCGCGGCTGTCAGCAAACCGGTGCCATTCGCCCGACCTGTAAAGTGACTCATGGTACTCACGCGCAAGTGCAGCTGACTTACCGTTAAGCATCATTTTGTACCTGCGGTCTAGCATGTCAGTAAGCCTGCTGGTAAGGGCCGGCAGGTCATGACTGAAGCCGGTGACAAGCGCCAGGGAGACAGGGTTGGGGGCTCCTCCCCTGAAGATGGTCTGGTTGACGTTAAGTCCAATACCGGCAACAGTGCTGCCAACCACGTCGCCCATTATGCTGTTCTCAATCAGGATACCTGCTATTTTGTCATTCCTGACGTAAATGTCGTTGGGCCATTTGATCCTCGCTTCTGAGGTATGAAGGCTGACCAGGTCATGGACAGCCAGGGAGATCATCTGTGAAATGACAAACTGCTCCGCGGGCTTTACTGTGACAGGGTAGAGTATAACGCTCATCAGCAGGTTACTGCCGGGCTCACTCTCCCACCTGTTTCCTGACTGTCCCCTTCCGCTCTCCTGGTATGATGCAGTAATTACCGTGCCTTCTGCCGGGTTCGACTCCCGCATAAGGGCTGAAGCCACCGTGTTTGTAGATGACACTTTTTCATACTGTATGACATGTGATCCTATAATCATGATTACCAGGTCTTTATTCTATCTTATTCAGGTAAAACCGGCCCTTTTGTCCCTTCCGGCCAGATTGGCACCCTTATTGTAAAAAGAGCTGGAGCCGGACGAAAATACGGATAAATGTTCGTAATTTTGCGGCTGTTAACAGGAACTGTTTATTACTGAAAAGATTATTGATGAGAAAAGCCGGAAAAGAGGCCACCCAGATGACGGAGAGCATTGCTAAAGGGTTGTTTGAGAAAAAAGGAGAGAGGGTGGCGCTGATCGATCTAAGAAATATTGAAAGCAGGGTATGTGACTTTTTTGTTATAACCCATGCCGCATCCACGAAACAGGTTGATTCGCTGGCATGGTCCGTTGAGGATGTTGTACGCAAAGAGACTGGCAGAAAGCCTTATCATATCGAAGGAAGGGAAAACTGCATGTGGGTCCTGCTCGATTACGGTGATGTTCTCGTACATATTTTTCAGCAGCCTTACAGGGACTTTTACGACCTCGAATCGTTGTGGGCCGATGGCCGCGTGACTATACTCGAGGACAAACCAGAAATGAAAGGTTAATGATATATGGCAGAGAGCAAAGAGACTCCGAAGTCAGACAAGAACGATAAGAAGCCCAAATCATGGTTCAACTCGAGTTGGCCTATAGTTATTCTTGTGTTGACATTTATTATATTCCAGCTCCTCTTCTCGGGCAAGTATACGCAGAAAGCAGGACAGCGGGAGATTGAAGAGATGGTCATGAATCACGATATTGAGAAGGTTATCGTGATCAATGAGGAACAGGCTGAGATCTACATCTGGGCCGATTCGCTCAAGAGCGGACGCTATCCCGATTTTGAAGGGCATCGCAGCTTCGGCTTTCAGCCCCCCAGGCCGCATTACTATCATACTTTCGGTACGGTGGAGCTCTTCCAGGAGTTCTTTGAGGCTGCCCAGGACAAGGCCGGTTATACGGAGGAGGATCGCATTTACCTCGAATATCAGAAGAGAAAAGATTACCTCGCCACCTTCCTGGGGGTTATACTTCCGTTTCTGATCATTGCGCTGCTGTGGATCTATTTCATGCGGCGCATGGCTGGCGGCGGGGGTGCCGGCGGTGCCGGGAACATCTTCAGTGTAGGCAAATCCAAGGCACAGATCTTTGATAAGGACACTCACATCAAGACCAACTTCAGTGATGTTGCCGGTCTGGAGGAGGCCAAGACCGAGGTGATGGAGATTGTTGATTTCCTGAAGAATCCGAAAAAATACACCTCCCTCGGTGGCAAGATACCCAAGGGTGCTCTTCTTGTAGGCCCTCCGGGGACAGGGAAGACCCTTCTTGCCAAGGCCGTTGCCGGTGAAGCCAACGTACCCTTCTTCTCAATCTCGGGGTCAGACTTCGTCGAGATGTTTGTCGGCGTCGGCGCCTCGCGTGTCAGGGACCTCTTCAAGCAGGCCAAGGAGAAGGCGCCATGCATAGTTTTCATTGATGAGATAGACGCCGTAGGTCGTGCACGCGGCCGTAACCCTAACTTCGGGGCCAATGACGAACGTGAGAACACCCTCAACCAGCTCCTTACCGAGATGGACGGCTTTGGAACCAACAGTGGGGTGATCATACTGGCAGCCACCAACAGGGCAGATATACTTGACAAGGCCCTCCTCAGGGCAGGCCGTTTTGACCGCCAGATACACGTTGAGCTTCCTGACATCAAGGAGCGCGAGGCAATATTCAAGGTGCATCTCCGCCCAATCAAGCTCGAAGCGGAATTTGACATTGCCTTCCTTGCAAAACAAACCCCCGGGTTCTCAGGTGCCGATATAGCCAACGTATGTAACGAGGCAGCCCTTATAGCCGCCAGGGGAAACAAGACAGTGGTGGAGAAGCAGGATTTCCTCGACGCCATTGACAGGATTATAGGCGGCCTGGAGAAGAAGAACAAGATCATCTCCATGGAGGAGAAGAGAACAATAGCATACCACGAAGCCGGGCATGCCACAGTAAGCTGGCTCCTGGAACATGCCAGTCCCCTTCTTAAAGTGACAATCATTCCCAGGGGCAAAGCCCTCGGGGCAGCATGGTACCTGCCTGAGGAGAGATCGATATCTACCCGTGAACATATATTTGACGAGCTTGCCTATGCCCTGGGCGGCCGGGCAGCTGAAGAGCTTGTCATTGGGAAAATCTCAACCGGTGCCCTGAGCGACCTCGAAAAGGTGACCAAACAGGCTTATGCCATGGTGGCCTGGTTCGGAATGTCTGATGCAGTAGGTAACATGAGCTTTTACGATTCATCAGGGCAGTCGGAATACGGGTTCACAAAGCCCTATAGCGAGAAGACCGCCGAGCTGATCGACAGTGAGGCTAAAAAGATCGTTGAGCAGTCGTACAATAAGGCTAAGGAGGTCATCTCCGCCAATATTGACGGCCTGAGGCAGCTGGCTGAACAACTCCTTGAAAAGGAGGTGATCTTCAGTGAGGACCTTGAGCGGATATTCGGCAAGCGCAAGGGTGACCACTCAAGAGACCTGACTGATGATAAGCACCTTCCGGAAATTCCGGCAACACCGGAGACAACCACAATCACGGAATCACCGGTGACTCCGGAAACCAAGACAGAAACTGAGAAAACGGAGACCCCGGAAGCTCCGGTATCACCGGCTGAACATGGAGAATGAGTGGGTTGTCATAGCCGGTTTCACGGATGATGTGAGAAGCCAGATAGCTGTCGAACGCCTGCTGACCAGCGGTATTGATGCGGTGGCCGTAGACAAGCGCGACAGTATCTACAGGATAGGTGAGATAGAGGTCTTCGTGCATCGTGATAATGTGCTAATTGCTAAGGATATAATCAAAGATCTTTAAGGTGACCAATCTTGTCAGGCGTACAATTACAGGGGCTTTCATAGTGATATTCGTCCTTGGAGGGTTATGGCTCCATCCTGTCTCTTTTTTTCTTGTGGGGGCGGTGATGATAGCAGGTACGCAGCGTGAGTACTACATCATGGTGAGCGGCACTGGTGTCAGACCTCAGCTGGTCACCGGAATCATAAGCGGGTTCATCCTCTACTTTACATCAACAATGATTGCTATCGGGTGGCTGCCCATGGAGGGATTCCTGGTGCTTATACCCGTGATTTCCATTGTGATGGTGATAGAGCTCTTCAGGAATGTGGAGCGGCCTTTTGATTCGCTGGCCCACACCCTGTTCTCAATACTTTACACTGCAGTACCCTTTTCCATGTTCCCCTTCGCTGCTTTTAGCAGGGCAGGGCTGGCACCACTGGTGCCCATGGAAGGCATTGAGTTTTCTCCCGGGATACTGATAGGATTCTTCCTGCTGCTATGGACCAATGATACCGGGGCCTACCTGATCGGGTCATCGCTTGGAAGACATCGGCTCTTTGAACGCATCTCCCCGAAGAAATCGTGGGAGGGCTTCTTCGGAGGGATGGTACTGACTCTTCTCGTTGCCCGTCTCTTCTCCGGATGGCTGGGTGTTGCTGACCCCAACGGGTGGATGATAATAGCCCTGATCATCTCCATTGGAGGAACACTGGGCGACCTGCTGGAGTCATTGCTCAAGCGCAGTCTGGGGCTTAAAGACTCAGGGACAATCATGCCAGGACACGGGGGGTTTCTCGACAGGTTTGACAGTGTGGTGGTGGCCTTCCCGCTGGTATATCTTTATCTTGCAATAACAGGATAGTCATGGGACTAAGAAAATTTAAAATACACAGGGAAGGATACAGGATCATCCTGGGAGTACTTATTCTGCTTGCGGGCCTGAACATAGCGGCCTGGCTCCTTTGGCCGGGACCATCGCTGGCGCATTACGGGGGACTGGCGGCATCACTCCTCTTCTTTGGTTTTATCGTGATGTTTTTTCGCACACCGGCAAGGCTCGTTGATCCCGACCCGCTGCTTATCTATGCACCGGCAGACGGTAAGATCGTTGTGATAGAAGAGACGTTTGAAAAAGAGTACTTCCGTGACAACAGGCTTCAAATCTCAATATTTATGTCGCCCTTTAACATGCACAGTAACAGGTATCCCATATCGGGTACCGTATCTTTTACGCATTACCAGCCCGGTAAGAAATACCATGCCCGCAGCCCCAAATCGTCAGAACTGAACGAAAGGAGCAGCGTGCTTGTTACATCTGATAACGGCACCGAAGTACTCATCAGGCAGGTGGCGGGAGCAGTGGCACGCCGCATAGTCACCTACTCCAAAAAGGGAGAAAAAGTGCACCAGGGAGATGAGCTCGGATTCATCAAGTTCGGATCACGTGTGGATATATTTCTGCCGACCGGTACCGAAGTTAACGTTGAGATGTTTGAGCAGGTGAGGGCAAGCAGGACCATACTTGCGAGAGTAAATTAACTAAACAGAAAATGAGAGCAGACACCAGAATACTTGATCTGACACCTGACGTAAAATGGATAGGGGTGCTTGATCCTGATATCAGGACATTTGATATTGTGATGCATACTGAACACGGAACAACATACAACTCATATTTCATCAATGCCGAGAAAAAGACGGTTATCGAGACAGCCAAAGAGAAGTTCAGTGAAACATGGCTAAGCAAGCTGAGAAGTGTCACTGATCCGGCTGATATAGCCTACATAGTACTTGATCATACCGAGCCAGACCATTCAGGAGCGATGAGGCAGTTGCTTGACCTGGCACCCTCAGCAGTGGTGGTGGGCAGCGGTAATGCAATCAGGTATTTGGCTGACATTGTCAACAGGCCTTTCAAGTCACTGATAGTAAAGGATGGCGACACCCTTGACCTCGGGAACAAGACACTGAAGTTCATCTCAGCCCCCAACCTTCACTGGCCTGATACTATCTATACATGGCTGGTTGAGGAGAGGATACTCTTCACCTGCGACTCCTTCGGGGCGCATTACTGTCATGAGGAGATTTTTGATGACCTCACGGGCGACTACAGCGAGGATTTCAGGTATTATTTTGATGTGATACTGAAGCCTTACAGCAAATTTATGCTTAAGGCCATTGAAAAGATCAGGCCCCTTGACATCTCTATGATTGCCACGGGTCATGGCCCGGTGCTCAGGAAGGGATGGAAGAAGATTGTTGATGAGACACATGATCTTGCCTCCGCATATATCAGGCTGACCGACGGAGCCGGGGAAAAGCGGTTGCTGATCACCTATGTCTCCGCCTATGGATATACCAGGGAGATGGCGGAGCTTATTGCCAGGGGAGCCTCAGCGGTTAAGAATATCAAAGTGGAGGTAATGGATATCGAAACGGCCGGTATCGGGGAGATAGACTCAAAGCTTACTATTGCCGACGGTATCATCGTAGGGTCTCCCACGATCAACCAGAACACGCTTTTGCCGGTCTACAAACTGGCAGCGATGGTTAGTCCGCTCCGCGACAGAGGCAAGCTTGCCGGCTCATTTGGCTCCTACGGTTGGAGCGGAGAGGCACCCGTTCTCATTGCGGAGATGCTAAGGAATCTCAAGCTCCGGTTCTTTGAGGAGCCGGCGGCATATAAGTTCCTGCCAGAAAGCGATAAGGAAAAACCTCTCATTTAATATGGCGAGAGGTTTGCACGCGAACTTGCGGCACCCCGGACAGAGGCCTGAATAAACAAAGCGTACATGAAACAGGCAGAGACGTTGCACGCAACGTCTCTGCTCATTTATTACCAACCGGTTACGTGGTTGTGATCCCTGATTATGATATAGGGACCGAACGGATTTTCTCCTTCTTCTTCTCCTCTTCCAGCTTCGGTATCTCAACGTTCAGGATACCATCCTTGTAGTTGGCGCCGATCTTTTCTCCGTTGACATCCTCCGGCAGGTAGAAGCTGCGGCAGAATGAGCTGTAGCTGAACTCCCTGCGCCTGAAGCCCTCAAGGTCCTCCTGCCTCTCCTCCTTGTGCTCTGATGAGATGGTCAGGACATCATCCTTTACCTCAATACGCAGATCCTTCCTGTCCATGCCCGGAACGGCAAGCTCAAGATAAAATGCCTTCTCATCTTCCCTGATGTTTACTGCAGGCAGACTGCTTGAATTCCTGTTGAATGTCGGGAAAAAATCCTCATTGAGAAAATCCGACAGTGTCAGCGGTTTGTAATTCCTTCTGGTGATCATTGGTAACATAGCGACCTCCTTTTTATTATTGTTAGACATTAATTGTATTTTCACTTGTACTATTTCAATCTACGTGCCGTCTGATAAAGTATGCCAATATGGCATGATAATTTATTTTTGGCATGACAATATGACATTTAATATAAACTGATTGTTTTACCGGGAAATCTTTTTAATTTTGAATTGAGGAGTTATTTCCTTTTCTTGCTGCAGCAGGAATTTATTACCTGATCTTTAAGGCCCGATGAACACAACTCTGCGTAATATCCTGATACTAATAGGCATAGCACTTTTGGCCTATCTCTTCTGGTATTTCCGGAGCATTTTTGCCTATATCCTGATTGCAGGTGTAATCTCACTGATAGGGCGGCCTGTGGTTGATCTTCTGAACGGCATCAAGGTATGGAAGTTCAAGTTTCCCAGGGCATTGAGTTCTCTTCTGACACTCCTGATGCTGTACGGCCTGCTGGCCCTCTTTTTCGTGATTTTCATCCCGCTGATTACAAAGCAGATTGATGCTCTCTCGGGCTTTGATGCAGGGTCAATAGTACAGGGTCTGCGCGATCAGCTGGACAAGCTTGACACTGTCATCAGGAAGATATACCGTGACATGCCTGCAGATAAAACCCTGTATGACATAGCAGTTACAACCATCACAAATATTCTTAACCCGGCGTCAATCAGTAATCTGGCCGGCAATATCGTGAATTTGATAAGCAGGGTTGTGGTTGCCGCCGTGGCAATTACTTTTCTCGCCTTCTTCTTCCTGAAGGATGAGGGCCTCTTCAAGGAGACGCTGATGGTAATGGTTCCCGATCAGTACGAGACAAGGATCAGGACTGTGCTCCATTCCATCAAGAAGCTCCTGATACGATATTTTATCGGCATTATTATCCAGAGCACGATTGTGCTGATCAATATTACAATTGGAATGACCATCGTCGGGTTTCCGTTCCACCAGGCGCTGGTGATGGGGCTCCTGGTGGGCATCTTCAATGTGATACCCTATCTCGGACCCTGGCTGGGCGGCTCGGTTGCCGTGCTTATGGGGGTGGCAACGGCAGTGACCTCGGCAGGATTTCCTGTCATCTGGCTGCTGATAGTATACATGCTCATCGTTATTGCATGCACGCAGCTGATTGACAATAACCTGATCCAGCCCATGATCTACTCGCGGAGCGTCAATGCCCATCCTATTGAAATATTCCTTGTGATCATGGCTGTGGGAAGCTTTGCAGGTATTATCGGGATGATTGTGGCTGTGCCCGCATATACCGCAATGAGGGTCTTTGCCCGCGAGTTCTTCTATAACTTCGGGCCTGTCCGAAAACTTACCTCCGGCTTCGGCAAGGAGGCCAGGGACTCAAAAGAGACCAGGGAAGCGGAAAAGGCAGATGAGGCAGGTAAGCCAGTGGTGGCCGGACAGCCACAGGAGGCCGGAGGACCAGCCGCGGACCGGAAGACCGGGGAAAAGGAGGCGGAGAAGTGAACTCAGTGATCGTCTCCGGTTTGGGCCGGATTGCAAGGTTTTATTATGACGGTTTCCGCAACATGTCATGGTGGGGAAACAGGGTGTGGATCATTATACTTATTAAACTGTTTATCATGTTCCTGATCCTTAAGCTCTTCTTCTTCCCTGATTTTCTGAAGACCAACTTCAGGTCTGACGAGGAGCGGAGCGACTATGTGCTTGAGCAACTTACCGGAAATAACTGACAATATGATAGAAAACGTTGATCTTACACTTGTAAACTGGTCGAGGGCGCAATTCGCCCTGACAGCTATCTATCACTGGCTGTTCGTGCCTCTTACCCTTGGTCTTTCATTCATCCTCGCGTTTATGGAGACGATCTATGTGCGTACCGGCGATGAGGCATGGAAAAAGATCACAAAGTTCTGGATGACCCTTTTCGGTATCAACTTCGCCATCGGGGTGGCTACCGGTATTATCCTGGAATTTGAGTTCGGAACCAACTGGTCAAACTACTCCTGGTTTGTGGGTGATATCTTCGGTGCTCCGCTGGCCATTGAAGGGATACTGGCCTTCTTCCTTGAATCGACTTTTGTGGCCGTGATGTTTTTTGGCTGGAACAAGGTGAGCAAGAGATTTCATCTTGCCTCCACATGGCTGGTGGCCGTAGGCGCCAATCTCTCGGCACTATGGATTCTTGTGGCAAACTCCTGGATGGAAAACCCGGTCGGGATGGTGTTCAATCCTGATACCGCCCGTAACGAGATGAACAGCTTCTGGCAGGTGCTCTTCAACCCTGTTGCAATCGACAAGTTCACCCACACCGTCACCTCCGGCTTTGTCCTGGCATCGCTATTTGTCATCGGCATCAGTGCCTGGTTCCTTATCCGGCGCAGGGAGGAACTTCTTGCAAGAAAGAGCATTCTCGTTGCAGGCATCTTCGGTCTGATCTCTGCCCTGGTGGTCGCCATGACAGGTGACAGTTCAGCACGGACAATTGCGAAGGTGCAGCCTGTCAAGTTCGCAGCCATGGAAGCCCTGTATGAAGGAAGCAGTGACGCCGGACTGACAGTGATCGGGGCGCTGAACGACAGCGGGGAGAGGATGGGTGACAAGAGGGTCCATGACATTAAGATGAAGATAGAGATCCCGAAACTGCTCTCGTTTATGACAACCGGGAAGGCAGACGGGTATGTGCCCGGATTGAAAGATCTTGTTAATGGTAATCCTGAAAGGGGAATCATGTCTGTCAGTGAGATGATGGAGCGTGGGACCCTTGCCCGCCAGGTGCTGACCGACTACAAGATGGCAAAGGAGCTGGGTGACACTGAAACAATGACTGCTCTCGCCGCAAGGTTCAATGACAGTGATTTTACAGATAACTACTTCAGGTACTTCGGCTACAGC
>JBFYPM010000036.1:0-27798 GCA_041303295.1 Bacteroidales bacterium
TCTGTAAATATAAAGAATTTGACTAAATTGTCCGGTGACAATAATTTCCTTAAGGACAAACCCGAACGTCTTCAGGATCATAAGCAGGAACCGGGCTGCGCCTAAGAAAAAGATAAGAGTGCGGCAAACACATTCTACCTTCTGACCAGAGAGATTGCCGGCACCCGGAAAGAGTAGAAGGGTCTACTCTTCTTCAGTCACATTATACTGTTTTCTGAGGCCTTCAAGACGCTTTCTGAGATCTTTCTCAATATTGTCATAGACAGGGTCATCAATGAGGTTGCTCATTTCATGAGGGTCAGTGCTGAGGTCATACAGCTCCCAGCGGTCAATGTCATTGTAAAAATGGATTAGCTTGTACCTGTCGGTTCTGATTCCGTAATGTCGCTTCACCGCATGCTCGGCGGGGTACTCATAGTAATGGTAATACAGTGCATCACGCCATTTTTTCGTCCTGGATCCGCTGAGCAGAGGCACGAGCGATACCCCCTGCATATCTTCCGGCGGCCTTACACCTGCAAGTTCCAGGAAGGTGGGCGCAAAATCAATATTTTGAACCATCTGCTCAACATCTCCGTGAGCAGTCAGACCCTCCGGCAACCTCATCATCAGGGGAGTCCTGAATGACTCCTCATACATGAATCGTTTGTCAAACCAGCCATGTTCGCCAAGATAAAAGCCCTGGTCTGATGTATAGACCACCAGGGTGTTTTTTTGCAAACCCTCCGATTCAATGTAGTCGAGCAGCCGTCCCGTATTGCGGTCAACTGACTGTATCGTCCGAAGGTAATCAGTCAGGTATCTGTTGAGTTTATAAAGCGCAAGCGAATCCCCCGCCGGAGGGTTGGCGTTATAGGCCCTGCTGATGCTGTCATACTCTCTAAGCCAGGCCTTGAGCTGCTCAGGGGTAAGGCGATGGTTGAGATACCATAGATAGTCCTTTTCAGACTGGGACAGGGAGTCTCCGTCGGCGCCTGTGATCTTCAGATCACTTGCCATCCGCATGTCCTTAATGACGCTCATCTCCTGCTCAGCGGCGGCTTGTCGCCCCTGGTAGGTATCGAAGAAGGTCTCCGGCACCGGGAATACCGTTCCGTCATAAAGGTCGAAGTCGACCGTGTCAGGCATCCAGTTGCGATGAGGAGCCTTATGATGGACCAGCAGGCAGAAGGGCTTGTCCTTGTCCCGCATCTCCATCCAGTCGATAGCCATGTCGGTAATTAGGGTGGTGGCATAACCCTGCACCCTGTATGTGCGCCCCATCTCAATGAAGTCAGGGTTATAATAGCTCCCCTGTCCGGGCAAAATATTCCAGTAATCAAAGCCGGTGGGCTCGCTCTTCAGGTGCCACTTGCCTATCAGGGCAGTCTGGTATCCTGCTTCCTGAAGCAGTTTCGGGAATGTCACCTGGGAGCTGTCAAACCTGTGCCTGTTGTCAATATGCCCGTTTGTATGGCTGTGCTTTCCCGTCAGCAGCGCTGCCCTGCTTGGGGCGCAGATGGAGTTGCAGACGAAGCTGTTGCGGAAGATAATACCCTCATCAGCAATGCGGTCGAGGTTTGGTGTGCTGTTGATCTCACTGCCATATGCGCCAACAGCCTGGTATGCATGATCATCGGTCATGATGAAGATGATATTCGGTCGCAGGGGCTCCTGCCTGGTGCATGACCAGAACAGAAGAAGCAAAGTTGGAAGAACTAAATGCCTCATTATTAATGCTTTGGTTTATATTAACTAACTTCTGACGGAACCAGAAAATGTCTTATCCGGCCAATGTCAGATTGTGACAATCTTTTTCCTTATAATTATCCACGCAACTATGAGCAGGTAGACGGCGCAGAGCAGCAGCACTCCCATTCCGGGCACCACTCCAAGCGAGTCACTTACCAGACCCATCACCGGAGGAATCAGTGCACCACCGGAAATTGCCATCATCATAAGCCCAGATATCTCATTGCTTCTTTCCGGGTATCTCTGTACAGTAAGTGAATAGACCAGAGGGAAGATGTTGGCCACGCCCAGTCCGATGAGGAACACCAGTGCCCAGGCGGCAACCTTCGATGGGATAATGAGTATGAAAATAATTGAAATGATAGAGAGAATGGTACTGTATAGCAGTCCTTTTGTCGATGAGAGCCTGGTAAGGATCAGCGCACCAACAAAGGTACCCAGCATACGACCGAAGAAGTAAACACTGCGGCCAGACTGTGCTGTCACCTCCTCAATACCAAACC
The DNA here is from genome assembly GCA_041303295.1 of Bacteroidales bacterium. Classification (GTDB taxonomy): domain Bacteria; phylum Bacteroidota; class Bacteroidia; order Bacteroidales; family VadinHA17; genus SR-FBR-E99. The sequence goes on from JBFYPM010000036.1 coordinate 2,235, forward strand.
TGGTTGTAAGGTACTTGCCCGAAAAGTAGTTGAACCCCACGTCAATTCCAACCACCAGAAAGATGGAAATGACCATCATGAGGATGTATGAGTTGCCAAGAAGTCTGAAGGCAGACGCCATAGAGGCCTTCTCCCCTGACACGGAAGTCTCATCTACTTTCACAGTACTGAGCCAGAGGACGCTGAGGAAGGAGATGATACCGTAAACGAGGAACAACAGCTTCCAGTCGCCGAAGCGGCTGGCAAACAGTGCAGCAAGGGGTGCGGCTATCATTGAGCCTATTGCCTTAATGAACTGAGAGAAACTGAGGAAGCTTGAGGCTCTTCTGCCAGGCACTACGTCTACAAGGAGGGGATTTGCAGAGACCTGGACTATTGTGTTACCAATTCCCAGCAAGGTAAAGCCGGCGATTACGGTGATGAAGCTGTAGAAGAAATAAGGAATGAACAACCCTATACCGGTGATGGCCATGCCTGTGTTGAGCATCACTTTCTTTCCCACCCTTGCCTGAAGGATACCGACAGGCACTGACAGGAGGAAGAACCATATGAATGCCGCGAAAGGTATGAGCCCAAGTATGAAATCGCTCAGACCGAGATCCCCGGCCACACGGTCCTTGCCTATTCCTACAAGGTCAACAAAACTCATCACGAAGAATGAGAGGAGCACCGGCACCACCAGTCTCATCTCGATTTTTTTCTCATTCATAACTTTAGGTTGTTCAGTCTTACATTAAATGAAGGGCCGGTTGCACCGCCTTCCAGAACCCATCATCGAAAAGATAGGCGCTGCCCAGAAGGGCAGCATCCTCCTTAAGTTCAGATATGGCAACCGAAGTGTGGCACCCGGACTTTCTCAGTTCATTTTCAAAGGCGGGTCCGAAGAGGGTCCAGGCATGGGAGATATTCCCGCCTATCACAAGAATTTCTGCCTCGAATCTTAACAGCCACGGTGCGAGAAAGGCTCCAAGGCTTGTTCCGAATTCAGTGAAGATGCCGTGCACCTCCGGCAGATGTTCTGCCTCCATGGCCACCTCCTTCACTCCATCTGCCTGCCTGCCTGTCACCTCATTGAACCTTGAGGTAAACCAGCGGGTTGAGAAGTAATCGTCAGCTATGCCGTTTCCAAACGGCAGGTGATAGACGCATCCCATCTTCGGTACCCTGTCGCCCTCAACAACAGGGATACGGTCATCAACGAAGGCCGATCCGAATCCGGTTCCCAGTGTTATCGCCATCATCTTCCGGCTGGAGGCTGCCTTTCCTGCCCATGCTTCGCCCACGGCGAAAGAACTGGCATCATTCATGAACCTCACCTTGCAGTCGCACGGCAGTCCCAACCGTGAACTCACAGCTTTCCCCACATTGATGCCGTATAGTTTTTCATACTTGGGAACACCCCTGATCAGGCAGATTCCTTTGACATAGTCGAAAGGCCCCGGAGCTGCGAATCCTATACCCCGTAGATTGAAAATCTGTATTCCTCTCAGCACCCTCTTCAGGGTGTCAGTCCATACCGTCAGTATCTCATCTGCTTCCGCCTTGTTGTCAACAGGGCTTTCGGCCCGGGAGCCGCTAATGATCCTGTGACCATCCATATCAACTGCAACAGCTGTGATATGGCTGCCACCGATGTCTACGCCAATGGCTATATTCTGAAGTGAAGTACTCATTCTCTGCTATCTGAAGATCCTTAATTAGAGGCAATGAAAATATCTATTTTCCCAATGAGTGCAAAATGAATTCATTTTTAAATTCTCAATTTAATAGGAGCAGTCTGATAATTATTATAAATTCGTGAGATTAATCCTAATCATACTCACCAATCACAATTTAAACTCATCTGATTATGTCAAAGGCCACAAAGGAGGAAGCACTCCTCTATCACAGCAGCGGACGCAAGGGTAAGGTGGAAGTCATTCCTACCAAGCCTTATTGTACACAGTCTGATCTGAGTCTTGCCTACACTCCCGGGGTTGCCTATCCCTGCCTCGAGATTGAGAAGAACCCTGATGATGCATACCAGTATACTGCCAAGGGTAATCTTGTGGCCGTCATCTCCAACGGTACTGCCGTTCTGGGGCTGGGTGACATCGGGGCTCTTGCCGGCAAGCCGGTGATGGAAGGTAAAGGGCTGCTATTCAAGGTCTTTGCCGATGTTGATGTATTTGATATTGAAGTTGACGAGAAAGATCCTGATAAGCTTATTGAGATATGTGCAAAGATTGCTCCTACTTTTGGAGGTATCAATCTTGAAGATATCAAGGCTCCTGAATGTTTTGAGGTGGAGACCCGGCTCAAGGCAATGCTTGACATCCCGGTCTTTCATGATGACCAGCACGGAACTGCGATCATTTCGGCAGCCGGGCTGCTGAGCGCCATTGACATCAGCGGAAAAAAACTTTCCGATATGAAGGTTGTCGTTTGCGGCGCAGGGGCTGCAGCCAACTCATGTACCCGCCTCTATGTGGCATTGGGTATCAGGAGGGAGAATGTTGTCATGGTTGACAGCAAGGGGGTTATCAATACAAAAAGAACCGATCTCAATAAATACAAGAAGGAGTGGATTACAGACCGTGATATAAATACCCTGGCTGAGGCTGTTAACGGCGCCGATCTGTTCCTGGGACTGTCGGTTGCCAATATGCTTACAAGGGAGATGCTCAGTACAATGGCCCCCCATCCCATCGTCTTTGCCATGGCCAATCCCAATCCGGAGATCAGTTATGAAGACGCCATGGAAACCCGTGATGACCTTATCTTTGCCACAGGGCGGTCCGACTATCCCAACCAGATCAATAATGTGCTGGGATTCCCCTTCATCTTCAGGGGAGCACTTGATGTAAGAGCAAGAACGATCAACGAGGAGATGAAACTTGCGGCCACAAGGGCTCTTGCTGATCTGGCCAAGGAGCCTGTTCCAGACTCCGTACTGAAGGCCTATGGCCTTGAAAAACTGGAATTCGGCAGGGAATACATAATTCCCAAACCGCTTGATCCCCGCCTGATCTCAAGGGTTGCCTCGGCTGTGGCCATGGCAGCAGTGGAGACCGGGGTTGCCAGGTTGCAGATTGACGACTGGGATGCTTACAGGCAATCTCTCAGTAAACGAACCTCAGAACATATCGGAAGGATCTCGGATATCTGTTGTCTGAGACACCCGTAAGGAAAAAGGGCCGGAAGCAACTGCATTCCGGCCCTTTCATTACCCTCCTCACATATCCGCCAATCAACTGTGTCCAAACTCTTAAAAACACAGTCTTATCATTTCAGTTTAATCCCGAGCTTCAACTCATACATTGTCATTATCATTGACGCGATCTGCTCAATTGTAAAACTGCTCCTGTTAAATGTCACATCAAAGAGGTGGTCAATTGAGAGAGGCTTTTTCTCAAGGAAATCTATTATAAGCTTATGCCGCTTCTCGTCTGTCTGAAGCGTGTATTCCTCGGCCTTTTCAATGATCATACCCTTCTTGTTCATCACGTTACGGACCCTCCAGAAAGATGGAGCCACAAGCCTGACATGGAGGGCATTGGCCATATCGCGTGTAATAGCCACTCCACCTCTCCCTATTATCACTGCATAACCGTCACGTGCTATTGAATGTACCACCTCCCTGATAGCCTTCTTTACAGAGCTGTCAGTAACAAAAGAGCCTGAGAAGGCCATGATCATCTGAGATATATCGGTCATGCCCAACCCCTGGTAGTAGGTCTCAATACGGTGTGTGTCAGTCTTAAGCTCATGGGCAGCATGATAGATGATATCCTTGTCTACCCACTTCCACCTGCTTGTGTTGTACCTGAGGTTAAGCTGCGCCACCAGTTCCGCGGCTACTTCCCTCCCGTCACAACCTGTCAGGCGTGAGATTGTAATAACCGGACCCGTCTGGTCAACAGGCCTGCCAAGCATTTCAGCCCTGTAACGCGTATCGAAATAATCGAATATCTTCTTCACGACAAAGGCATTAACTGCCGCCGGAGTGGCCAGTGCCACCCGGGCTGCATCTGCTTCAATTTTTACAAAATATAGTAAATTTTTATTGAAATGTCAAGCAAATCAGCCAAAAAAACGGCTTATGACTTTCATCCAGGCTGATCTTCCTCATTCATTGCAGTATGGGCGAGCAGTTTGTAATCACGTTCCGCCGTGTTCGGTACGCCTTATTATCTCGTTCTGGAGATCATCTCCAAGGTCATTGAAGTAGTCACTGTAACCTGCTACACGGACAATCAGGTCACGGTACAGTTCGGGATGTTTCCTGGCTTCACGTAGGGTATCGGCGCTGACGACGTTGAACTGTATATGATGGCCGTCAAGGCTGAAGTAGCTCCTGATCAGGGCAGTGAGCTTCTGATAGCTTTCCTCATCCTCGAAGAACTCCGGCGAGAACTTCTGGTTCAGCAGTGTGCCTCCGGTCCGGAGGTGGTCTATTTTAGAAGCCGACTTGATCACCGCGGTCGGGCCCTGGCGGTCAACACCCTGGAAGGGTGAGATTCCCTCTGAAAGCGGGACCCAGGCTTTGCGGCCGTCGGGAGTAGCTCCTGTAACATTTCCAAAATATACATGAGAGGTTGTCGGGAGCATGTTGATCCGGTGAATACCTCCCCTCGGGGTGGGCCTCCCGCTGATGGCATCATGAAAGTATTCAAACACTGTGACAGCCTGTGAATCGGCATAGTCGTCATCATTCCCGTATTTCGGAGTATTGTAGATCATCTCATATTGCATCTCCTCAGACCCCTCAAAATTGTTTTGAAGGGCGGTCAGCATCTCGCCCCAGGTAAACCTCTTCCGATCATAGATATTGAACCTGATTGAGGTAAGGATATCGGCGATGCTTCCCAGTCCCACTCCCTGTATATAGGTTGTGTTATACCGGGCGCCGCCGGCATTGTAGTCTTTGCCGTTGGTTATGCAGTCCTCAAGGAGAAGCGACAGGAAGGGCACCGGGAGGTGCCTGGAGAAGGTCATTTCAATGACGTTGTTGCCCGTCACCTTTATGTCGGCAAAGTAGTTGATCTGCTCCCTGTATGCATTCATGAACTCATTAAAAGTTATGAATGACCCGGGATCTCCTGTCTCCGGTCCCACCTGCACTCCCGTGCGGCGATCGAAACCATTGCTGAGGGTTAGCTCGAGTATCTTCACCAAATTGAAGTACCCGGTCAGCCAGTAGCACTCGGTGCCAAAAGCGCCTGTCTCAACACATCCCGACGCTCCGCCGTTGCGGGCATCGACGATGCTTTTACCCTGGCGCAGCAGTTCCTCAATTATTGCCTCGGTATTGAATACGGAGGGTTGCCCGAAACCGGTCTTGATGATATCGAGGGCCTTATATACCAGTGCATCCGGGTTCCAGCGACTCACCTGCACCATGGAACTGGGCTGCAGGATGCGCATCTCCTGTATGACATCAAGGAGGATATAGGTCATCGGGTTGACCGCGTCAGTGCCGTCAGGCTTCACCCCTCCCAGGTTTATCAGGCAGAAGTCAGTGTAGGTATTGCTCTCCTGCGCGGTTACACCCATCTTCGGGGGCGAAGGGTGATTGTTGAACTTGACCCAGAAGCATCCAAGGAGTTCATAAGCCGTCTCAGGTGTTAGAGTACCCTCTTCCAGGCCCTTTTGATATATGGGCCATAAATGCTGGTCGAGACGGCCGGGATTGAATGAATCCCACGGATTGAGCTCAGTCACCACTCCCAGGTGAATGAACCAGTAATGCTGAAGTATCTCGTGGAATGTTTCAGGGGCGTGTGCAGGCACACGGCGGCATACGGACGCCATCCTGCAAAGCTCATCCTTCCTATTTGCGTCCTTCTCCTCCTCAGCCATCGCATCAAGCTTTTCTGCATGCCTTCCGGCATACATGATGATGGCATCACAGGCAATATCCATTGCCTTCAGCTCTTCACTCCTTTCATAGGCAGAAGGATCATTGCGAAAATCGAGCGCTGCAACAGAATCAGCTATCTCTTTCTTCAGGTCAAGGAACCCTGTATGGAACATCTTGTATCCCAGCACCGTGTGTCCCGGTGCTCTCTGCTCCTGAAACTCGGTGAAGATACCGGCCTTATATGCTGCCATCCACTCCGGTGTCATGCGTTCCATGATGCGGTCACGGTTGCTGCGACCCTTCCAGAAGGGAATAATCTCCTCGGCGTAAATCTTTTTAACCTCGTCGCTCACCCTGAAAAAGACCTTCTCACGCGTATTGAGTATCTCCAGATCCTTGATTGAGTGAAGACTTATTTCGGGATAAGTCGGTGTTGCCTTGGGTGCAGGACCTCTTTCGCCCACGATGAGTTCGCCATCATTGATGCAGATGGCCTTGTGGCTGAGAAGGTGTTCAAATGCGCACGCCCTTAGCACCGGCGCCGACAGACCCTGTGCCTCATGCCCGGAGTAGAACTGAGTGATCAGTTGCGCCCTCTCGGCTGTTATGGTTTCAGTGGCATTCAGGCTCTGTTGCCTTAGCTTTAAAACTCTGTCCGTCATTATCATATGAATGTGTTCTACAAATTTATTCCTGATTGCTGAGGATTTGTCATCCGCCTTTTTTGACATGTATTCCAAGGGGTCTGAGTATATCAATATATTCATCCAGATGACCATTTGAAACCTGTGTGACTGATGTCATCCTGTCATCCATCTCAAAACGGTGGTACTTTGAACTTCCTGTCTTGTGATAGGGTAAAAGATTTATAACTTTAATGTGTCCGTTATTACGGCTGTCAATAAACTCGCGGAGTGTTTCCATATATGCGGCTTCCGCCGACACACCCGGGATGACAGGGATACGAAGCATCACATCCTTACCTTCTTCCAGCAGCATGTCAAGGTTTGATAGGATGAGTCCGTTGCTCACGCCTGTATAAATTCTATGTACCTCAGGATCAATATGCTTGATGTCATAAAGAAAGAGATCGGTGACAGGCATTACTGACTGTAGTATCTCCCTGCTGGCGTATCCCGAGGTGTCAACTGTTGTATGAAATCCTGCTCTCTTAAGAAGGGTCAGGGTCTCAATCAGGAACTCAGGTTGCATGAGAGGCTCCCCCCCGGAGAAGGTGACGCCGCCCTCAGAGTGCTCCATAAATATCCTGTCGGCCTCAGCCTTCGCCAGGATCTCCTCAGGCGCATATTCATGCCCCACCTGCTCCTGTGACCGGAACTCCATGCTGCCTACCCTGTCAGTCCTTTCAACCATTCTGATGCCGGGGTCCTTACCCTCCGGGTTGTGGCACCACCAGCAGTCGAGGAGACATCCTTTCATGAAGAAGGTAACCCTGATACCGGGGCCATCATGAATTGCATACCTTTTTATACTGAATATCAAGCCTTTCATAAAGAATCTACTTAAACCTTGGTGGCAGAGGAAATGAAAAGTAGGGGCCTTCAGGGGCCCGTACAGAAAGGCTATCTGTTATAGAACATAAGGCAGTGATACAGCCTCCTTCCGAGGCGATTCATCATAAACCTGTGTTCCAATCGGTGCATGTCATTAAAATGTTGAGCAAAATTACTGAAAACTAAGGAATAATTGAAATAAAACCCAATAAATCATCACGCATAAGACTTTTTTGACTTTATAATATTTTGATATACCAACTGTTATGAAATTTTAATAACGATTAACATAAGTTTAACTGAAAGAGTGTGCAGCACAGTGAGGGGTTGCCGGTCTTTATACTGAAAAGAAGATGGAAAAGGACAGTTCCGCTTTTTCTCAAAGGACAGTTAGGTGTAAAACAAAAAACGGGTTAGTCATGAAAAGAATTTATCTTGCTTTGTTACTCTTTGCCTGTATGGCGGTAGTCTCTTACGGCAAAGTTATTGTGAAGGGGAATTCCAACACCCCATTCGGAGGTTATACTATCGAGGTCTGCGATCAGCCGATGACGCTTGCTGGTGAAGATCTCAAATGCTATCTCATCAGCTATGAGAGTTCACCGCTGACAGTAAAGGTCTATGTTGACAAAAACAGAAGCTGTAAAAACTATGTTGTTGTCTCTGACGCCCTGTCGGTGATGTACACCTGCAACGGTAAGTTTTTCGGAGTCAACAAGATTGACAAACAGTACAAGATTGCCGGTTTAGGCACGGATGAGAGCCGGCTTGACAGGGCCGACTACTTCCATCAGAAAGTTCTTGCACAGGGCAAGACTGACGATTTTGATGCTACCAGACTCATCGCATCCTACTTCCCGGAGCTCATTAAATAGGTCCGGAAGAAAGACTTTTTTTTCCTTCCTTAATCAGGCCGTCCGGCCTGTCTACGATCAGGTTTAGGTTGAAACGAAGATACCCCGAAACGGGTATCTTCTTCTTTTTATATTGACAATTGTCAGGTGTAAGTACAGTATCTGAGTTATCTTTGACCTGTAAAGCCAGAGGATCCTTTTTCAAATCCCGGAACCTTTAAAAAAATATGAAACAGAAGATAAAGTTCAGTCTCATTTACCGAGATATGTGGCAGTCATCAGGCAAATATCAGCCCAGGGTTGACCAGTTGGCTGCAGTGGCTCCACACATTGTTAATATGGGTTGTTTTGACCGTATTGAGACTAACGGTGGTGCCTTTGAGCAGGTCCAGCTGCTTTATGGGGAGAACCCCAATACCGCAGTCAGGGAGTGGGTAAAGCCTTTCAACAAGGCAGGCATACAGACACATATGCTTGAGCGTGCGCTGAATGGCATCAGGATGTATCCGGTACCTGCCGATGTCAGGCGTCTTATGTACAAGGTAAAAAAAGCCCAGGGGGTAGATATTGCGCGTTCCTTCTGCGGGCTGAATGATCACCGTAACCTCGAGCTTTCCGTAAAATATGCGCGTGAGGCAGGTATGATATCCCAGGCAGCCCTCTCAATCACCCACTCCCCTGTTCACACAGTTGATTACTATATGGGAGTGGTTGACCATGTTGTAGAGTACGGCGCAGATGAAATATGCCTTAAAGACATGGCTGGCGTGGGCAGGCCGGCGTCCCTGGGAGAACTGGTGAGACGGATTAAAAAGAAATACCCTGGTATGGTAGTGCAGTATCACGGTCACAGTGGGCCGGGCATGTCAGTCGCTTCCATGCTCGAAGTAGCCAGGGCTGGTGCAGACTATCTTGATGTTGCCATGGAGCCCCTTAGCTGGGGAATGGTACACCCTGATATCCTTGCCATACAGGCTGTCATGAAGGATGCCGGGTTTGATGTGCCGGAGATCAATATGGATGAGTATATGAAAGTCCGTTCACTCACCCAGGAATTCATTGACGATTTCCTTGGCTACTTCATTGACCAGCGGAACAGGCAGATGACCTCTCTGTTGATCGGTTCAGGGCTTCCCGGAGGCATGATGGGAAGCATGATGGCTGACCTCAAGGGAGTTCATCAGGGTATCAATTCGGTACTCAAGACACAGGGCAAGCCGGAAATATCTGAAGATGAGCTTGTTGTATGGCTCTTCAGGGAGGTGGAGCATATCTGGCCAATGATGGGATATCCGCCGTTGGTGACACCATTCAGTCAGTATGTCAAGAACGTCGCACTGATGAACATCGTCTCCCTGGTAAACGGGAAGGAACGGTTTGCCATGATAGACCCTAACACCTGGGATATGCTCCTTGGCCGCGCCGGCACACTGCCGGGCCCATTGGCGCCGGAGCTGATTGAGCTTGCAAAAAGTGAGGGGAAAGAGTTCTACGAAGGCAACCCCCAGGAAAACTATCCGGATGCTCTTGACGGTTTCCGCAAGGAGATGGAACAGAACGGGTGGCCCCTCGGTCAGGATGAGGAGGAACTTTTTGAACTGGCGATGCATGACAGGCAGTACCGAGATTATAAATCAGGCGCCGCCAGGAGCCGGTTCATGAAGGAGGTGGAAGACAAAAAGACAGAGATGCTGCAGGGCGGGAGTGTGAAGATCTCAAAGAAACAGCTTCTGCCGGCTCCCGAGGACGGAATAGCACTGATCTACTCAGGTGCCACCTCTACTTACTGGCCTGAAGAAGAGCTACTGACTGCAGGCGAAGTGGTGAAAAAGGGTGAGATACTGATGTATCTTACTATCGGGAAAAGCATCAGGGAGGTGCGCTCTGACCGCGACGGAGTGGTCAGCAAAATACTTGTAAAGAGCGGCGATAAGATCAGAAAGGGTGACCCGCTGATAGAATATCAACCCTGACAGCTCCGGTAATCAGGACCCGGGAGAGCTCATTTTGCAGCTGCTCTTTGATTTGTGGTCAATAATCTCTATTTTTAAACCTCTAAACCCAAACTCTACCGTTATGAAAAAACTGTTCATCATGCTTTTGATTGTTTCAATAGGGGCAGTATCCTGCAAGAAGGAGACCTGCGAAAATCCGTTTTACTGCGATTGGGATACACCTTTTGAGGTACCCCCCTTTGACCTGATCAAATTTGAGCATTTCAAGCCGGCCTTTCTGAAAGGCATGGAGGAGCAGATGGCTGAAGTAAATGCCATTATCAACAGCCCTGAGGAGCCCACCTTTGACAATACAATCAAGGCAATGCAGTTCACCGGCAAACTTCTTGAAAAGGTCCAGCGTGCCATGGGTCCGCTCAGCGGAGCAAATACAAATGACTCCATCCAGGCACTGCAGAGGGACATGTCTCCCCTATTCTCAAAGCACAATGATGATATTTCACTTAATGAAAAACTCTTTGAAAGGGTGAAATCGGTATACGAAAACCGTGACAGGTTCAACCTTACACCTGAGGAAAGCAAGCTGCTCGAAGACGAGTATCTCGACTTCATCCGCAGCGGTATCGGGCTGTCCCCTGAGGATAAAGATAAGCTTCGTCAGCTTAACAGCGAGCAGTCGCTTCTCTCCCTTAAATTTGGCCAGAACCTGCTTGCAGAGACCAACGGCTTCACCCTCGTTATTGATAACGAGCAGGACCTGTCCGGACTTCCAGAAGGAGTCAGGGCACAGGCTGCTGCCGCTGCGAATGCAAAGAACATGGAGGGCAAATGGCTTTTTACACTGCAAAATCCCAGTTATATTCCCTTTATGACATACGCTGACAACAGGGAGCTCAGGGAGAAGATTTTCAGAGGCTATATGATGCGTGGCAACAACGGCAATGAAAATGACAACAACCAGATTCTTGCTGATATCATCAGGCTTCGCGTTGAAAAGGCCAAACTTCTTGGCTACGAGAGTCACGCCGACTATGTGCTTGAGCGCAACATGGCCAAGGAACCCGAGATAGTACTTAACTTCCTTGCCCAGATCTGGGAGGCAGCTCTGCCGGTGGCAAAGGCAGAAGCTTTAGCACAGCAGGAGATGATTGACAGGGAAGGCGGAAAGTTTAAGCTTGAGCCGTGGGACTGGTTCTATTACACTGAGAAGATCCGCAAGGAAAAGTATGATCTGAGCGATGAGGAGACAAGACCCTATTTCTCGGTCAAGAACGTAACCGACGGGATGTTTTATGTTGCCAACAGGCTATACGGGCTGGAATTCAGCGAAAGGAACGACATCCCATTGTACCATCCTGATGTGAAGACATTTGAGGTCAAGCGTGACAATAAGCACGTGGGTATTCTCATGATCGACTATCACCCGAGAGCTTCCAAGCGCGGAGGCGCATGGTGCAGCGGAATTAGGCCACAAAGGCTGGACGAGAAGGGAAAGTTTGTCACCCCGCTGGTGAGCATGGTCACCAACTTCACACCTCCATCAGGTGACACGCCGTCACTGCTTACCCCTGACGAGACAAGCACCCTCTTCCATGAGTTCGGGCATGCATTGCACAGCCTCCTTTCAAACACCGAATATACAAGCGGCGTTTCACGGGATTTCGTTGAGCTTCCATCTCAAATAATGGAGCATTGGGTCTTCGAACCCGAAGTGCTGAAGGTATATGCAAAGCATTACCAGACCGGCGAGGTCATTCCTGATGCACTGATTGAAAAGATCGAAAAGGCAGGCAAGTTCAACGCCGGCTTCACCACCGTCGAGTATCTGGCAGCCTCATCGCTTGACATGGAGTATCACTCGCTGACCGAGCCGGTAGAGATCAACATCGGTGAGTTTGAAAAGAACGCCATGGACAAGTATGGTCTGATTAAGGAGATTATCCCCCGTTACAGGTCTACCTATTTTAACCATATAATCGGAGGCTATTCAGCAGGTTACTACAGCTATATCTGGTGTGAGCAACTCGATGCCGATGCGTTCAAGGCCTTCAAGGAGACTGGTGACATCTTCAACCACGAGGTTGCTGCCCGTTTCGAGAAGGAGATCCTGGCACGCAAAGGATCAAAGGATGAGCTTGAGATGTGGATAGCCTTCAGGGGACGCGAACCGGGGATAGAGGCCCTGCTTGAAAACCGCGGCCTGATTAAGCAGTAAAAGATGAATACCCAGGTGAGTGTGCTGAAAAAGACAATTATCTCACTGTTCTGCAGCTTTCTCGTGTCATACAATGCCTTTGCCACCCCGCCAAGGGTGACGGAGGGCGTGCTTGACCTGAGACATATCCAGCAGGGTGATGACTTTACCGTGCGGATGAACGGCGAGTGGGAGTTTTATTTCAGCACATTCATCTATGGTGTTCCCGGAAAGATACAGGACACCCTCCAGCCTGACTGTTACGGGAAGGTGCCGGGCTACTGGAATGAATACATCGTGGACGGAGAGCAGCTCCCGCGATTTGGGTATGCCACTTACAGGGCTCTTATTCTTCTTCCCTCAGGATACCGTGACCGGATGGGCATAGACATGCCCGTCTTCGATACCTCTTATGAGATAACCATTAATGGAGTCATCACGGCAAGGAACGGTACTCCGGCACGCAGCAGCGCTGAGTCCATCCCCTCTTATGAGCCTCTTTTCTTCAGCTATCTGCCGGGCAAGGATACCCTTGAAATACTAATCCGGGTTTCAAATTACGAACATCGCAGGGGTGGCTTCTGGATGCCAATGAAGGTGGGCACATTCCATTCCATACAGACCAACTTCACAAACCAGTGGTTCACCTCCATAGCCGTTTCGGGTATGCTGTTCGCCTCGTTCCTCTTCTTTTTCGTTTTCTACCTGCTCGACAGAAGAGATACAAAACTGCTCATGTTCTCAATCCTGGTACTCTGCCTGGCAGTCAGACCCTTCCTCTCTGCCCCTTACCTGATAACCATAACTAATTTCAGGAACTGGAACATGATAATCAGGGGCGAGTACCTGATACTTTTGATGATGATAACCTCCGGCGCCTGGCTGGCATACCTTATACACCCGACCCGCTGGTTCAGGAAATTAGCCCTGGCCGTAGATGTCATCTTCCTTGCAGGCGTTATCCTTGTCCTCACACTGCCTATATACCTCTTCACATATTCAGTGTGGGTGATTCAGGTAATAGCCCTGTTTGCGCTGCTCTACGTCATAGCAATGAGCATAAAGGGAGTGCTGAAGCGAAGATGGATCGATCTGCTTTACCTTATAGCATTCCTTGCAATCGGGTTTGGGATCATCGCCGACATCCTGCTTGCCAATGCACTCGAAGAAAACCAGCGGCTCTACATTCTGTCATTCCTGATGCTTGTGTTTGTAATGATACAGGCTACCCTTCTGATCCGTGACTGGATCAGGTCAGGCAGGGACAGGGAAAAGCTCTCAATACAGCTGGAAGAGCTGAACAGGAGCCTTGAGACGCGGGTTGAGGAGAGAACAAGGGAGCTGAGGGAGAAGAGTGAAGAGTTGAACGCACGCAATGAACAAATAGCACAGCAGAACAGAAAGCTCTCTGAGACAATCAGCCTGAAGAACAAGATCTTCTCAGTGATATCACATGACCTGCGCAGCCCCGTGGTGAATATTCTCTATTCCCTCTACCTGCTCAAGGAAGAGGAATACCGGGATAAGACAGAATCCCTTGCGGATTCATGCATCCAGTATTCACAGATGCTGATAACACTGCTCGAGAATATGCTTGTATGGGGAAGAGGACAGGAAGGCATGATCCGCAATGCACCGGCTGAAAACGACCTTGCAGACATCATCCTTACCAACATAAGCATACTGAAAGACAGCGCAGACAGGAAGAATATCTCACTCAACTTCACCCAGGTTGGCCGGTCTAAGGGATGGTTTGACAGAGACCTTGCAGATATAATAATCAGAAACCTTCTGTCAAACGCCATCAAATACACTCATCATGGCGGCCGTGTTACAATCCATGTGAAAGAGAGGGAGGATTCAGGCGAATGGGTAGTAATCAGGGTATGTGACAACGGCGTTGGAATTAGTGCCGAGCGGTTGCCGACGATCTTTACAGGTAACGAGATAACCACTACCCAGGGAACCGATTCCGAGAAGGGAACAGGCATCGGATTAAAGCTCGTACATGAGCTCGTAACCATCAGCAAAGGGACCATAACGATAGAGAGTACGCCCGGCAACGGCAGCTGCTTCACGGTTACCCTGCCCGGCCCGGCACATGAGCGAAAGGGGCGTGACCTGCTTATCTGAATCCTGCCATCATCCCTCTGAGAGCCTTGAGAGACCCCTTATATCGAGCAAGCTGACCTCGCGCCTGTTTACCGCAATCAGACCATCATCCTCCATCTCACCTATGGCCCTGGCAAGTGAAGGCCGGGTCACCCCGAAGAACTCCGAGAGTTCCTGCTGAGTGCGGTCAACAATTACACTTCCTGAAGAAGCCCCGGGAAGTGATGAGAGGTAATGAGCAAACTTACCCCTGATGGTGCGAAATGAGAGGAACCTGATCCTGCCTGAAAGAAAGAGAGCCTTGGTGCAGACCACTGTGAGATAGTTGGAGAGGATTCGTGTGTCGCTTTTCATGAGGGTAAGGTAATCGGATTTACCAACTATCAGCAACTCTGAATCCATATTTGCTATGACATTGACCGGGTAATGCGCCCCTGCACCATAAATGAATGCGGCAGCCAGAGCCTGGGGAGGATTGACGTCTTCGATCTTGATTGTGCGGCCCGCGAGGTCAGTCATCTCACCCTTCATGCTGCCCGAAAGCACAATCATTACCGAGGAGATCTCCTCACCTGCAAGAACGGCCACCGCTCCGGCATGGAAGAACCTTACCCTGTAGTTCACGCTGTCAAGAAGACCTTCGATTTCGGTGTCATCAAGGCCGGCAAACAGTGGCGATTTTCTCAGAACCGGAAACTTCATTTTTTTTCGTAAAAATAAATATAATTCGTATTTGTAACAATTGTTACATTTTATATTTTATCTGACTGGTAAATTTGCATTGTAAACAGATACAAATGCAATGCAAAGAGATATAATAAGGATTGATGAAGAGAAGTGTACCGGTTGCGGTCTCTGTGTGCCAAACTGCCATGAAGGAGCCCTACGGGTAATTGATGGCAAAGTCAGACTGGTGTCGGAATTAATGTGTGACGGGCTGGGTGCCTGTATAGGCCACTGTCCGGAGGATGCCATCACAATCGAGAAAAGAGAGGCGGAGCCGTATGATGAGATCGCTGTGATTGCTGAAATGGTGAATAGCGGTGCTAACACTGTAATTGCCCATCTCAGGCATCTGAAAGATCATAATGAGTACGGATACCTGGAGGAGGGTACCACCTGGCTGGAAGTGAACGGCAAAGATCTGCCATTCAGTGTTAACGAGGTTCTTGATGCGGTTAACGGGACTTCCGGGCATCAACATGCTCCCTCTGGCATCCGGCTTGAACATGCCGCACCTGGAGTTCATAATGCGGAAGCTGCACCCGGTGTCCATCATTCACACACCATCGGCAGCTGCCCCGGCAGCAGGGAGAGGCTGATGACTCCCGCCCCGGTATTTGATACGTTAACGGCGGCAATACCTTCGCAATTAACCCACTGGCCTGTACAGATGCATCTAGTCAATCCCAACTCCCCGGCATACAGGGGGGCTGATCTGCTGATTGCGGCCGACTGCGTGGCATTCTCGCTGGGATCATTCCATAGCAGTTTCCTTAAAGGCAGGGCGCTTGCAATCGCATGTCCGAAACTTGACCACGGGACAGAAACATATATAGATAAACTGACGATAATGATAGATAATGCAAGAGTGAATACTATCACAGTAATGATGATGGAGGTCCCTTGTTGCGGGGGGCTAATGCAGATGGTCCGCACAGCCATGGCACAGGCTTCAAGGAAGGTGCCTGCCATGGCAGTTATTGTGAGCATCGACGGAAAGATACTAAGTGATGAGTGGATTTAAACGAATTCATAAAAAACAAACTAAAAATCTTAAAAAATGAGCATGTTTTGTTTTCAGTGCCAGGAAACGGCAAAAGGAACCGGATGCGTCGTGAGAGGCGTATGCGGAAAGACGGATGATGTTGCACAGGCCCAGGATCTCCTTGTATGGGTTGCCAAGGGCATCTCAATACTCGGAACAATAGCCCGTGAGAACCACTATTCAAATGCAAAGGTTGACAGGTTCGTACAGGAGGCGCTGTTCACAACCATAACCAATGCCAACTTTGACAAGGCTAAGATCTTTGCAAAGATCAATGAAGGCATCGCTCTGAGGGAGAAATTCGTCAGTGAGATGAAGGGCCATGCCATTGCCATCCCCGGAGATCTCCATGCAAGCGTGACGTGGAAGCCTGCAAGTGAGCAGGATCTTGTTGACATGGCTGAAAAGACGGGTGTACTCACAACACTGAACGAGGACGTCAGGTCACTGCGCGAGCTGGTCATCTACGGAGTTAAAGGTATTGCGGCATACGCAGAACATGCCGGTAACCTTGGGTTCAACAGTGACAGCGTTGATGCCTTCATTCAGCGTGCCCTTACCTCCACTACCAATGACAGCCTCACAGCGGATGAGCTTGTAGCCCTGGTGCTCGAGACCGGTAAGCACGGGGTTGAAGTGATGGCACTTCTTGACAGAGCCAACACTACCTCATACGGTAACCCCGAGATCACCGAGGTCAACCTGGGAGTAAGGAAAAACCCTGCCATTCTTATCAGCGGACATGACATGAAAGATATGGAAGAGCTCCTGCGCCAGACCGAGGGCACAGGCGTTGATATTTATACACACAGTGAGATGCTTCCGGCTAACTACTACCCTGCTTTCAAGAAATACAAGCACTTTGTAGGCAACTACGGAAACTCATGGTGGAAACAAACTACTGAATTTGAGAGCTTCAACGGACCCGTTCTCTTCACCACAAATTGCATAGTGCCGCTACGCGAAAGTTACAGTGACCGGATCTATACAACCGGCTCGTCGGGTTATCCCGGCTGCCCCCATATTCCTGACAGGGAACCAGGTAAGGAGAAGGACTTTTCGGCAATCATTGCACATGCAAAAAAATGTGCTCCTCCCACGGAGATAGAGTCAGGTACCCTGATCGGAGGCTTTGCCCATAATCAGGTAGCATTGCTGGCTGACAAGGTTGTAGAGGCAGTGAAGAGCGGTGCCATCAGGAAATTTATTGTGATGGGCGGATGCGACGGACGAATGAAGAGCCGTGAATACTACACCGAGTTTGCAAAGGCACTTCCGAAGGACACTGTAATACTGACAGCCGGCTGTGCAAAATACAGGTACAACAAGCTGAAACTTGGCGACATCAACGGAATACCGCGCGTACTTGACGCCGGACAGTGCAACGACTCCTACTCACTTGCAGTGACAGCACTGCTGCTCAAGGACGCGTTCAAACTCAATGACATCAATGAGCTGCCCATAGCATTCAACATCGCATGGTATGAACAGAAGGCAGTCATCGTCCTCCTTGCCCTGCTCTTCCTGGGTGTGAAGAAGATTCACCTCGGTCCTACACTCCCGGGCTTCCTGTCACCAAACGTGGTGAACGTGCTGGTTGAAAAATTCGGCATAGCAGGTATTACAACGGTTGATGAGGATATGAAGATCCTGCTGAATTAATAGCTAATGGTTACGGATTGAAAGGGAGTTCAGTGACATGACTCCCTTTTTTTATTATAACAGTACCGAGCAACTAATATTTATCACATTTGTGCACATTTGTGCTTACAATGAGCAGAAAAGACTAAATTGGTAATCTGAAACCTTCAGGAGGCAGGCGGTAAAAATCTGATTGTCATGAATAACGACCTTTCATTCTATACGGCTGACGGCGGCTTCTTCATCGGACTTGACATCGGCTCCGTTTCACTTAACGCTGTTCTGCTCGATGAGCATTTTAATATTGTCGAAGATCATTATGACTATGTTCACGGAAAGCCATTCAATGTACTTCAGGAACGGCTCCGCACACTCCTTAAAGATCATCCTCCGGAGACCATCAGGGGCATAGCACTGACCGGTACCGGGGGCAAGCTTGCTGCCGGACTAATCGGGGGTCTCTTCGTCAATGAGATAATAGCACAGGCCACGGCGGCCGGGAGGCTGTATCCAGATGCCCGGACCGTCATTGAGATAGGGGGGGAAGATTCCAAGTTTATTGTTCTTGAGAAGCAACCCGCCGATGAATATGCCAGGCTGGTTGATTTTGAAATGAACAGCGTTTGCGCTGCAGGTACCGGCTCTTTTCTCGACCAGCAGGCAAAGCGTATAGGCGTCCCCATCGAAAAGGAATTTGGCGAGATGGCTATGCGTTCGGTCAATCCGCCACGTATTGCCGGACGCTGCAGCGTCTTTGCCAAGAGCGACATGATTCACCACCAGCAGCTGGCAACGCCTCTGCATGACATTGTAGCAGGACTGTGTTTTGCACTTGCAAGGAATTTCCGGAGCACGGTGGCGCGAAGCAAGGAGATCAGGAAACCCGTGATCTTCTCCGGAGGCGTCGCCGCCAACATAGGTATGGTAAGAGCATTCCGCGAGGTTCTTGACCTCTCCCCTGAAGAGCTGATCATTCCCGAGCATCATGCCTCGATGGGTGCTATCGGCGCCGTCATGTACGGCCATTCCAACCGTTTACAGATGGATCACTTTGCCGGGCTGGCGCAGCTGGAGGAGTACCTTAATAACGACAGCACGGTTTTCAGCAGCCTCCCTCAGCTCACAGTATCCGATGCAACGTATAACAAGGAGGTCAGGTTCAGGAAAAACGGCACTGACAAAATCCCGGTATACCTGGGCATTGATGTCGGCTCCCTGAGCACAAATGTCGTACTGATAGACCCTCAGCATAATGTAGTGGCGAGACGATACCTGCCTACAGCCGGCAAGCCCCTGGAGGCAATACAGAAAGGCATGTCCGAAATCTATGACGAAGTGGGAAACGACGTGGTGGTCATCGGCGCAGGAACCACCGGATCAGGAAGATACCTTACCGGCGACTTCATCGGTGCCGATACCATCCGGAATGAGATAACAGCACAGGCCACGGCCGCAATAGACTATGACCCTACGGTTGACACCATTTTTGAGATCGGAGGACAGGATTCCAAGTATATCAGCATCGAGAACGGGGTGGTGGTAGACTTTGAGATGAACAAGGTATGCGCCGCCGGCACCGGTTCATTCCTGGAAGAACAGGCAGAGAAGCTGAACATTAAGATTATTGATGAGTTCGGAGCCATGGCCCTGAGGTCAGAGTCGCCCGTCAAGCTGGGCGACCGCTGTACCGTATTCATGGAGTCAGACCTGAATTCATTCATGCAGAAAGGCGCAAGAAATGATAACCTCGTTGGCGGACTGGCATACTCCATAGTATATAACTACCTCCAGAAGGTAGTGGCTGACCGGAAGGTTGGCGACAAGATATTCTTCCAGGGAGGAGTGACGAACAACAAAGCCGTGGTGGCTGCCTTTGAGCAGGTGCTCGGGAAGAAGATAATTATTCCTCCACACTTCGACGTTACCGGTGCCATAGGAGCAGCTATTCTGGCGCAGCGATCAATGACTGAAGGACAAAAGACATCCTTCAGGGGCTTCGGCATACGCAACGCCACCTACGAGATCAGCAGGTTTGTATGTAACGGCTGCGTCAATCACTGCGAGATAAGCAGGGTGAAGATCGAGGGAGATGACAAACCGCTCTTCTACGGGGGCCGCTGTGAAAAATACGAAACCGATGGCCGCAAGAAAAATACCGGCAATCTGCCTGACCTCTTCAGGAAGAGAACGGAGATGCTTACAGGCGGTTACATTGAGGAAAAACCTGACGGAAGACCCACAATAGGCATACCCAGGGCACTTATGATATACTGGCAGCAGTTCCCCTTCTGGAGAACCTTCTTTGAGGATCTTGGGTTCAGGGTCGTTCTCTCAAGGGAGTCTGACAGGAAACTTGTAACACAATCCATTGAAACGATCACCTCTGAGACATGCCTGCCGGTGGAACTGATGCACGGGCATGTTATTGACCTTATTGAGAGAGGAATCGATCATGTATTCCTTCCCTTTATTGTCAGCGGCAAATTAAAGGAGGGAGATAAGACAACCAACACCAACTGCCCCTGGATACAGTCATTCCCATTTATGGTAAAGGCCGCTCTCAGGGGTAAGGTTGATGACTCGAAGTTCCTCACTCCCACCCTTCACTTCAGGTATTTTGAGCGTGCACTTGTAAAAGAGCTTACGGCCTTCTTCGGCGGGCGGTTCGGTCTTGATGCCGGCAGGATAAAAAAAGCCATCGTCAAGGCTGACAATGCACAGGTCGCGTTCGAGAAGGGCCTTCTGGATTATGGTCGTAAGGTCTTGGCAGAAATCCCTGAAGGGTGCAGGCCGGTTGTTATCCTTGGCAGGCCCTATAACAGCTCTGATCCCTATCTCAATCTTGATCTGACCGGAAAGCTGCTGGCGCAGAATGTCATGCCCATACCTCTTGACATGCTCAATCTGTCCGTGGCGGATATCTACGGCAACTACCGGAATATGTACTGGCCCAACGGCCAGAAGATGATTGCCGCCGCACAGTATGTTGCCAGAACCGAAGGTCTTTATGCCGTTTACATCAGTAACTTCAGGTGCGGGCCCGACTCATTTATCTGGCACTACATTACCGAAGAGCTCAAGGGCAAGCCTTTCCTTCACCTGGAGGTTGACGAGCACTCTGCCGATGCCGGCATGGTTACGCGTATCGAGGCATTCCTTGACAGCCTGGCAGGCGCGGAACAGAATGAGAAGAAAGATCTGACCATTATCCGGCCGCGACCCAGTCCGTCAGAGCCGCCGGTCAACAGGACCCTCTACTTCCCCTATATGCATGACGGCGCCTATTTTGTTGCAGCCGCGGCACGAAGCGTAGGCATTCCCTCGGAGGTACTTCCCAAACAGACTGATGAGGATATCGCACTGGGCAGAAAATACACCTCCTCCAAGGAGTGCTTCCCGATGATATGTACCACAGGCAGTTTCCTCAAGAAGCTGATGGAACCGGGTGCTGATCCCTCGAAGATGAGCTTCTTCATGCCGGATCACAATGGTCCTTGCCGGTTCGGACAGTATAACCAGTTCCAGAGGATACTCTTTGACAGGCTGGGATTTAAGGATGCTGAGCTTGTGACACCCTCCAATGACACCGCCTATGCTGACCTGGCAGGCGACAAGAGCCGGAAGTTCAGGATCAATGCGTGGAAAGGATTCGTCTCATTTGACTACATCAGGAAACTTTACCGTGAAATCCGGCCCTATGAACTGAACAAAGGTGAAACCGAGGCGGTCTACCAGGCAGCATTGAAGAAGGTAGAGAATTGCATTGAAAACAACAGCCGGGGCCTCCGCCGTCTGCTGGTGGAGATTGCCGGTGAATTCATGGCCGTGAAAGCGGACCGGAGCCCCCGCAGACCTGTGGTTGCGGTCCTGGGAGAGGTCTATATGCGTGATAATGCCGGATGCAACGGCAATATTGCCAACCGTCTCGAAAACCTCGGGGCTGAGGTGGTGATAGGTCCCTTCTCGGAATGGATCACCTACTCCACGCATCGTTTTACCCGCGACAGCAAGTGGAAGAACGACACCAGGGGGCTTATAAAATCGAAGATTCAGGGTATCGGGCAGGAGGTGATTGTTGACTACCTCCTAAGGGGTATAAACAAATACACTGACACCACTAAAGATGTTTCTCTGCATGAAATACTTAAGCTGAGCAACAGGTATGTCAGCGAATTCTATGACGGTGACCCGCCGATAGCCATGGGCTCATCGGCAGCCCTTGCGCAGAGAGGCGTATCAGGCATTGCTGCTATACTTCCCTTTACATGCATGCCCGGCACATTGATAGCATCAGTAAGCGATTCGTTCCGGAAGGACTACAACAATATTCCTTTCCTTAACATTCCCTACGACGGCCAGGACACAGTCTCACTGGAGACACGGCTACAGGCCTTCATGTTCCAGGTCAGGGAGTATGCTGAGGCTCGCCAACCAGTGTCATCTCATCAATAAGGTAACCTGCACCTGCAAACTTGTCAATAATAAACAGTACATACCTGATGTCAAGGCTGATGTTGCGGCTCTGCTTCGGGTTGAACATGATATCTGACGCAACACCCTCCCAGGCACGGTCAAAGTTAACCCCGATAAGGTGCCCGTCGGCGTTGAGCACGGGACTTCCCGAGTTACCGCCTGTTGTGTGGTTGTTGCCGATGAAGCAGACAGGGACATCGCCATTGATTGCATACCTGCCAAAGTCCTTCTCCAGGTAGAGCTCCTTCAGCCTGTCAGGAACATCATAGTCATAAATCTCCGGATTATCCTTCTCCATCACTCCGGTGAGTGTTGTGTAATGCTTGTGGTAAACGGCATCGCGTGAATCGTATCCCATCACCTTGCCATAGGCCAGCCTGAGTGTTGAGTTGGCATCCGGATAGAAAACCCTGTCTTTACCCTGTTCCATCTGTGCTGCCATGTAAAGCTTGTTCAGCTCTGCCAGGCGGGCGTCAGCTGAAACCATCACTGGCCTGACCTTCGTTTCTATCAATTCACCCGCGGAGGCGGCAAGAATGTAGAAAGGATCTTTCTGTACCTTTTTTACATCAAACCTGTCAAGCAGCGTCTTCATCCTCTCCTCGTCAGTGAAAAGCGACCTGGCAAAGAGTTTGTCAACTACAGCCCCGAAATTACCTTTGCATGATGCTGCCATCTCTCTGTATGCAGGTGCCTGCCATTCAGGCTCCACATTCTTTCCGTACAGTTCCATTACAGCGACAAACAGTTTTTTCGACACATCCTGGTCATAGTTCCGGAAGAAGCCGTCAGCATTGGACCGGAGACGCTCAAGTTCCTTTCCGAGGTCAGGGCTCTGCTTTGTTGCCAGCTCCACAGCTCTCCTGAAGCCGCTTGCAAGGCTGACAGGCTCAGCTCCTGCTGACCCGAAGACCTCAGAAGTATAGGTATTTACAAGGTAATACCTGACATAGTCCTGATATATTTCGTTATACTGATCAAAGATGTTGCCGTATTTCTGACTGCGCACCGGGTCTGCTGCCACCCAGTTCTTAAACTCCATTTCAAAGGCTTCCTTGCGATTGACGCCGTCCATGTTGTCAAGGCTCTGAATCTCACCAATCCACTTCTTCCAGCCGTTGGCCAGGCCGAATGACTTGCCTGAGTATTTAAGTCTTATCAGCGGGTTATTTGCCATCTCCTGCTCCATGATTGAAATCTTCTTTCCGCGTATCTCCACCTGCTTTGGATAAATGACATCCTTCAGCATCCTGATATGATGTGACGGTGCATACTCCTGGGTCCTTCCGGGATAACCGAAGACCATTGTGAAATCGCCCTCACTCACACCTGCAAGTGACACCGGAAAATGATACGCCGGTTTATAAGGAACGTTTTCAGCTGAATAAGCTGCAGGCTTATTCTCACTGTCAGCATAAACCCTGAAGAGTGAGAAGTCGCCGGTATGGCGCGGCCAAACCCAGTTGTCAGTGTCGCCGCCGAACTTGCCGATGGCTGAAGGAGGGGCTCCCACCAGCCTCACATCACGGAACACCTCATTGACAATCAGGAAATACTGATTGCCAAGGAAGAATGGCCTGACTGCAGAGAGGTAATGAGTGCCCTTAACGGCTTCATTATTAATGGCGGTGATGTTTGCGTTTACAGTAGCATCCCTTTTCTCCTTGTCCATGTCATCTGTGACACCTGCAAGAACCCTGTCAGTGACATCTTCCATATACTTTAGTATTGTCACAGTCAGCCCGGGATTAGAAAGTTCCTCTGCATTTGAGGCTGCCCAGAACCCGTCAGCCAGGTAATCATGCTCAAGAGTCGAGTGATTCTGTATAGATCCGTAGCCACAATGGTGGTTAGTGATAATCAGGCCTTTGTCTGATATGAACTCGCCGGTACAACCACCTCCGAAGAGCACCACGGCATCTTTCATCGAGGCCTTGTTGATGCTGTAAATATCTTCGGCGGTGAGCCGGAAACCGTTCTCCTGCATTAGCTGGATATTGTATTTACCGATCAGAACTGGTATCCACATACCCTCATCAGCTAATGCTGACGGACTAACCATCGCCACAAGCAGGGCAAAAATGACAACTCTTTTTTTCATATCTTATTTGTTTTATTTCCTGTGAATTGAAGCAATACGTCATAGAGATCGCTTACAGGCATGCCCACAACATTGTAGTATGACCCCTCAATCCGTTGGATTCCCCTGAGGCCAATCCATTCCTGGATACCATAAGCTCCGGCTTTGTCAAGCGGCCTGTAGTGCTTTACATAATAAGAAATCTCCTCCTCCTCCAGCTTTCTGAAGGTCACACTTGTGGTGACGGAGAAGGTGTGGCTTCTTGTGCTGTCTCTCAGGCAGAGGCCGGTAATGACCTCATGCCGGCAACCGGAGAGAAGCCTCAGAAATTGCATAGCCTCCTCATCATCCGCGGGTTTGCCAAGAACGGTCTCATGACACCATACAACTGTATCGGCTGTAATAAGTATCTGGTGGGGCAGCAACCGCTCTTTCCATGAACCTGACTTTCCGGTTGCAAGAAACTCTGCTATCTCCCTTCCCCTGAGGTGTGGAGGCCAGTTTTCATCATAATCGATGTCGCCAGCTCTGTAACTGAATCCAGCCTCCGCCATAAGCTGTCTTCGCCTTGGAGACGCCGAAGCCAGTATCAGTTCATAATCCTGCAGCCCATCAGAAATCATACTATAAGATTTTCCCGGAAGTGATTATCGCCCCTGCGACAAGAGAATAGAGGATCCCGGCAACCATTATAAGCTTCATAAGCCTGCTGGCCAGATGAAACTGGTCTTTATCCTTGCCTGTCAGTACTTTATATATCACTGCGACAAACGGGATTGTCAGCAGCAGAGTGATGTATATGAGGGTTATTGTGTCATGAAGGAATATGGCCCAGATGAAATAGAGAAGTGCAACTGTGATAAGCGAAAGGATTATTACGACTGCCCTGCATGTCAGCAGTCCGGATCTTACCGGTAGTGTTTTTCTGCCCGTCTCCCTGTCTCCTTCGCAGTCTTCCATGTCTTTTATTATCTCACGGACAAGGGTTGTAAGGAAGGCGAATAGTGCGAAACCGCCTACCCAGAAAAAGAGTATGCCCACACCGGGGAAATTCACTGCTCTCTGTGAATAATAAACATAAATGGGAGCTGCATCGTATACCACCACCAGCATTGGGACTATTGCCACCAG
>JBFYPM010000037.1:0-5318 GCA_041303295.1 Bacteroidales bacterium
CCTGGGATTTATGGCATTGCAATAGAGGTAGTTCGGCGACTTCCATCCGAGGATATGCTTTGCGCCTTCGGTAACGACTGCCTTGTAGCCCATCTCTGCCATCCAGCTGCCAATCTCATCTGAATAGATCAGTTCGGTGTTCCTGATGGAGGTTGGTTCATAGCCAATAAATTCGTTCATCTTTTCGCGATGGATCCTGACCTGGAGTTCATATCTCTCCCTGCTCATAAGTGAGGCAAGAGAGTGTGAATTGGTCTCGGCAAGAAACTCGACACAACCGGTTTCAGCAAGCTCCCTGAACGATGCGAGCACCTCCGGGGCATACAGCCTGAACTGGTCAATAACTATACCCGAGAGAGAGAATGTGACCCTGAACTTGCCCTTGTGCTTGCGGATAAGGTCCAGCAGCAGCCTGTTAGCCGGCAGATAACAGTTGGAGGCAATCTTACGCAGAATCGACTCATTCATGAAATCGTCATAGTAATAGTGCTCATGGCCCATCTCAAAAAAGCGGTAACGTCTGAGCCGGAAGGGCTGATGAACCTGAAAATAAAGGCAGATGGCCTTTTTCTGTGGTGTGCTCATATCAATTAACTTGTCTGTTTCAAAACCCTGGTATAAATACTCTTCACGTGGCTCGCGGCCTTCTCCCATTTAAGCTTGTCAACCTCCTCCTTGCCGTTCATTATAAACATTCTTGAGAGCGCCGGATAGGTAAGAATACCGTAAATGGCATCTGCCATCGCTTCTATATCCCAGAAATCGACCTTGACGGCATGGGTAAGCAACTCAGCCACGCCGCTCTGCTTGCTAATGATCACCGGCACGTTGGATTGCATCGCTTCGAGAGGTGAAATTCCAAACGGTTCGGAGACTGATGGCATAACGTACACATCACTCATTCTCAGCATAGTGAAGACGTCGTTGCCACGCAGGAAGCCGGTAAAATGGAACCTGTCGGTGATCCTCAGATAGGCCGCGTGGCGCATCATACGTTCCATCATATCTCCCGAGCCTGCCATTACAAACCTGACGTTGGGCATTCGTGACAGAACCATCCTGGCTGCTTCAATGAAATATTCCGGTCCTTTCTGCATGGTTATGCGGCCGAGAAAGGTGACAATCTTGTCATCATAGGCCCGTTCAGGGATGTCAAGCTCTGAATGGTGCGGCGGTTCCACTGCATTGTAGACCGTTTCAACCTTTTCGGGATCAATATTGTATTTGCTTATTACAATTTCACGTGTCAGATTACTCACTGTAATGATCTTATCTGCGGCATCCATGCCCTCCTTCTCCATGTTGTAAACAACGGGGTTGACATTTCCGCCGCTGCGATCGAAATCAGTGGCGTGCACATGTATCACCAAAGGTTTGCCTGAGACGGCCTTGGCCGCAATCCCGGCAGGATAGGCCAGCCAGTCGTGGGCATGAATGATATCAAACTCCTGCTCTGCTGCTATAACCTGGGCCACAACTGAATACTTGTGTATCTCTTCCATGAGTGTGGCACCGTAGCTGCCTGTGAAATCGACCTTACCCTGCTGGTTGGTTTCCACCAGCACATCAGTCTCAGCGATCTCCCCGCGTGTCATCTTCCAGAAGTCTTCCGGATCGGTATAGGGAACCAGTTTTGAGAAGACTTCGATCTTTTCAACTGGTTTGAGGAAGAAGTTATACTTTACCTTTTTGAAGGCCACCGGTATTGTATTGGCTCCAATGAGTCTCACTATGCTCTGGTCTTCATCACCAAAGGCTCTGGGAACCACAAAGATCACCTCCACATCCTTCTGTGCAGCAAGACCGCGGGTAAGACCGTAACTGGCAGTACCCAATCCCCCGGCAATATGAGGGGGGAACTCCCATCCAAACATCAGGACACGCATATCATTATCTCTTTTCTTTATATTCCTTTTCAAGCAGCGTGAAGATGCGAAGCACCTCGCCCACGCTCCATGCCTGGGATATGGCTCCCCTGGGTGTGTGAGGGGGGTCACCGTCATAGATCTCGGAGATGGTTGAAATACCTGCTTCGGTAAGTGTCTCCTCGAATCCCATAATCAGTTTCCTCACCCGTGATACCCCGCCTTCGCCATAGACTCTCAGCCAGCCTTCACAGAACGGACCCACAAGCCATGGCCACACTGTGCCCTGGTGGTAGGCCCTGTCACGCTTCTCCTGATCACCGCAGTAGATACCGCTGTAACCCTCATCCGAGGGCGACAGTGTCCGGAGACCGCGAGGGGTGACCAGGATACGGTTCACAATGTCAAGGATGCTCTTCATCTGTTCCTTGGTAAGCATGGTATACGGAAGTGAGGTGGCTATGACCATGTTTGGCCTTACCTGCATGTTCCTCTTATCATTGTCATTGACATAGTCAGCAAGGTAGCCCAGCTCTTCATCCCAGAAGGTCTCAATGAATGAGATGCTGATAAGTTCCGGCAGCTTCTCCCACTCCTTCACGAAAGCTCTGTCATGGGCTCCGCGTGCACAATCGAGAGAATAGCATACTGCATTGTACCACAAAGCATTAATCTCAACAGCATAGCCGTTCCTGGGGGTGACCGGTACACCGTTAACTACAGCATCCATCCATGTAAGAGCCTTACCGGGCGCATCAGCATAGATAAGCCCGTTCTCCCTCATGTGTATGCCGAAGGAGGTTCCGCTGCGGTAGGCGTTGAGTACATCCCTCATGGCAGCGCCGTAACGCTTCCAGGCCTCCTTTGGCTCCAGCGCGTAACTGCATACCGCCTGGAAGAACCATAGCGGCGCATCTACGCTGTTAAAGGCAGGGTTGTCATTGTCTCCCATGTTGGGGAAGAGACCTCCCTTCATGCGGCGCACCTGCGTGTCAAGTACCGCTGCAAAGAGATCCTCCGAGGTACGCGCAAGAGCGAGCCCGGGAAGTGAGATGAAGGTGTCACGTCCCCACGAACCGAACCACGGATAGCCTGCAATGATATTTGTGTCATCACCCCGCTTCTCAATGAACTGCTGGGCCGAATTACGCAGACTGTTGCCAAAATCGCTGCGCGGTATCTTTGATGATACTGTCCGGGTGAACTTGGTCTTGAATCCTGCAGGCCTCTCCTCCTTGGTCGAAGCCGAAAAGACAATTACGTCACCCTTGCCGGCTGTGACCTCGAAGAAACCCGGAACAAAAAGATCTTCTGAATAATCATACCCTCTCTTCTGCTCTTCAATATATTCAATCCCCTGGTACCAGTCGGGCACAGGTACGAACTCAGCTTTGGCCGAGAGCTGCATGTTCAGCCACGGGAAGCCATCATACATGCGGATCCGGATGCCGTTGGAGACCGGCTCAACACGGGTGTTAGCCCACATATTGGCATGAGTAAGCTGGTGAATGTTCCTGAAGGCCAGGAAAGGCCTCATCTGAAGTTTGACAGGCTCATCAGTATCAAGGATGGTGAACCTGATCAAAAGCTGCTCCTCATAATGCACCAGAAGACGCTCCTGCTTCATGAAGACGTTGCCTACCCTGTAGGTCATACCTGGAATATCCTGAATATCAAAGTCCTCAACATATTTATGACCCTTCGGACTGTAGTAGTCGCCGTGATATTTGCGGATCCCGGTGTTGAAACTCTGGCCGTTGCTGACGACAGTGGTGTCGAGGCTCGACAGAAGCACATGCCTTTCGCCCCCCAGCTCATCCACCGGACAAACCAGCCATCCATGGTACTTGCGTGTGTTGCATCCGACGATTGTGGTCGACGAATAACTGCCCGCCCTGTTGGTACGTAAAATCTCACGGCTTAGTGAATACTCAAGATTAACCACGTGAGCCTTATCAAACTTAATGTATCCCATAGTTCAAGGAGTTCCGTTCTACTGCTAAAAAGTCAGAAATAAAACACTATTAATATAATAACAAAAAAAATCAAGCACAAAAATAAGCAAAAAAATCAGATTTATTATCAGCCTTATGAATGCACAATCATCCCGAAGGCTCTGAAAAATAGATATCTTTGCAGTTCAGTAAGAGAACCAGTGCGCGTTTAAAAAGTTCGGTCAATATGAAAGATTTTATGACGGTTATGCGTGAAAGATTGTTTTATGTAGAATTTGATTTTCAGAAGGGCATAACAACTCTTCTGCTGCTTGCAGCACTGTTCGCTTCAACAGGCTGCAGTAATGATGAATTCAGGATAAGCGGCAGCATTTCCGAGGCGGTCGGAGGTGAGTACCTGTTGTTGCGTGAAGTAAAACCGGGTTTTCTTGAGCCGGTTGATTCAATGATTACCGGTCAGGATGGAAAATTCAGCTTCAGGGCGACAACAGAATGGCCTGCCTTTTACATGCTTAGTATGGGCAGTGATGATTTTCTGACACTGCTTGTCTCCCCGGGTGATAAGATTGAGGTGAAGGCAGTACGCGGGTCATTGGCATCACCGGAGACACTGATGGGATCGGAAAGCACCTCCGTCATGCTCGGTTTCAGTGAGGAGCGACAGCAGGTCATTGATGAGCTTCAGCACCTGACGGATGTATACAATGACAGCATCATGAGCCCCAGAAGACCGCTGCTTATGGACAGCCTCGACAGGAGAGCCGCTGATATCGTCGAAGGCTTTCGCGAAATGGCACTTAAGATGCTAGCCGACAATAAATCATCAATGATCTCTGTCTATCTTTTGAACCAGCAGGTGGTGCCCGGCCTGCAGCTTTTCGACCCTGCAAAGAATCCTGAACTGTTTTACAGGGCTGATTCAGCACTATATGCCCTCTACCCCGGATCGGACCTGGTCCTCGACCTGCACTCGTTTGTGGCAAGACTGAGGAATTCAGTCTCTGTAGGCACAGGAACACTCTCCGGTACCATTCCATATGTAGGAAGCATGATGCCTGAGATTGCTCTCCCCGACCCCGGAGGCGACACCCTGAAGCTGTCATCATTGAGGGGCCGGGTGGTGCTGGTCGACTTCTGGGCCGCATGGTGCCCGCCATGCCGCGAGGAAAACCCCAACCTGGTAAAACTGTACGATATGTACCACTGGAAAGGTTTCGAAATATTCCAGGTATCGCTCGACCTCAGGCAGGAAGAATGGACAGAGGCGATCAGAAAAGACAGGCTGGGCAGATGGAAACATGTCAGCGACCTCAGGTACCGCGACTCGGAGGTGGTGAAGAGATTCGGACTGACACAGATACCGGCCAGCTTCCTCATAGACCGTGAGGGAAGAGTTATAGCAGCCAACCTCAGGGGAGATGACCTCTGTAAAAAACTCGGCGAACTGCTGGGCGTACAATAGCCAATCCCTATTTTTACTTTATGTGTACCAGAAATC
>JBFYPM010000038.1:0-15413 GCA_041303295.1 Bacteroidales bacterium
CTTGTACCCAATACGGACTGGCAGGATTTGGTCTTTGGTATTGCCACGATCCAGAATCACCAGCTTTCGGTCACCGGAGCCACTAAGATGACTCAGTATTATGTAGGTATAGGCGCCTTCATGCAGGACGGGATTATTGACAAATCGAATTACAGCCGCATTACACTTAAGCTCAACAATACATATAACCTCACACCCTTCCTGAAGCTGGGCAACAATGTGACCATTGCTCCTTATACACAGCAGAATGCACCCAATGTCACATACTCGGTTTACCGTGCACAACCGGTTCTTGAACCGTATTATGCGGACGGCTCCTATGCTGTTGTCTACAATGTCGGCAATCCGCTGGCACAACTGGCCTACTCAAATGATTACAGGAAAGGTATAAGAGCTGTTGGAAACATCTTTGCCGAGGCCAACATTCTAAAATCCTTTACCCTGAGGTCAAGTTACGGTGTCGACGCTTCCTACAACAAGTCCACCAGCTTTACCCCGGCCTATACAATTTACAATCCTGACGGCACAGCGTCGCAGCAGCAGAACATCCTCAGTGATCTGTACAAGGGAAGTTCGGATAACCTGAACTGGCTGTGGGAGAACACAATCAGCTTCCGCAAAACTTTCCTCGATATTCACTCGCTCGACCTGGTAGCTGGTTTTACAATGCAGGAGTCAACCTCTGAGTTCGTGGGTCTTTCGGGTGAGAATGTATTGCGTGACGGGCAGGATTTCTGGTATATAAGCCCTTCATATATTTATGACCCTGTCAATAATGTAAATACAATACAGTCAATATCAAACGGTGTTGATGCGGGTCTTTACTATTCAATGATGTCATACCTGTTCAGGGCCAATTATTCACTGAATAATAAATACATTGCCACTGTCACGTTCCGTCGCGATGGCTCTTCAAAGTTCACCGAGGAGAACAGGTTTTCCAATTTCCCATCGTTTGCTCTTGGCTGGAACATCGGAAATGAAGAATTCATGCAGCGGAGCAAGACTGTCTCAAAGCTTAAGCTCAGGGCAAGCTGGGGTATAATTGGCAATGAAAGGATTCCCTACAAAGACCGGTATGCAACAGTGCAGTCTTCGATAATTGCCGTGCTGGGGAACCCGGATGCACCCCTTCCTGCTGCTACCTATGGTAAGAGTGGCAACCCGGATCTGAAGTGGGAGAGCACCACCCAGACCGATATAGGTGCGGAGATTGGATTTTTCGCCAATAAACTCACAGGGGAGTTTGACTTTTACAACCGTGTTACAAATGATATCCTTATTGAGCTCTCTACTCCAGGTCATCTTGGCAACGGACAGGGACAGAAGGTGCGCTACAATGCAGCATCAGTTCTGAACCGGGGGTTTGAATTCAATCTGAACTGGAGGGAAAAGAGGGGGGATTTCACATATTCAGTTGGCCTGCTTGGATCAACCATTCACAATGAAGTGCTTGAGATTGGAGGCAACAGCGGAATTGATTCCACACTTATCGGTGGTTACCTGGGAGACGGCAGGCCTGTCACCCTAAGCCGGGTGGGGCTTCCCATCGGGGCATTCTACGGTTACAAGACAGACGGGATCTTCCAGGATGAAGCTGAGCTTGCCGCTTATCCACATTCCGCACAGGCCGGCCCAGGGGATCTGAGGTTTGTTGATGTTACCGGAGATGATATTCTTGACGGTCGTGACAGAACCTTTATCGGGTCGCCTATTCCAAAATTCATCTTCGGGTTTAACGGTTTGATTGAATACAAGGGAATCGACTTTGCAGTTGACTTTCAGGGCCAGACAGGCAACAAGATATTCAATGGTAAAGAAGTAGTCCGGCCTGACCCATATAACTTCGAGAAGCATGTTTTCAGCCGATGGACCGGTCCGGGTACAAGCGATACTGAACCAAGGCCCTCATTCGGAGGCTATAATTTCACGCCATCTGACAGGTTCATCCATGACGGATCATTCCTCAGACTGAGGAGTGTAACCCTTGGCTACACGCTGCCTGCCCGCATATCACAGAAAGCCTTCATGCAGCAGCTCAGGGTATATGTTAAGGGTTCAAACCTCCTGACGCTGACCAAATTTACCGGGTACACTCCGGAAATCGGAAGCTACGATGTTCTGTCCAACGGGATAGATTATGGCGCTTATCCGATAACGTCTGCGTATTCAATTGGTGTTAACCTGCAATTCTAAGAAAGATGAAAACCAAGATAACTTCAGCACTTCTTATCACGGCATCCCTTTTTTTAATAACGGGATGTGAAGATTTTCTGCAGAAAGATCCACAGGGTGAAATGACTCAGGAAGCGTTTCCGACGACTGCAACTGACGCCCTGCTTGCTACCAATGCTGTCTACACGAGCATTCGAAACTGGTCATACAATTCAGGTGGCTTTCCGATAATGGATATAATGTCTGACGATGCTCACAAGGGTAGCAATCCTAATGACGGGCTTCCCACGATTGGTCCGTATGATAATTTTACCTATACAACAACCCAGGACGGGCTTGACCGATGGTGGAGCTCCCTGTATGAAGGAATCAAGCGGGCCAATGTAGTAATTGAAAAGGTTCCCCTGATAAGCATGGATGCCGATTTGCGCGACAGGTACATTGCAGAGGCGAGTTTCTTCAGAGGTCTCTTCTACTTTGACCTGGTAAGGGCCTTTGGCGGTGTCCCCAAGGTCATCACTATCATTCCTGCTACAAAAATTCCTCGCTCCACAGCGGAAGAAATTTATGACCTTATAATCTCTGACCTGGAGAATGCGGTGCTGAATCTTCCGGAGAAGAGCGCATACGGTCCTGATGATCTGGGCCGCGCAACCCGTGGAGCTGCAAAATCACTGCTGGCGAAAGTCTACCTCTTCAGAGGTGATTTTGTTAATGCCGAGAAATATGCTCTCGAAGTTATTCTCTCAGATGAATATGAACTGGAAGCAATCTATGCCGATGCTAACGGAAAGAGTGGAGAACACGGTGTGGAATCTGTATTTGAGGTTGGGGCTATGGAGGTAGACGGTGCCGGTGGCAACCAGTATGCCAACACCCAGGGTGTACGAGGCTCGCCAAACAGGGGCTGGGGCTTTAACAGGCCTTCACTTGACCTCCGTGAGTCATTCGAGACGGAGGACCCCAGACTGGAAGAAACAATCATTGACCTGGGTGAAACGATTGACGGAGTGTTAATCCTGGGAGATGGAACAACCCCCGATCAGACACTGGATGAAAACAGTAATGTAATCGAAGTAGAGTGTTACAATCAGAAGGTTTGGTATCCGGGTAATAACACAACCACCCAGTGGGGTCACAACCGTCGGTTGATCCGTTATGCCGATGTTTTACTGATGGCTGCAGAAGCTCTGAATGAGAATGATAAACCTGATGATGCACTTCTGTACCTGAATGAGGTCAGAAGACGCGCCCGGCAGGGGAACACTACTATTCTTCCGGATATCACCGAAACAGGCAAGAGCGCCTTAAGAGACATTATCCTGGAAGAACGCAGGCACGAGCTGGCAATGGAAGGACACAGGTTCTGGGACCTGGTCAGAACCGGTAAGGCTGCCTCAGTGCTCAGTCCTCTGGGTTTTACCGCAGGCAAGCATGAATTATTTCCTATTCCGCAGAATGAAATTGATATATCCCAGGGATCCCTTGAACAGAATCCCAACTGGTAAGTTATTTAATAGTGCTTATGAATGTTAAATTTAAAATTTAAAAGTTTATGAAAAGTAAAAAAGTAATTACAAGTATGCTTTTTGTCGCTGTGGCATTCTCACTGATGCTCAGCAGTTGCAAAAAGGATCCCGAGCCGCTTGCTCTGGAATCGCTTATGGCCGGAACCATTAACCTCAATGGTGCCACTTCACCAACCAATGTGCCGGTGAATCCCACAATCGTAGCAACCTTCAATGTTGATGTTAATCCTGCCACGGCTACAGCAGCCAATATTACAATGGTTCAGGATTATGATGATGCTGCGGTTGCCCTGACAATCACAGTCTCAGGAAATACGATCACGGTTGTACCTCAGACCAGCCT
This sequence comes from Bacteroidales bacterium, assembly GCA_041303295.1. Lineage (GTDB taxonomy): Bacteria > Bacteroidota > Bacteroidia > Bacteroidales > VadinHA17 > SR-FBR-E99. The sequence goes on from JBFYPM010000038.1 coordinate 4,048, forward strand.
TGGAACGGGGGCTCTTTATCAGCTCAGTTTCGGTGCCGGATTGATGTCAACCGATGCTCTTCCTATCACCGCACTGCAGAGGACCTTCACAACAGAAGGAACTTTTGCACCTGCAGGAGCAATCGCGCATTTTACCTTTGAGGATAACGCCAATGACATAATCGGGCCATGGGATCCCGCAGCAGCTGATATAATTGGTATCACCTATACTGCATCTAGAAAAACTGCTGCCGGCAAGGCTGCTACTTTCAACGGTACGACCAGCCTTATTGAGATCCCCAACGGTGAGCTCATAATGAATACAAACAATTTCACCGTTGCATTCTGGATGAAGACCAACTCAACTGAGAAGACCAACGCCCACTTTGTTATGGGTCTTGCCGGTTGGAACGGTTTCCAGTATGAAGTATTTGGCGACTATACCGGATCTAAGTTTGCCGTTCAGTATCAGCTTGCAACAGGAACAGCATCTGAAGATATGTGGTTTCCTGCCCTGGCAACTGATAATACAAACACAGGATGGATGGGATGGACCTATGCAAAGAGTCTGACAATAGCCGAGATGACCGCATTGCTGAAGGACAACTGGATTAATGTTATTTATACCTACAATGGCCCGACAAAAGTCGGTACGCTGTACTTCAATGGGCAGAAGATGAAGAGCATGGATTTCAACCTGTGGCCCACCGGTGATGCCAAGAAGGGTGTCACAGGCCTGAAGTATGCCGGACTGGCTGCTGGCAACCACCTTGCTCTCGGCTTCATACAGGGCAGGAACAACAGGACCATATCTGACGAATGGGCTGATTATTCACTGCCCGCCAACAACCATTTCAAGGGTCAGCTTGACGACATTCGTTTCTGGCATAAGGTTCTTACTGATAACGAAATTCTCCTCATGTACAATTCGGAGAAACCGTAATAGTTTTTTGGATTGAGTTTACTGAGGGTCCAGGCATGCGCCCGGACCCTCTTTTTTTTCCTAAATGTATCTTATGCGAAACAGGTTATTGGGTGCATGGTTAGTTGCCCTTACATTACTGACTCTGTCATGCGAGAATAAGGATCCGGGTGGAGGCCCTGCCGGCACTGTCCAGCTTATAAGGACAAAAGTCGGAACGGTCTATCTCGATCTTCAGAGCACAATAGGGGAAATCCCTGTAGACAAGAATGTTGTTATCGAATTCAGCAATGTGCTTGATACTGCATCTGCCAGGAAGAGCATCCTGCTGAAAAAGGACGGTACCACCCTGGTTACCAGTCTCTTCTCATACATGGACGGAAACAGTACAGTGGCTCTAACACCCACTCAAAACCTTGAACACTATACAAACTACACACTTGAGGTAACCTCATCACTCAGAGGGATCAACGGGGAAACTTTCCCCGGTGTGACATATATTTTCAAAACTGTCAACGGGAAGATGGTTATCAGCTCGGTAACCATAAACGGCAACTCTTTTTTCCCACCGGCAATTCCCAGAAATGTGAGCAGGCTGGCAACAACTATTGTTGTGGATTTTTCCGAGGCCCTTAATCCGTCGGATTATCAAACTTATTTCAATTTTCAGACACCGGCCACTTTCTCCCTCTCCCACGCTGACAAAAGGGTAACCGTAACAACCACCGGAACTCTTGATTACTATAAGAAATATTCATTTATCATATCGACAGGTCTGAAAGGAGTGAACGGTTTCACATTCGACGGTTTCTCCAACTCATTCATCACAGACCTTGACCCGTCTCTGAAGTTTCCGGTGATTTCGGATGACGAGTTGCTTGATCTCATTCAGCGACAGACTTTCAGGTATTTTTTCGACTTCGCCCATCCTTCAAGCGGCATGGCCAGGGAGCGTAATACCTCTGGCGACATTGTTACCACGGGTGGTACAGGCTTTGGCGTGATGGCCCTTATAGTTGCAATGGAGAGAGGGTTTATCACCAGGAATGAGGGCATTGCACATATGGACAAGATCCTGGATTTTCTTGAAACATGCGACCGGTATCACGGCGTTTGGCCTCACTGGCTTAACGGATCATCGGGCAGCATTGTGCCATTCAGCGAGAAGGATAACGGGGGTGACCTCGTGGAGACATCCTTCCTTATACAGGGTCTGATCACATTCAGGCAATACATGAATGCCGTGGTGCCGGCTGAACAGTTGCTCATTAACAGGATAAACGTACTCTGGCAGGCTGTTGAGTTCGACTTTTTTACTCAGGGACTCAACGCATTGTACTGGCACTGGTCTCCAACCTACGGGTTCAATCTGAACATGGTGCTGCGCGGCTACAATGAGACCCTGATCTGCTATGTTCTGGGTGCGGGATCACCCACACACACAATCAGCAGGGATACTTACAGGTATGGATACATGAATAACGGTGGCATACTCAACGGCAGCTCCTACTACGGTATAACGCTTCCGATGGGCTGGCCTTACGGCGGGCCTCTGTTCTTCACTCATTATTCCTTTCTGGGGCTTGATCCGCGTGATCTCGATGATATTTATGTCAATTACTGGGACCAGAACGTTGCTCACACACTTATAAACTGGAAGCATTGCGAGACAAACCCAGGAAACTATGTAAGTTACAGCAGTGAATGCTGGGGCCTTACTGCCAGCGATAACCAGTCGGGTTACAGCGCACATTCACCCACAAATGACCTGGGTGTAATCACTCCAACGGCAGCACTGTCCTCAATGCCCTATACCCCGGAACAATCAACGGATGCCATGAGGCATTTCTACTATGTGCTTGGTGACAGGCTCTGGGGTGAATACGGGTTCTATGATGCCTTCAACGCCACTGCAGGGTGGTGGGGCACCTCCTATCTGGCAATAGACCAGGGTCCGATAATTGTCATGATTGAGAACTACCGCACCGGGCTGTTATGGGATCTGTTCATGTCGGCTCCCGAGATAACAGCCGGGCTCGATAAACTGGGATTTACATACTGACAAGAGATGAGAACGACATACCGTATCATACTGGCGGTCCTTGTGCTTGCCTCCTGCAATCGGCAGGCCCAGATCAACTACACATCAAAGGGCCGGGCGAATTATAATATAACAGCCGGAGAAGAGGCAATGCTTGACTCGATTCAGAAGAAGACTTTTCAGTTCTTTATGCATGAGCATCATCCCGAATGGGGCATAGTCAAGGATCGCACCGCGGCATGGGCGCCGGCCAGCATCGCGTCTACCGGATTCGCACTTCCGTCTTTTGCTGTTGGAGTGGAGAGGGAGTGGATAACCCGTGAAGATGCAGCCCGGATAACCCTTAACACCCTCGACTTTTTCGTCAATTCGGTGCAGAGTGCTGATACAGCCGTGACCGGATACAAGGGCTTTTATTACCACTTCCTGCGAATGAGCTCCGGCACCAGGGAATGGAAATGTGAACTGTCGTCTGTAGATACGGGCCTCCTTATGATGGGAATTATCTTTGCCCGTAACTATTACAACCTCAACAGTGACATTGAACGGCGTATCCGTTCACAGGCTGACATCATCCTAAGCCGTATAGAATGGGATTTCATGATTATGCCTGATACCGGGAAGTATGCCAATCAGATCTCAATGGGCTGGCATCCGGAGGAGGGGCTCCACCCAATGGGATGGACCGGTTACAACGAAGCGCTCTTTCTGTATATCCTTGCCGCCGGAAGCGGGATGGAGAATGCTGAAAAGAGTTATGACTCATGGTTAAGCTCCTACAAATGGCAGACACCTTACGATGGTCTTTCTCATGTGGCCTTTCCACCATTGTTCGGTCACCAGTTCTCACAGGCATTCATTGACTTCCGGGGCATAGCTGACGCCTATATGAAGGAGAAGGGTATTGACTACTTTGAGAATTCACGCCGTGCAACATACGTCCAGCGACAGTATGCAATCGACAATCCTTACGGGTGGGTGGGATATGATTCGCTCTGCTGGGGTATTACCGCAAGCGATGGCCCCACTGCCAAATACAACTTTGACAGCAGGGAGTTCCTTGGCTACGCCGGGAGGGGGACCAGCGGTCCGGAATACAATTATTTTGATGACGGAACCATCGCTCCTTACGGACCCCTGTCATCTCTGCCCTTTGCTCCGGAAATAGTGCTTCCGACAATAAAATCGATAAACGAAAAGTACGGGACTAAGCTGTGGGGCAAATACGGCTATTATGACTCCTTTAACCTTACAGCCGGTTGGGTCAATGATGACTTCATCGGGATTGACCAGGGGCCGATGCTTATAATGATAGAAAATTTCCGAACAGGGCTTGTTTGGGATTACGTAATGAAGGATCCGGTAATTCAGAAGGGACTCAACAGGCTGGGATTCAAATATCTGTCATTTTAAGACAATCAGGGAAAACATATCAAATACTCTCACCTAAATGGAGCACCACCTCAGCAGAATACTCGCCATCTCCCTCCTGCTGGTTTTTGACTTTGCTGCCGGCAATGCACAGGAAAGGACTCTTGATGAGTTTGAAAAATCGGATGGGTGGTCTTACAATCTGTCTGAAGGAGTCACACTGGCACTCTCCTCAGAAGCAGGAGTCTCAGGCAATTCCATTCGCATAGACTATGACTTCGCGAAGGGAACTGGTTACGGAGGCATCCAGAAGCTTTTCCCGATAGATCTTCCTGAAAACTTTGAGTTCACCTTCTGGCTTAAGGCGGAGTCTCCTTCGAACAACTTCGAGATAAAATTCATTGACAGCACCGGGAACAATGTGTGGTGGGTCAATAACAGGAACTATTCATTCCCTGGTGAATGGAAGAAGATCCGAATCAAAAAGCGCCATATAGAATTTGCATGGGGGCCGTCTGCCGGGCAAGGTCTGACCAGGATAGACAGGATAGAATTTACCGTCGCATCCTTTTTAGGCGGCAAGGGTACCCTTTGGATCGATGACCTGAGGTTCGAACCACTATTACCGGAGACCGATACCTGGCCTGTGCCTCAGGTAATGGCGGTCTCATCTGCCAGGCATTACGGACCAATGCAGGCGGCCGATGGGTCAGATGAGACATATTGGAAAAGCAGAAGAGGCAAAGGGCAGAGCCTTACCTTTGATTTCGGGGGAAGGAGGGAGTCCGGAGGATTACACATTAAATGGCTCGAGGGCAGCCATGCCTCGGCCTTCAGTATCCTGCTCTCCGATGACGGCAGAAATTGGAAAAAGATTCACCATGTTGATCTTAACCGGAGCGATGTCAGCTTCATCAGACTGCCGGAGGCGGAGGCGGAGTACCTGAGGATTGACCTGCTGACACCCGCCAACGGAAATAACTTTGGTATAAGAGAGGTCTCATTTCCAGATGCAAAGAGCACTCTCACACCAAATGGTTTCATAATTTACACAGCGGCTAACTCTCCGGAAGGGAGTTTCCCGGCATATTTCAGCGAGAAAGCCGCATACTGGACTATCACCGGGGTCAGCGGCGATACTAAGGAGGCGCTGATAAGTGAGGATGGGACCGTGGAACCGGAAAAGGCACACTTCTCCATCGAACCCATGCTTAAGATCGGGGAGATGCTCCTTAACCACAGCAATGTAGAACCTTCACAGGGAATGGGTTTCCCGGGGCAGGCTGACGGGTTTGTCTTTCTGCCTTCAGTGGAGTGGGAACACAATGGACTCAGGTTTGTGACCGGGGTCTCCTCGGGCGGGACTCCCAATGACAGCTCAATCCTTTATATCGGCTATTACTTCGAAAATATCACGGGAGATCCGATCGATTTCGAGTTTTACCTGCTGATTCGCCCGTTCCAGGTGAATCCGTATTATCAGTTCCTGAACACCACGGGTGGCACCGGAAAGATCCTGACGGCAAGAGAGCAGAACGACGGGCTGATAATGGTTGACAACAAACCGGTCCGGTTCACTGAAAAATATGATTCCTTTGGTTTCATGAATTTTGATGAGGGTAATGTCGTTGATATGATCCGCAAAGGGGAGATGCCTTCCGGGCTCCAGGCAGGTGACCCCGGAGGGATGGTCAGCGGGGTCATAAAATACAAGTTGCATCTTGATGCCGGCGAATCAAGGGATTTCTATGCTGTTATTCCGTATCACATCAACGAGCTGGTCAGGGTGCCTTTATCCACCACAGAGGCCCGCGAACGGTTCCTGGAACCGTCAGCATACTGGAATGAGAGAACGGACCACATACGGTTCAATCTTCCTCCTTCGGCAGACTGGCTTATCGACACCTGGAGGTCCAACCTGGCGTATATCCTTATAAACAGGGACAACAAAGGCATACAACCCGGATCACGTTCCTATGACAGGAGCTGGATTCGTGACGGAGCGCTCACCTCATCGGCCCTGCTGAAATCGGGTATCGTAACCGAGGTGAGGGAGTTTATTGACTGGTATGCAGCCTATCAGTATGAGAACGGCAAGGTTCCGTGTGTTGTTGACTTCAGAGGTCCGGATCCGGTGCCGGAGCATGACAGTCATGGTGAGCTTATATACCTCATTCGAGAATATTTCAATTTCACACGTGACACCGCTTTTCTGAGATCAAAAAACGACAATGTTCTGAGGGCGGTTGACTATATTGAATCACTGATTGCTGAAAGGTCAGGCGAGCATTTCAGGGATGGGAATGACAGTATCAGGGCCTATTACGGGCTGGTGCCCGAGTCGATCAGCCATGAGGGCTATTCTGCGAAACCGATGCACTCATACTGGGATAATTTCTTTACAACCAAGGGGCTGAAGGATGCAGCAGAGATACAGAAGATACTGGGGGACTCCGTGAATTACGATAGGATAGCCGGTATCCGTGACACATTCCGGACAAACCTGTACAACTCCATCGATCTTGCCATGAAGGTAAGAAACATTGATTATATTCCGGGATGCGTCGAGCTGGGCGATTTTGATGCCACTTCAACCACCATTGCCCTGACACCATGCAATGAACTTTCCAACATGCCTGTGCCTCAGGTTTACAACACATTTGAAAAGTATTACACCTTCTTCACGAACAGAAGGGATGGCAAAACCGCGTGGGTCAATTACACTCCCTACGAAAACCGTCTGATAGGCTCGTTCATAATGCTTGACCAGCCTGACAGGGCACATGAGCTGATAGACTACTTTCTTGATGACCAGCGTCCGGAAACCGGCAGGTGGAATCATTGGGCAGAGGTGGTGTGGAATGACTACCGGCACCCCGGTTTTATTGGAGATATGCCTCATACATGGTGCGGTAGCGATTTCATCAATGCCGTCAGGTCAATGTTTGTATATGAAAACGAGGATGACCAGACCCTTGTAATTGCATCTGCCCTGTATCAGGACTGGATTGACTCGCCCGGGGGAATGTCGGTTGAAAACATGCCGACTTACTACGGGGAGATATCCTACACGATCAAAAAGGATAACGGCAGATATATTATTTCAATAACGGGTGATGCCGAGTTGCCTGCAGGGGGTATCCGGATAAGAAATTTTAATGGCAGTATGCTGCCCTCCGCAATGAGGTTAAATGGTAAGGAATACTTTGAATTCAGTGGAGGGGAAATTACTATTAGGGAGATGCCTGCAGATCTTGAGATTTATTATTGACGGTTGAAAAACAAATACTTTCATGAAAGGGAGAGACAAGAGCACTCTGAAGGCCGCCGGGCGCAATGATCATATATCTTTTGGTCAGCTCGCAGCCTATTCAGCAGGAGGCATAATTCCCATCGCCCTGTTTAACATTGCCGGGCAGCTTGTTGGCCTGATGGGCAATATAAGCCTGGGCCTGAGTGCCTTCTGGCTCGGACTTATAATGATAATCCCCAGGTTGTGGGATGCATTCTCAGATCCGATTGTCGGCCATCTCTCTGACAATACCCGTACCCGGTGGGGGCGCCGGCGGCCTTACCTCCTTATTGGGGGCATAGCCGTAGCGGTGTTCTTTGTGGTGATGTGGTGGATCCCCAAGGGTGAGGCAGTCCACGCCTGGTTCCCAAGCGATGCCGGGTTTCAGCGGTTCCAGCTCGTTTATATCCTGCTGGCCCTGCTTCTGTTTTTCACTGCCACTACAGTCTTCGAGATCCCTCACGGAGCTCTTGGGATGGAGATGACAAATGATCCTCACGAGCGAACCCGTCTCTTCAGCGGAAAGAGTTTTATCGGAAACCTGTTCGCAATGAGCACTCCATGGCTTTTTGCCCTGGCCAACACCGAGGCGTTCAGGGGGCCAGGAGGGAATGAGGCTGACGGAATGAGATATGTATCGCTTCTCATAGCGGCCGTGTTGATCCCTCTCTCCTTCTGGTGGACGGCCAAACTGCGTGAGCCTGGGTTTGTAAAGGTTGTCAAACAGGAAAAGACTCATTTCTGGACTGACATGAAGGTGGTTGGTACAAACAAGAACTTCATCTACCTGGTCCTTACAATTTTCACGCTGGCCATGGGCTTTAACTTCGTCAACCTTCTCGGGTCCTATATACCAATCTTTTATGTTTTCGGCGGTGACAAGATTGAAGGAGCAAGACTGCTGGGCATAAACGGCACTGTCTGGGCCATTACCGGCGTGCTGGCTGTGTTCCCCCTGAACCTCATTAGCCCGAAGCTTGGCAAACGAAATACCCTGATTATAGCCATGCTGCTGATGTGCCTTGCACAGCTCTCAAAAATTGTATGCTATAATCCTGAGCATCCCTACCTGGTCCTAATTCCTACAATAATGCTATCAGCCGGCATGCTCTTCTTCTTCACTCTTGGGGCATCGATGGTAGGCGATATTTGCGATGAGGATGAACTGAAGACCGGCCGCAGGTCAGAAGGGAGCTACTACTCAATATTCTGGTGGTTCATAAAGCTGGGGACAGCCTTCGCTAGTTTCGTTGCCGGTATACTGATAACTCTGACACTCTTTGATCAGACCCAGGTAACAAAGGTCGACAGCCTGCAAGGGAGCATCCGCGATATGCAAAGCAAAATAGAATACTGGCAGGATTACAAAGGCGGTGGCGGTGCTGCAGCTGAAGGACTCAGGACAGTAAGGTTGCAGACAACCGAAGCCCTGAAGGAATCAAGGGATTATAAAGTATATCTGGATAATGAGATTGCAAGGAAGCCTGAGAAGAAGAAATCCGGACGTGCGGAAAATGATGCACAGAGAAAGAATGTGTTCATGAATGCTTCTGCGGTTACAGGGTCTCTTATTCAGGAACTCGAAACTGCTGAAAGGTCGTTGACTAAGGCAGAACCGGTTCAGGCAGACTCAGTTATCAGGGCAGCTATACCGCTTATAATGCAGTCAGGGCTTACGAAGGCAAGGATCTATTCCTTTGACCTGCTGGCACACCTGAATGCAAGGATAAAGCAGCATGAGAGGAGCAGGGACCACACCACTCAGCTGACACAAAACATCTCTGACATTCATGACCGGGTCAATGCCCTGAACGCTGCATCCCCGCCGGGAACCCTTGGCCGGGAACTGGCAGCCATTGAAGAGGATATCGAGCCTCTCAAGAAGCAGTCGCCATATACTCTCCTGATGATGAGGGTCGTTGAGATAGGGCTGCCGCTGCTCCTGAGTCTCCTGGCTCTCTTCTTCGCTGTGCGATATACCCTGACTGAGAAAAGGTCATTTGAGATCAAGGAACTGCTCAGGAAGAGGGAGAAGGACCTAAATGAGGGTGCAGGGCAGCCGGGGGAACTGCCGGGGGTCTGAAAAAGAACAGTATTGTGCAGCCGGAGGAATTGCCGGTTGACTGCAAAATAATTTGACTGCTATGGTATTTAGTATTAAGGGACGTAATTTCATTCAGGATGATAAAAGAGTATTTCTCAATTCCGGAGAGATACATTATTTCAGGATCAGGCGCGAACTGTGGAACAGGCACCTTGATGAGGCAGTGAAGGCCGGCCTCACATCGGTAAGCACATATATACCGTGGGCCTGGCACGAAGCCGAAGAGGGCCTGTTTGACTTTGACGGTTCAACGTGCCCTGAGAAGGACCTTGCAGGATGGCTCAACAGTTGCCAAGAGCACGGACTGACATGCATTGTAAAGCCGGGTCCCTTTATTCTTGCCGAATTCAGGGGAGCCGGTTTGCCTGACTGGTTCATTGAAAAGTACGGGGAGGAGGTCAGGATGCGGGCCCGCATTGGCAGCAGGGTCATGAGTGACGGGGTCAGCCTCTTCAATCAAAAGTACCTTGAGAAGGTAGGGCTGTGGTATGACATGATTATGCCTCTGATCCGGCGGTATGAAGTCTCCTCCGGCGGACCCGTAATAATGATGCAGATATGCAATGAGATAGGAGTATTCTCATGGCTGGCACACCAGGCAGACTATGGTAACGCCGTGAGAGAAAGGTTCATCTCCTGGTTGAATGAGAGGTACGGAATCATATCTGAACTTAATAATCTATGGGGAACAAATTACTCCGGATTTGACCAGATTGAGCTCCCGCCTGACGGCCAGACACCGTATGCTTCAGCCGGAGACCGGGGACGTGACAATGAATGGCACCTGTTCTGGAGAAGATACTACGGTGACTACCTGAGGATGCTGACAGGTATGGCCAGGGAGAGAGGTGTCACGGTTCCCCTCTACCACAATCTTCCCGGATGGATCTATGGCAACGGTTATGAGTTCCCGGTCAATATCACAATGTATGAGGATCTTTTCAATGAGAAGAGTGAGATAATCTTTGGTGTCGATCATATTCCTGAGTTCGTGTCATATCGAAACATGCATGATGACCGTATTGTTAATGACATTACCGGTGCGATGCAGGGAAGGGGACCTCTTTTTGCTGCCGAGTTTCAGAGCGGATCACGTGAATATCACGTTGTCACGAACCCACGCGAGATGAACCTGTTTTATAAAGCAAGCATTGCTAACGGCCTTACCGGATGGAACTATTATATGTTCTCACAGGGACGAAATGCAAAGAGGAAAGGGTATTCAGGGGATACTTTCTACTGGTTCACCCCATTGACGGCAGAGGGCGACCGTACAAGTGCTTTCGCTTCCGTGGAAAGAATGAGCCGGATGCTGACAGTGTCCGGAGAAATAATTGTTGAAGCGCAGCGAAGGGCAGAGGTATGCGTCCTCTTTTACCCGCCTGCATACGCCACTGAGCTTGAACGGCCTTCCGGCGGGAGCGGCCTCAGGTTTGTTCCATCATCCATACGCAGACAGGCTTACTTTGACGGATTGCTCAGGGTATTGCAGATTCTCAACATAGACTACGACATGGCTGACCTGAACAGTGCCACGGCAGAATCATTAAGCCGCTACAAGCAGGTATGGGCCTTCGTTACTGATGAGATGGATGCCCCCGCACAACAGACAATAGCCGATTACATCACAGGCGGCGGCAATGCCGTCATATATCCG
>JBFYPM010000039.1:0-3533 GCA_041303295.1 Bacteroidales bacterium
TCCCTACCCGACGCTCTTCCGATCGATAAAGGATAAAGGATTCAGGATTAAGGATAAAGGTTAACGTGAGTAGAGTCAGCAGTCGGCAGTAGTGAATTGAATTCAGCAAGACAGCAGGACTGCATGACAGCAAGACCTTCAGACCTTCAGACTATTTCAGCATACAAATCAAACTCGGTGGACCCGGTTATCTTCACGTCAACGAAGGTGCCGGGTTCAATCTTTTTACGGGAGTTGATGAGTACCTCCTGGTCAACCTCAGGTGAATCATACTGACTGCGCCCTATATGGAAGAGTCCCTCCTTCCGGTCGATAATGACCTTAATGACCCTGCCGGTCATGGCAGCATTCTTCTCTGAGGAGATGCTTTGCTGAAGCGCCATTATCTTCGCCACCCTCTTCTCTTTTGTCTTTTCCGGGATTTCATCACTATAATTCAGGAATCCGTACGTATTCTCCTCATGTGAATAGCGGAAGGCGCCAAGGCGGTCAAACCTCTGCCCGGCTATGAAGCTGAGCAGCTCACCGAACTCCTTCTCTTTCTCACCCGGGTGGCCGGCTATCACCGTAGTACGCACTGCAGCATCAGGTATTATGCGGCGTATATCGTCAAGAAGCCGGCGCGTCATTGCACCGTCATGCTCTCGCCGCATCATCCTGAGTACATTGTCAGAAATATGCTGAACGGGGATGTCTATATACCTGCATATCTTCGGATCAGTCTGCATCATCTCGAGGATCTCGTAAGGGAACCCTGCAGGATAGAGATAGTGAAGCCGTATCCATCCCAGGTCGCTGATTGCCGACAGCTGACGGATAAGCTCAGGCAGCATCTGTCTTCCGTAAATGTCTGTGCCGTACAGTGTCAGATCCTGGGCTATGAGTATCAGCTCCTTCACCCCTTCCGATGCGAGGAACCGGGCTTCTGCTACCAGCTCTTCCAAGGGGACTGATTTATACCTGCCCCTTATATCTGGTATGGCGCAGAAGGCACAGGTACGATCACACCCTTCCGACACCTTGAGATAGGCATAGTGTCTCGGACCGGTGATGACTCTCTCCCCTGTCAGCTCCTGGCGATAATAGAGGCCAAGGTGTTTGATTATTTCTCCGGGTCTGTTCACACCGAACCAGGTATCTACCTCAGGCATAGCCTCCTTCAGCTCATTGCGATACCGTTCCACCAGGCAACCCATGACAAAAAGCTTTCCACCACCCTCGCGCTTTATGGTTTCGGCGTGACTGATAATTGTATCAATGCTCTCCTCCTTTGCATCGTGAATGAAGCCACAGGTATTGATTATTACAATATCAGCGGGATCAGGCGAGCCGGCAGTGACAGTGTAGCCACCTGCTTCGAGCTGGCGCATGAGCTTCTGTGAATCAACGGTGTTCTTTGAACAACCCAGGGTGATAATATTGACCCTGTTTTTCTTCTTCATCCGCGGTCACTGAAGAGTGAGTCAACGAAGGCGTAACGGTCGAAGACCCTGAGATCCTCCATTTTTTCGCCTACTCCAATATATTTGACCGGGATCCTGAACTGGTCGGATATTCCTATTACAACTCCGCCTCTGGCAGTTCCGTCGAGCTTGGTTATGGCCAGGGCGTTTACCTCTGTGGCGGCGGTGAACTGCTTTGCCTGTTCAAAGGCATTCTGACCCGTTGAGCCGTCGAGCACCAGCAGCACCTCATGGGGTGCAGAGGGTATGACCTTCTCCATGACCCTTCTTATCTTCGAGAGCTCATTCATCAGGCCTATCTTATTATGGAGTCTGCCGGCTGTATCAATGATTACGATGTCTGCACCCGATGCCACAGCCGAAGTGACGGTGTCAAAAGCAACCGAAGCCGGGTCTGCTCCCATCTGCTGGCTGATCATGGGTACGCCGGCGCGCTCTGACCATATCTTCAGCTGGTCAATGGCTGCTGCACGAAAGGTGTCGGCAGCACCAAGCAGCACGCTGCGGCCGGCCATCCTGAAATTATATGCCAGCTTGGCTATAGTGGTCGTTTTGCCCACACCGTTGACACCAACAACCAGTATCACATATGGCTTAAAGGGCAGTGGGGCATCAAAGCCAGAAGAAATGTCATGGGTGCCGGTGTTCTCCTCAAGTAGAGCGGCTATCTCCTCACGAAGAATGAGATTCAGCTCCGAGGTGCCGACATACTTGTCGCGCGCAACACGTTTAGACACACGGTCAATTATCCTGAGAGTAGTGTCAACCCCCACATCCGATGATACCAGGACCTCCTCAAGGTTGTCAAGCACCTCGTCGTCTACCTTCGATTTGCCCGCTACAGCCCTGGTCAGCCTCGAGAAGACATTCTCACGCGTCTTTACCAGACCCCGGTCAAGTATCTCCTTCTCCTCTTTCCTGAATAATCCGAATAATGCCATCACATCAATATTGATCCGTCAAAAGTAAAAAAAGAGACGCAATAATCTGCGTCTCCCTGTAATGCATGATCAGAATGACTGACCCTATTTCTTGACGAAGAAGTCCTTAACGTGGTCGTTATGAACAATTTCCTCTTTGAACTGGTAGGCGCCGGACTTATCAGACTTCACCACCTTGATGCATTTGGTGAATGTTCTTCCGGTTCCTGACTTTAGTGTTGCAACAACTTTCTTTGCCATAACTCAGAATTTATTTGATTTCCCTGTGAAGGGTCATTTTTTTAAGTATCGGGTTGTATTTTTTTCTTTCAAGACGATCAGGTGTGTTCTTGCGGTTCTTTGTTGTAATATACCTCGAGGTGCCCGGCATTCCGGATTCCTTGTGCTCTGTACACTCAAGGATCACCTGCACCCTGTTGCCTTTGCTCTTCTTTGCCATTTTCTGTCCGGTTTAATTAGTTGATAATGAATCCTTTTTCTTTTGCTTCCTTAAGAACCGAGGTGAGACCGTTCTTGTTGATATTCCTCATTCCTGCTGCTGAAACCTTAAGGGTGATCCATCTGTTCTCCTCAGGAAGGAAATACCTCTTGGTGAACAGGTTGGCCATGAATTTTCTTTTGGTCCTCCTCTTCGAGTGGGAAACGTTGTTTCCTACTATTGCTTTCTTGCCGGTGACCTGACAAACCTTTGACATTATTATCTCGTTTTAAATGTTCTGAAAAACTCCAAAAATCGGTTCGCAAAATACGTGATTTTTATTCTATTAACCAAATAATTCATTCATTTTTTTCTAACAACACTCTGATGCTTATGTTTATCTGCTGATTATCTGTTTTCTAAGCATGTTAAGGGCAGTGGTAGCTGACCGTGAGATATTGATATTCCTGTCGTCTGCAAAGCGGTGTAGTTCAGCCAATACGCCCCTTTCGGAGGCCGTTGCGATCCACACAGTTCCCACCGGTTTTCCTGGTGTTCCTCCCGTGGGACCAGCGATCCCCGTAACAGCAACGGAATAATCGGTCCCGGTGAGCTGTCGTATACCTTCCGCCATTGCCACTACCGTCTCTTCGCTTACAGCCCCGTACCGGTCGATTGTTTTGGGATTAACATTAAGGATACCTGTCTTGA
>JBFYPM010000040.1:0-14115 GCA_041303295.1 Bacteroidales bacterium
CGATATTCGAGGTCATCTGCTGTCGTATGGCCTTGTTCTGCTCGGTTCGGGTGATGTCGGTCACAACAATCTCGAAACTGTCGTCATTAAAAAGGATGCATCGGAGACCGAAGTGTTTTCCGGCCTTTTCAATGTGAAACTCTGTAGACGGCGTCTCATGCTTCCTGGTGCCTCCTCCCTGGTGGTTATCGAGAAAGGCTTTGATCCCTGCAAAGAGAGGATGTTCTATGAATCCTTCCGGAGTAAGGGCATGTTCTCCTGTCAGGGCATTGAGGAACACCACGAAATGACTGTTGGATAGTGTTACTTTCCGGTCTGCCGAGAAAAAGGCCACCCCCTCGTTCAGCACATGAAGGTGCCTGAAGAGTTTCTCTTTCTGGAGTGTCAGCTCAGCCGTGTTTCGGGCCAGGTTATTATAGATCCTTACGATCTCCTTGCCTGTCTCGCCGATCTCATTTTTTGGAAAGATGATAGCCGGGTCATTCCCTTCGCCGCGACGGACCCTGGTGGCAAAATCGCGTAGCATAGTAATGCTCTTGCCCATCCGCCATGTGACCGCTGCCAGGAGGGCCCAGATAACAGCAAAGACTATACCTGTGAAAATGAGGAAATTCTGCTCCAGCTTCAGAAACTCCTTGACGTTAATGTTATATTCCTCGGCCAGCCTGATATAGTAGTCTTTAAAATACCTCGACAGGTAGTAATAATCCTTGCCGGTCGATTCTGATTTTCGCACAGCCGTTCCATATGGGGAGTAAAGCGATTTGCCCACTTCTGGCCGGTTGAGATGGTTCTCCATTACCGCCCAGTTCTCTATTGAACTGTCATAAAGCACCTCGCCGTCAATAGCGATGACGGTAAGACGCAGATCAGGGACAGGTATCAGGTTTAAGATCGAGTCGACGAGCCTGAAGTTACCCGAGTCAGCCAGGGCGTTGGATCTAATGTAATTATTCACAAGATCCGACATATCGTTAAGCCTGGCGTCAATGGCATCAATCCTTATCTTTTTCTCCCGGTGGTACTGAAAGGTGAGGATAATGACTGTAAAGAGTAGGAATATACTGAAGTAATATATGAATAGCCTGTTTCTGTAGCTCTTGATTTCAGTCATGGCACTCAGTTTTTATTCACCAAAATAGTATCCGTATCCTGATTTGTTTTTTATCATGCTACCCCGTTCACCAAGTTTTTTCCTGATACGGGCTATGGTTACATCCACGGTACGGTCTGTTACAATCACCTCATCGCCCCAAATCCTGGAAAGGATCTCATGCCGGGGGAATATTTTCCCCTCGTGGCGGATGAAGAGTGATAGTATTTCATACTCTTTGCGTGTAAGCTCCAGCGGTTTGCCGTCTGAAAAGATCAGTTTGTTGTCTGTATCCGCAGTGAAGACACCTGCTATTGTAGTCATCGTCACCTGGGAGGGGGCGGACCTGCGCAGTATGGCTTTTACCCTGGCTGTCAGTTCCCTGACGCTGAACGGTTTTGCCAGGTAGTCGTCGGCGCCAAGGTTAAAACCTGTGATGCGGTCGTTCTCGGTATCCCTGGCAGTGAGGAATATTACCGGGGTGGTCAGGGTGAGTTCCTTGCGGATCTTCTCAGCCAGCTTGAAGCCGGAGATGGGACCCATCATTACGTCGAGGATAAAAAGATCATAGGAGGCGAGGTTATTGCGAAGGGCCTCCTCGGCAGAGATGCATGTGTCAACGTTATAGCCTTCACCGGTGAGGTTGAATGAGAGGATCTCAAGGATGTCTTCCTCATCATCAACGGCCAGGATTTTCTTTTTATCGTTCATATTGTAATTCTAATATTCTCTCGTTGGTGCCCGGTCTAGAACTTCGCCTCTATGTTCAGCCCGATGGTGCTGACCATGTCTGACCCGTCCGATGCCGGAAAATATCCAAAATAGTTAGGTGATATTCTGATATTGCGTACGGGAGAAAACTCAATTCCTGCAAACAGGTATGAGCCGTCCTTGTCGATGTTCCACGGCTCTGATTCCTCCTCCGGAATAACAGAATTAATGTTGTCATACCTTGCGAACAGAGCTACCCTGTCTGCCAGCTTCACCCTGGTAAAAATACTAAATCCCGAGTAATTGTTACCGTCAATCATCAGATGATTATCCTGTCTCAGATATTCGGCTCCTGCCGTGAACTCCGGTCCGGTCCATGCTGCGAGGATGCTCGCTGTTCGCTGCATACGGCCTGAAGGCCCCATCAGGTCATAGTAGCCACGTATAATGACATTTTCGAAGGGCATCAGGCTGGTGCCAGCTGTGAGCTTCAGTGTCCCGTCGGAGGCAACATCCCTGAAGCCTCTTCCGTTTATGACGGCTAGGTCAAACGCCACCTTCTCACCGGCATTGAATTTTGTCATGACTCCCAGGTCAGCAACCTGTATCATCCCTGCATAGTCTATGGGAGGCCTGGCTAAAAACCTGTACCCCCATATCTTTTCCATCATCGAAATCTGCTCGATGCCAATGAGTCCTCCGCGAACCAGTACCCGGCCATCGTCATACTGAAGATATGCGTTTCTCAGGTAACCAGAGTAAATCGTTTTTCCGTTGATTACCTCGGTTGTGCCGTCATACATGATCCGGCTCGATATCTTTTTCGAGAAGAGGTAGTCGAATCCAAGAAAGGAGCGTGAGACCTCGAATCCGGCGTTGTTCTCACCACCTGCGAACGTGGTGTGATACCGGGCGAAAAGCATGCCAAAGAGCTTTCCTCCAGGCTTGAAATCGTCACTCTCCTGGGCAACGGCCGCAGAAGATGTCAATACCATAAAACTGATGACAGCAGATAAATACTTAATACTCATAATGATAAATAGTTGAAGGTTTGACAATACAAAAATCTCTCACTTATGTTACATCCGGATTACAGAAATGTTACAAAGTTGTTACAAACATAGCATTAAGACCTGACACGCAAGGGGGTAAAAAGACTGAAAAGGCTCTCAGTGTAAATCACTAACTTTGCGGTACGAAAATTGAGGTTAAAGCTAAACGATGAAACATATTCTACTTACACTTGTATTGACGGCCCTGTGCCACATGGTCATGCCGCAGAGCGTTGTAAACCCGAATTACGGGCTCAAGACGCCTTTCACTGCGGAGATAACACGGGTTGATTTCAACGACGATGCAACGGTAGTATGGCTGACCATCATGAGTGATATCAACAATGCGTGGTTCTGCATTGACCGGAATACTTTTCTGATCAGACCTGACGGGATGAAGCTGAAGCTTACCGGCCTCAAGGGACTGCCCTACTGTCCGGCAACCTATAAATTCAAGCGGCCCGGCGAGAAGGCTTCCTTCTCGATGACTTTTCCGGCCACGGGGATGCTTCCCTGGTTTTCGGTAGTAGAGGAGTGTGTCGGTGGTTGTCTCTCGGTCAGGGGTATTATCACGGACACAGTCCTGAATGAAAAACTGGATATTGCTTATTCGCACAGCGACAGGGGAGAGGATGTGTCAGCATATAAGCTCCTTAAGGAGATCATTG
Organism: Bacteroidales bacterium; assembly: GCA_041303295.1. Lineage (GTDB taxonomy): Bacteria > Bacteroidota > Bacteroidia > Bacteroidales > VadinHA17 > SR-FBR-E99. The sequence goes on from JBFYPM010000040.1 coordinate 3,525, forward strand.
ATGAGACGGATTCCCTTAACCTGGGAATTGAGGGATCAATCTATACATCGCTTATCCTCATCGATCACAGGCTCGGAAGGGAAGAGGCTGCCCGGTCATGGTACAACAGGATGATGACCTCCAATCCTCCCGACCTGGGGCTCTATCTTGAGACGCTGCGCAGGGAGGGAGTGAGTTACTGAAAAAAAAGAGAGACGCCCGGATCAAGGGCGTCTCTGATTTTCACAGGTTAGTCAGTTATTAAAAATGAAGGTCTACGCCAATGGCGACAACCCAGGTTTCGGTATCATATGTTTCGATTGTGTCAGGTAAGCCAGTTATTTTGGTTGACTTACTTCCATCCTGGTACATTGTCCACATTCCGCCGAGGTTGATATCGATCATGGGTGAGAGGGTAAGGCCGATACCACCGCCGATTGTGGATGTATTGAGACTGTATCTCAGGTCACTTTGATATTTATCATTTACACCTGTCTGAGTCCCACTGTAACCAGCACTCAGCTTGATCATCTTAGCAACTGCATATTCCACGCCTACTGAATATTCGAAGAAGTTCTTGTCAATCATTTCGACCTCGAGGTCTTTATCGCCATCATAATCGTTACTCTTGTCGAAGTAGGAGCTCATGCCTGCTGCAATAAAGAGTTTCCCGGTGGGACGTATGCCTACACCTGCAGATAGAACTGCGGGCATGTCAGCTACTTTTATTGCACCGTCCTCAAACATCCCGCCTGCATCATTGCCGTTGTTGACAGTGGTGGTCAGGTCCAGGGTGGTCTTAAACTCGTATTTGAGCGAGATATTGAACATCTCAACCGGTGTGATATTAACGCTCAGGATAGGGGTGAATCCGCTTCCCTCCTCAACAACGTCTGCCTCGAGATTAGTCATCGCGTCGAGCGCTGAAGCCGAAGCGTTGAGACTAGAAGCCTGTGAGGCACCGTATGGTGTCAGGGCAATAGCTCTCAGATAGTTGCCGGGGGAGCCGCTAAACGGAGCAGGCACACTCCCTGGTAATGCTGCCGGTGAAGCGGTAATAGTAACATCTTTTACGTAACCCTTGTAGGTGTTTTTTGCTGTCACATACCTTCCACCGAGGGCAACTGATATGAAGTCATTGATTTTGTATGATACATTTGCCTGGTAGCCGAAGTAGATTGAGCTGCCTTCGAAAAATATAGCACCGTCATAACCAGTGACATTGTTGAAGTTGGGATCCAAAGTAGTTGCATTGATTACGCCTTGGTCAAGGGGAGTCAGCTGGGTTTGCAGGCCGGGCACCAGATTTGCTATCTGTTTTTCGAATGAGGGAAGTCCGGTAGCATATTCAGCACCGCCGCCGCCGCCAATGGGATTGAAACCTGCGGAGAAGGCGAATTTACCGCTCTTATATACGGCGAATACACCCGGGAAGAAAGGGGCGCTTACAGTACCGATATATTCAGTCGGTTTCTCTGTCAGGAAAAAATAGTCGTTTGTAATAGTTTTTGTCTGACCGATGATCTGGTTATTAACGGAAAAGTGAAATCCGTCTGCCAGATTTGTCAGTCCTGCAGGGTTGTAGTATACAGCATCCACGCCGGTTGAGGCCTGGCGGCTCAGCATGCGCACCATATATGCGCTGTGGTTGGTGTTGGTTACAAGTCCCCCTGCAATGAGAGACCCGGTGAGAAGGAGTGCAGAAAATGCTGATAGGATTTTTTTCATGAGTTTAGGTTTTAATTACACATTTTGCGTTTCACTGTGCATCTTTTTAAAAGTGGCCTAAAAGTATGAAAAAAAATAATATATGGAACTTCAGGCAGGTTAAATAGTGAAATCTAAGGCCCCGGAGAGGTATAGCCGGCAGGTTTTCAGACAATAATATTACTTTTCTCTCTTTGCCAGTGTCTTTTGTGTTTCCCCTGTAACGGCTCTTTTCGTCGAATCGCGCACAATGAGATCGGTTTTTATCACCACCGTCTCGGAAGCAATGTTAACGTCGCGGTCTTCAATCTGGCGTATGAGCATCCGTGCAGCGGTCTTTCCCATCTCGAAAGCGCGGTCGTCGATTGTTGTCAGCGCCGGTTCGATGATGGTTGAGACGGGATAGTTGCTGAATCCTGCCACGGCAATGTCTTCAGGAATTCTGAGGTTACACTTTTTTATTACCTGGATGGCACCGATGGCCGTATAGTCGTTTGCACAGAAAATACCATCAGGTGTATCAGGCAGTTTCAAAAGCTTCCTTGTGCACCTGGATCCCTCTTCGTAGCTCAGGTCGGTGGCGCAGCATACCAGGTTGGGGTCGAAAGGGATGTTGTAGTGCAGGAGGGCAGCCTTGTATCCGTCGAGCCTGGATGCGAAGATTGATGTTGTCTGGCATCCTGCGATATGGGCAATTTTTTTGCAGCCTGTAATAATAAGGTGTTCCGTCACCCTGAAGGCGGCATCGAAGTCGTCAATGATTACCTTGCTTGCCTCAAGGTCATTGCTCACCCTGTCATAGAAGACCAGAGGCACCTTGAGGCTGTTGAACCTGGTAAAGTGACTGCAGTTCTGTGTTTCGAGCGCGAGACAGGCTATAATTCCGGCCACCATGTTCGTCTGCAGTATACCGGTTATTGCCACCTCCCTTTCAAGTGAATCTTTCGACTGGTATATGGTTACATTATAGCCCATCTTATAGGCTATCTCTTCAACGCCGCTGATTACATATGAATGGAAGGTGATGTCTATTCGGGGCACGATCACCCCGATCATGTTTGTTTTTCTCCGCCGGAGGTTTGATGCAACCGAGTTTGGCAGATACCCGAGTTGCTTGGCGAGTTTCCATACCTCCCTGGTTGTCTCCTCACCTATGCTTGGGTTGTTGTGGAGGGCCCTGGAGATGGTGGAGACTGAAAGATTCATCCTTTTCGCGAGATCCTTTATTGTCACTCTTGTGCCGGGCATGGTATAAAGTTACTGATTAATTAAAATGCAAACGTTTGATTAACATTGCAAAATTACTTAAAAATATGCATTTTGATACACATGGCGATTAAATATCAATGTAAGAGCGTAATATGTATGACATCTTATGCTTCTCATATTGAAATTATGACCCGACGGGGAGGGAAAATGTTAAATATTCATATTTCAGGACAAAATTTTACGCAAACGTTTGCTTTTTGATTTTGAAAGTCATAATTTTGATCTGTAAGGCTCAGGCAAATTAGCTAAAACACTGAAAATTAACTTGATAACTTTAAACCGATAAACAAAACCGCTCCCGGGCACTATGAGGATGCTTTCCGGGAGCAGGTCTGTTCCAGGATTTAAATTAAACCCTAAACAATCAAAATTATGAAAAAAAAGCAAGTGAACGTGCTCTTCTGTCCAGAAATGGGTTGGAAGAAACCGGTTCTGCTGTCAGGGTTAGTGATTATGCTCTCAGTTCTGATTACATTCAGCGCTGCCGCATCATCAACCCTTGCCTTGCAGCAGAAAAGGGTCACGGGGAAGGTCACCGATGCAACAACAGGTGAATTGCTTCCGGGAGTGACCATAGTTATTAAAGGTACCACCACGGGGGTGGCCTCTGACCTTGACGGATCATATTCCATTGATGTCCCGTCAAACACCACCGTCCTACAGTTTACCTCCGTCGGATATGCTTCACAGGAAATCAGCGTCGGCTCACGCACCGTCATTGACGTGGCTATGCAGGCTGATGTGACAATGATAGAGGAACTTGTAGTAATAGGTTACGGCTTCAAAAAGAAGAGGGACCTCACCGGGTCAATATCATCTATCAGTGCTGCCAATATAGAAGACACCCCGGTCAAGGATGTACTCTCGGCATTGCAGGGACGTGCTCCGGGTGTCTTCGTGACATCCAACTCAGGGGCCCCCGGCGACGGTATCACAGTCAGGGTCAGGGGATACTCCTCGCTGAACTCCGGAAATGACCCTCTCTATGTCATCGACGGCGTACCGATTGAATCAAGCAGCATGACCTCACTCAACGGATATGACATGCACGGCCTCAACCCGCTGTCAGACATCAACCCCGGCGATATAGAATCAATTGAAGTCCTAAAAGATGCAGCTTCAACAGCCATCTACGGATCAAGGGCAGCCAACGGCGTTGTCCTCATAACCACCAAAAGAGGCAAAGAGGGGAAAGCTACAGTCAGCCTCAACTACTTCAGCGGTGTAAGCGAAATAACCCGCAAACTGGGTGTCCTCAATGCAACTCAATGGCGCGAGGTGATAATCGACTCTTATAAAAACCTCGACAGGTACAACAATGCCACCACACCTACCGAACCTCACTGGACTGCAATTGACTCACTGAACCCGATGAATAACGGGGATGTCGACTGGCAGAGCGTGATGTACCGCAAGGCATGGCAACACCAGGTGGAACTGGGCGTACAGGGCGGCACAGAGGCAGCCAGGTATGCTTTCAGCACATCTTACCTCGACCAGGATGGTATTTTCCTTGCATCAAATTACAAAAGAATCACTTCAAGGCTAAATACCGATTTCAAGGTCTCAGACAAACTGACTATCGGGCAGAACATCTCCTATACAAACGGTAAAAATAACAGGATCAATGCCGGCGGTACGGGAAACCTCAGCCTCGTGCAGTCAATCCTTGTCAGACCCCCGGTTTATTCCATGACCTATCCTGACGGATCACCCATCTATTATTTCAATGGTAAGAGAAACCCCGTTGGCATGGCCGAAGAGTGCACGCACCTCAACGTGTCAAACAGGATCATCGGGAACCAGTATCTCGAGTATGATATTATTGAGGGACTCATGTTCAGAACAAGCCTTGGCATAGATTATATCACTATGAAGGAGGATGAATTCTATCCCACTACAGTCGACTACCGCGTAGGCTATAACTGGGGTTCAGTAAGGGCCAGAACAAACATGACCTGGGCCAATGAGAACTATCTTACCTATACCAAAACCCTCGCCGATGCACATGAAGTATCTGCAATGGCCGGGTTCAGCATGCAGGACTGGCGGATGGAGACAACCGGTCTCGACGGACTCTATTTTGCCAGTGACAATATCAGAACACTCAACGGGGCAGGTACAATCTCAAACCAGGCTGTCAACCGCACGGATGAACACTCAATGGTCTCTTACTTCGGCCGACTGTCATACAATTACAAGGGCAGGTACATTGCTGAAGCCAACCTGAGAGCTGACGGATCATCAAGATTCGGTGCAGAAAACAGGTTCGGGTACTTCCCGTCAGCCTCCGCAGCATGGAGGTTCTCCGACGAATCATTTGCCGACGGCCTGGGATTCCTTACCGACGGTAAACTGAGATTAAGCGTCGGACAGGGTGGCAACGAGTCAATACCCAATTATGTATCAGGAGGTGAGTTCTCAATTGGAACCAACTACCTTACCTATTCGGGCGCCGCTCCGACTGTTATGCCCAACCAGGCTCTCAAATGGGAGGTCACCACACAGTATAACCTCGGGATTGACCTGGCTATGTTTAACAACAGGGTAAGTTTCGTGGGTGATTTCTACATCAAGAATACATCCGATCTGCTCTTTGCGGTCCCAATACCCGAAACAACAGGCTTCGGATACATCACCAGGAATATCGGTGACATATCAAACAAGGGGATGGAATTTGCAATCAACACCCATAACTTCGACGGCGACTTCCAGTGGACCACAAGCTTCAATATCGGGTTCAACAAGAACACTGTCGTCTCCCTTCCCGAGGATGTTCTTACAAACGGGTACATCCAGAACGGGACCTATCATATCCTGAAAGAGGGCGAATCAATAGGCACATTCTACGGCTGGAAATTCCTTGGTGTCTATTCAAGGGATGAAGACAACGTCAATGCAGTGAAGTTTGGTTCCGCAACCGGAAAAGTATTCAAGGGCGGTGACATTATCTGGGATGACGTCAATGATGACAATATCATCAATGACCTTGACAAGCAGATCATAGGCAATGCCCAGCCACTCTTCGCCGGAGGGTTTAATAACGACTTCTCGTACAAGAACTTCGGACTCAATATCTTCCTGCAGTTCTCCTATGGCAATGACATCTACAGCCACCTCAACAACATGAGGAACTGGGTGTTTGCCTATAATAATGTCTCCACAGACGCTCTCAACAGATGGAGGGAGCAGGGCGACGTTACCGACTATCCTGCACCGGTGCGCAATGACCCGATGAGGAATGAATATCTCAGGGTTTCAGACAGGTGGATTGAGGATGGTTCATACATGAGAATCAAGAATGTCACATTCTCCTATACGCTTCCCACAGCTATTACAGGCAAGGTGGGCATTAGCAGGCTCCGGGCATACGTCACCGGTCAGAACCTTCTGACATTCACCCATTACACGGGGTATGACCCTGAGGTGAACTCATACAGCGGCCTTCAGGTCGGTGTTGATGAAGGCGCATATCCTCAGAGCCGTACGGTAATATTTGGTGTCAATATGGAATTTTAAAAACAGACGGATATGAAATTAAAATATATCAGGACAGTTTTATTGGCTATCGTACTGCTGCAGGTCACTGCCTGTACCGATATCCTTGACAAGGATCCCGTCAGTAGCTTCTCAGCCTCAGGGTTTTACAAGACTACCGCTGATGCACAGGCTGGAATCTACGGGGTCTATGATGCTGCACAGTCAGTATTCAGACTTAATTTCTGCTATTGGGGCGAAGGAAGGGCTGACAATGTCCAGACCGCACAGTCGGGTGAATCTCTTGTTCTCAGCTCGAACAACCTCACAAACACAGCCTCATCGGCAGACTGGACTGCTCTCTATACAATGATAAGCAGGGCAAACTATGCAATTGCATATATTCCAAATGTATTTGAAGCAGATGATATCGCAGGAAAACAATTGCTCGGTCAGGCTCATGCCCTCAGGGCACTGGCTTATTTCTATCTTGTAAGAGTCTGGGGCGATGTACCTTTCATAACCGAGCCTTACACATCAGGTGACCAGGACATCTTCATCGGCAAGACTGACAAGGAGATTGTTCTTGACCAGGTTGAAGAGGATCTGAATTTTGCTGCCGCAAACTGCATTGAAAGGTTCAACAGTAACAATGACCGGATAATGTTCACCAGGGGATCTGCCAACGGACTGCTCACACAGGTATATATGTGGAGGCACAAGTACACTGAGGCACTTACAACCTCCAGCCTGGTAATGTCAAACAGCCTCTACTCACTGGTTGCTATAGCCGACTGGGGCAAGATGTTCTCAAACAGCTATTCCAAGGAGAGTATCTTCGAAGTAGGTTACAATGACACTGAGACCAACGGTCTGCGTACACTCTATGCTGTAGGGTCATATGCCATCTATACCCCGTCTGTCAAATGGAAGGAATCAATAGAAGCGGGTGACCTGAGGGAAGATTTCGTTTACGATATGGTTCCTGCCGATCCCAAGGCTATATGGAAATACCTGGGACGCGGAGTGAGCGATGAAATTTCCACCCCGGCAAAGCAGAATATTATTCTTATCAGGCTTGCTGACATTATGCTTCTCAGGGCAGAGGCGCTCAACAAGATAGGAGGAGCGGCAAACAAGGCCGAGGCCCTTACCCTTCTCAATACAATAAGGACAAGGGCAGGCCTTACAACCTTTACCACAGAGGCTGATGCCATTGCTATGTACGGAGACCTTGAGTCTGCAATCCTTCATGAAAGGTCGGTTGAACTCTGCTTCGAAGGTCACCGCTGGTTTGACCTGGTCAGGACTGGCAAGGCTATCTCGACAATGGGCCCGATCAATGGCCTGAGCGACGAGGGTAACCTCCTATGGCCGGTACATCAGAATTCTCTCAACAAGAACCCGAACATGACGCAGAATTCATTTTATAACTAGTTGCTGCTGAGAATCAACAAAGACACAAAAAATGAAAAAGAATATTATGACTTTTCGAAAGTTGCACCTGGCAAAGGTGTTGCTTCTCCCCCTTACGCTTGCCGTGATGTTCGCATCGTGCGAGATTCAGGAGGACTATGAATATGTATATGGTAATCCAGGTGGCAAGGTCAACATGACAGCCTGGGAATTCATTCAGACAACTGATTCACTCTCCCTGTTGGAAGAGGCAATCACCGCCACCGGGCTGCAGAGCCTCTATTCCGGAACCACTGTCAGGACTTTCATAGCTCCGAGAAACAGCGCTTTCAGGGCATATATGAGGACCAACAGCTACGCTAACATCAGTGCAATCCCGGTTGTAACCCTTGAAACGGTACTCAAATATCACATTGTGAACGCAAAGGTGATTTTTACCGACCCTGCGCTGCTTCAGAGCGACAAGCCCATATCATATCCCACTGAGAGCGGAGCAGTGATGTTCCTCTCTCACAATACAAGCTATCAGGGGTTGATCAACCAGGGGACCAAGAAAAGCTGGACGATCATTACATCAAACATTGAGCCGACGAACGGGGTGATACATGTGACGGCAGATATTGTCTACCTGTCACTCTGATGCCGGCCAGAAGATAGAAGGTTAGTTTTAAGGTTGAAGATCAGATGGGTATTCCACAGTGGTGATTGGAGTACAGAAAGGAATTACCCATCTGATTCTTTAAAAACCTTCTTAAACTGTAGTGTTTTTTACTATTGGTCCGGATGCCTGTCCGGGCAGAACTAATGATTAATCACAATGAGGATTAACAGATATAATCACCTTAATGTCAACGTTTTTCCGACGAGGCTGGAGATGGGGAGTGCTGCCGGACGAGATGTGGAGGAGCGGATCGAAGCGTTGCTTAAGGTTAAGGATGAGATAAGGATGATCTTTGCAGCCGCACCTTCACAGAATGAAATGCTTGATTACCTGGCAGGTTCTGTGGTTATTGACTGGAGCAGGGTGACAGCCTTTCATATGGACGAATATTTAGGCCTTAACGGCGGTGCAGACCAGCTCTTTTCCCTCTATCTCTCGCGAAGACTCTTCAGTAAGGTCAGAATGAAGAAAGTCCACCTCCTCAACGGAAATGCTGATACCGGAGAGGAGGCACAGAGATATTCATCACTGCTGACGGAAGCGCCAATTGATATCATATGCCTGGGGATAGGAGAGAACGGGCACATTGCCTTCAATGATCCTCCGGTTGCTGATTTCGGTGACCCCAGCATTGTCAAGAAGGTCAGCCTTGACCGGGCCTGCCGTATCCAGCAAGTCAATGAAGGGTGTTTCGCCACGCTTGATGAGGTACCGAAAAAAGCACTGACACTCACTATACCTGTCATTTTTAATGCATCGCACCTCTTCTGTGTTGTTCCGGGAACGAGCAAGAGAGAGGCAGTGTACAATACACTGAATGGCCCGGTTACTACTGCATGTCCCGCTTCGGTGCTGCAAAAACACCCCGACTGCCGGTTTTATTTCGACAGGGACTCTTTCGGTGAAGTGTAAAATTATTATGTTTAAAGAATGATCAGAGGAAGACGAAGATTCTTAAAAAATATGGTTACTGGCACTGCCGGTGTTGCACTGGGGGGACTATTTATTAATGCAGCACCGGCAGATGCCTTTAACCGGTTTTTCTTCAACCCGGCATCAGGAGACTCACCCATCTTCCCGTTCCTGAGGTATGTCACAAGGTACAATATTGGTGATTACATACCAAAGGACCAGGGTGGCAAATTCATTCAGATGGCACTCATCAATTCGGAGGAGGATCAGAAAATTGTTGCTGCCGTCAGGGGAGGACTCATCAGTGAGGTATATGGCGAGCCAACAGGCTGGGCCCGTTATGAAAAGAGTGAGATTGAGAAGAGTGTCTGGCTGAACAGGTTCTATTTCCTTCCTTCATTTGCAAGAATGTTTTACCTGACAGGTGACCGCAGCTATCTGGATGATATGATGAGTATCATCAGGCAATGGATAGCTGATAACCCGCGTCAGCCAGACTCACACCGCACTACCTATAACTGGAGGGACATGCAGGTGGCATGGCGCTCAATCCATTTCTCATGGTGCTATTACCTGGGTGAGAAGGGACTAACGGCTGAGGAGAAGAGTCTCATCCTTGATACTCTGAAGGAACATGCTCATATCCTTATAACCGGGTTCGGTCAGGCTAAACTGAACGAGTTCAACCACCAGTCGCACGGTGCACTTGCAATGCTCTATCTCGGGGTTCTCTTCCCGATGCTGGATGAGGCCGCAGAGCTGCGAAGCAAGGCACTGATCATACTGAACCATCACCTTGATAAAGCTTTTTATGGCGATGGTGGCAACGTGGAGCAGATGTTCGGCTATTACCCTTTCGAAACTCATCTTTTCCGCGACGCGTTCCTGCTCTGCACAGCCAACGGTCTTGAGCCACCTGTGAACTCGCTCCCGATGCTCCGTAAGATGGTTCATTTCCTGTCAGCGGTGGAACGGCCTGACGGTACGGTGCCGCAGGTCAATGATTCTTACGAGATGCCGGTGCAGCCGACCATTGATACAGTAAATGAGATACTTGGTTCCATGGCTCTGATTGCAAAGAGGGAACCGGTTTATTTCCCCGACACCCAGGTGGCGGTGATGAGATACTACGATCAAAGCGGATGGTATCTGCTCGCCAATCCTGCCTCT